>DAOOVM010000071.1:0-11887 GCA_035370085.1 Rhodanobacteraceae bacterium | reverse complement strand
GACGAGTGGCTGGAGGGCGGCCTCAAGGACTGGGACATCTCGCGCGACGCGCCCTATTTCGGCTTCGCCATTCCGGACGCGCCGGGCAAGTTCTTCTACGTGTGGCTCGACGCGCCCATCGGTTACCTCGCCAGTTTCCGCGCGCTGTGCGCGGGGCCGGATGCCGCGAGCCACGGCCTGGCCCCGGAGAGCTTCGACGCCTTTCTCGCCCGCGGCGCGGCGAATTTCGACGCCACGACCGAGCTGCACCACTTCATCGGCAAGGACATCATCAACTTCCACGGCCTGTTCTGGCCGGCCATGCTGCACGGCGCCGGACTGCGTGTGCCGAGCGCGCTGCACGTCAACGGCTACCTGACGGTGAACGGCGCCAAGATGTCCAAGTCGCGCGGCACCTTCATCCAGGCGCGCACCTACTTGGATGCGGGCCTGAACCCGGAATTCCTGCGCTATTACTTCGCGGCGAAATCCTCCGGCGGCGTGGAGGATCTGGACCTGAACCTAGAGGACTTCGCCGCGCGCGTGAACGCCGACCTGGTCGGCAAGTTCGTCAACATCGCCAGCCGCTGCGCCGGCTTCCTCGCCAAGCGCTTCGATGGTCGCCTGGCGCGCCTGCTGTCGGCCGAGAGCGACGCCGTGTACGCCGAATGCCACGGGCGCCTGGCCGCCACCTGCCTGGGCGCGGACGGCGCCTACGAGCGCGGCAACTTCAATGCCGTGCTGGTGCGCGCCATGGCCGAAGCCGACGCCGCCAACGAGCTGATCGCGCAGAAGGCGCCATGGCACCTGGCCAAGGATCCCGCCAACGACGCCGAGCTGCACGACGTGTGTTCCCTGGCCATCAACCTGTTCCGCCTCATCGCCGGCTTCCTCGCGCCCGTGCTGCCCCTCACCGCGCGGCGCGCGGCCAGCTTCCTGCGCGCGCCGCTGGAACGCTTCGAGGCGCTCGCCGATCCGCTGCTCGACCACGCGATCGACGCCTACACGCCCCTGCTCACCCGTATCGACCCCAAGCACATCGACGCCATGATCGACGCCAGCAAGGACTCGCTGCAGCCCGCACCTGCCCAGGGTTCGGCCCAGGCACCGGCGGCCGCGGGCAAGGCCGCCGCCACGCCGGCGGCGGACTCCAAGCCGTCCGCAGCGCCGCCGCCTGCAGCCGCCCCCGCCAGCTCGGCCCCTGTCGCCATCGAGGATTTCGCCCGCCTCGACCTGCGCATCGGCAAGGTGCTGGCCTGCGACATCGTGGAGGGTTCGGACAAGCTGCTGCGCTTCACCCTCGACGCCGGGCCGCTGGGCCAGCGCCAGATCTTCTCCGGCATCCGCGCCGCCTACGCCGAGCCGGGCGCGCTGGTCGGGCGCCACGTCGTGTTCATCGCCAACCTCGCCCCGCGCAAGATGCGCTTCGGCCTGTCCGAGGGCATGATCCTGTCGGCCGGCAGCGGCGGCAGTGAACTGTTCCTGCTCGACGTCGACAGTGGCGCGCAGGCAGGCATGCCGGTCAAGTAGCGGCCCGGCGCCGCGTACAATCCGCGCATGTCCGACGTCCTCGCCCTGCTGTTCGGCGGCGTACTGGTGCACAACCTGGTGCTGGTCCACCTCTGCGGTGTGGAGCGCGTTGCGGCGATCGCCCCGCGACCGCTGCACGCGGTGCTGGCCCTGGGCCTCTTTGCCACGCTGGCCGCGGCCCTGGTCGCACCGCTGTCCTGGACCCTGGAGCACCTCCTGCTGCAGGCGCCGGTTCTGTCGACCCTGCGTCCGGCCACGGCGCTGCTGGCCAGCGCGGCGGGCGTCGGCGCGCTGCACGGCGGCATGCGCCTGGCCCCGGCGGCGCTGCGCGCGCTGTGGCGGCGGCAGCCCCTGCCCGCCGCGCCCGATGCGGCCCTGCTCGGCGTGGCCCTGCTCGCTCCGGCGCTGGCGCGCGATCCGGCCCAGGCTCTGCTGTTCGGCGCGGCTTGCGGCCTGGGCCTGGGCCTGGTGCTGGTGCTGTTCGCTGGACTGCAGACGCGCCTGGCCGCGACCCAGGTGCCGGCGCCGCTGCGCGGTGCGCCGCTGGCCCTGCTCAGTCTGGCGCTGATCGGCCTGGCCTGGGCGGGCCTGGCGGGCATCGGCGACCGCCTGTGACGGCCACGCTGCTCGCCGCGGCGCTACTGCTGGGCCTGGTGGCGCTGGGCCTGGGCGCGCTGGCGCGCCGCGCCGGCGCCGATGTCGACCTCGCCGCGCGCATCGACGCCGTGCTGCCGCAGACGCAATGTGGACAATGCAATTATCCCGGATGCCGTCCTTATGCGGAGGCGCTGGCGCGCGGTGAGGCCGACATCGACCAGTGTCCGCCCGGCGGCGATGCGGGCGCCCGTGCCCTGGCGCGCCTGCTCGGGCGCGTACCCAAGCCGGTCAACCCGGCCCACGGCACCCCCGGCCCGCGCGTCGTGGCGCTGATCGACGAGACCACTTGCATCGGCTGCACCAAGTGCATCCAGGCCTGCCCGGTGGACGCCATCGTCGGCGCGCCCAAGCTCATGCACACGGTGATCGCGGCGGAATGCACCGGCTGCGAGCTGTGCCTGCCGCCCTGCCCGGTGGACTGCATCACCCTGGTGCCGCGCGCCGCGGACGCGGCGGCCGTGCCGACGCGGAGCACCGCCTGATGCTCCTGCAGCCTTTCCATGGCGGCGTGCGCCTGCCGCCACACAAGCCCGGCGACGCGGCACCGGCCCCGCAAAGCCTGCCGCTGCCACCCGAGCTCGTACATCCCCTGCCACCCCCTGGCGCGTCCGGCGCCTGTGCGGTCACCGTGGGTCAGCGCGTGCGCCGCGGCCAGCTGCTCGCCGCGGCGGCCGACGCGCGCGGGGCCGCGGTGCACGCGGGCAGCTCCGGCACGGTGACCGCCATTGCGCCGCGGCCGGTGGGCGATGGCGAGGCAACGTGCGTCGTGATCGCCACCGACGGACGCGACGACAGCGCCCCGCTGCCGCCGCTCGCCGACTGGCGCGAGCTGCCGCGCGAGCGACTGCTCGAACGTCTCGCCGTCGCCGGCGTCGTCGGCCTCGGCGGCGCGGCGTTCCCCGCTGCGGCCAAACTCGCCGCGCCCGGCACCATCCTGATTCTCAACGGAGCCGAATGCGAGCCCTGGCTGCGCAGCGACGAAGCCCTGCTGTGCCACGGCGCGGTCGAGGTGCTGGCCGCCGCGCAACTGCTCGCCCACCTGTGCCGGGCCACGCGCGTGCTGCTCGCGCTGGAGTCGCGCATGCACGGCGCGCGCGCGGCGCTGCAGGCCGCCCTCGCGGCGCCCGGCGCCGGCGGCGTCGAGCTGGTGGCCGTGCCGACCCGCTACCCCGTCGGCAGCGAGCGCCAGCTGATCCGCGTGCTGACCGGACAAGAGGTACCGAGTGGCGGCCTGCCGCGCGACCTCGACGCGAGCGTGCACAACGTGGCCAGCGCGGTCGCCGCCTGGCGCGCGATCGTGCACGGCGAAGCGCTGACCGAGCGCCTGGTCACCCTGGGCGGCCGCGGCGTGCGCGGCGCGGGCGTCTACCGCGTGCGCCTGGGCACGCCCGTGGCCCACCTCGTCGCCCACGCCGGTGGCTACACCGATGCCGCGGCCCGGCTGGTCCTGGGTGGACCGATGATGGGCCAGGCCGTGGTGCACGACGCCGTGCCGGTGCTGGCATCCACCCAGGCCGTGCTGGTGCTCGGCGCGGACGAGCTGCGCGCCGCGGCGCCCGAGCGCGCCTGCATCCGCTGCGGCGACTGCGCCGCGGTCTGCCCGGCGCAACTGCTGCCGCAGACCCTGCTGGCGCAGTTGCGCGAGGGCGAGCTGGAGGCGGCCGCACAACAGGGCCTGTCCGACTGCATCGAGTGCGGTGCCTGCGCCTGGGTCTGCCCGGCGCAGATTCCGCTGGTGCAGCTGTACCGCGACGGCAAGTCGGCTCTACAGGTACAGGAGGACGAGCGCGCTCGCGCCGCGCAGGCCCGTGCGCGCCACCTTGCCCGCGCCGCGCGCCTGGCGCGCGACGCCGCCGAGCGCGTGGCGCGGGTCGCGGCGCGTGCGCCCGCGACCGCTCCGGCCGCGGCGCAACCCGCCGCCACGGCGCCAGCCACACCCGCCGCTGCCGCAACGACGGCCGCCGCGCCGATGGACAAGGCCGCCGTGCTCGCCGCCATCGCGCGCGGGCGCGCGCGCCGGCAGGCGGCCGCACCCGCCGGGCGCGAGGACGCGCCGTGAAGGCCTTCGCGGTGGCGCCGGCGCCGCACATCCACGCCGGCCGCAGCGTCACGCGCGTGATGGGCCACGTGCTGCTGGCGCTGCTGCCCGGCGTCGCGGCGCAGCTGCTGTTCTTCGGACCCGGGCTGCTGCTGCAATTGGCGCTCTGCCTCGCCTTCGCCGCCGCCTTCGAGGCCGCAGTCCTGCGCCTGCGCGGCAAGCCCCTGCTGCCCCACCTGGCCGACCTGTCGGCCGCGGTGACCGCCGTGCTGCTCGCCCTGTGCCTGCCGCCGCTCGCGCCCTGGTGGGTGGCTCTGGCGGGCATGGCCGCGGCCCTGCTGCTGGGCAAGCATGCCTACGGCGGGCTTGGGCACAATCCGTTCAATCCGGCGATGGTCGGCCTGGCCGCAGTGCTGCTGTGCTTCCCGCGCGAGATGGCGCAATGGCTGTCGCCACTCGCGCCGCTGTCACTGTCGCCGAGCGAGCTGTTCGACGCCGTGTTGCGCGGCGTGCCGCCGCCGACGCTGGACACCCTTTCTTCGGCCACCCCACTGGACACGCTGCGCAGCCTGGCCCACGAGGGGCGCACCCTGGCGGAAATCCGCCGCACGCCGCTGTTCGGCAACGTCGGTGGCAAGGGCTGGGAATGGATCGCCGCCGCCTACGCCCTGGGCGGCGGCTACCTCCTCTGGCGCCGCGTGATCCGCTGGCAGGTTCCGCTGGGCGTGATCGGCGCCAGCCTGCTGGTATCGCTGCCCTTCTGGCTGTCCGATCCGGACACGCACCCCTCGCCGCTGCTGCACCTGGTCTGCGGCGGTCTGATGCTGGCCGCCTTCTTCGTCGCCACCGACCCGGTGACCGGGGCCACCACGCCGCGCGGTCGCCTGCTGTTCGGCGCCGGGGTGGGCGTGCTCACCCTGGCCATCCGCCGCTGGGGCGGTTTTCCCGACGGCGTCGCCTTCGCTGTGCTGCTGATGAACCTGGCCGCGCCGCTGCTCGACCGCGTGGGTCCGCCGCGCCCCTACGGCCACCGGCGCGCAGGGGCCGCGCCATGAGCTCGCGACTCGTGCGCGAACTCGCCGCGGTGACGCTGGGCCTGGCCCTGGCAACAGGCATCCTCGCCGGCGCCGTACTCCTGACGCGCTCGCGCCTGACCGCACAGGCGCACGCGAGCGAGCTGGCGGCACTCACCGCGGTGCTGCCGCCGCAGCGCTACGACAACGACCCCCTCGCCGACGCCATCCGCGTGCGCGACGCCGCCGCCTTGGGCACGTCCGAGGCGATGCCCGTGCTGCGCGCGCGCCGCGCCGGCGCGCCCAGTGCGCTGGTGCTCGAAGCGGTCGCCCCCGACGGCTACGGCGGCCCCATCCGGCTGGTCATCGGCGTCGCCGCCGACGGCAGCGTGCTCGGCGTGCGCGTGCTCGAACACCGCGAGTCGCCCGGCTTCGGCGATGCCATCGACGCGGCGCGCGGCGACTGGATCGCTACCTTCCGCGGCCTGTCGCTCGCACGGCCGACGCGCTGGGCGCTGCGCCGCGACGGCGGCGACTTCGACCAGCTCGGCGGCGCCACCACCACGTCGCGCGCGCTGATCGTGGCGCTGCGGCGCGTGCTGGAGTACGTGCAGGTGCACGCGACGGAGCTGTACGCCGCGCCGGCGCAGAGCGACGCGGTCGAGGTCGGCAGCCGTGTCCGCTGAAGCGGGTCACTCCTCACCATCTGGCCTGGCCGCGCCCAGGACGGTAGCCGTCGTCGACGCGGCCGAGGCATTCTGGCTGAGCCTGGCGCCCTGCCTGCTGCTCGCCACTGACGCCACGCGCGGCCTCGCCCTGGCCGGCAGCCTGCTGCTGCTTGGCGCGCTGCTGCTGCCGCTGCGCGCCGCGCTGCGCCCGCTGCCAGCGCGCCTGCGCCTGAGCCTCACCGCGCTGGGGGCGGCCACTGCGGCGGGCTGCGTCGCACTGCTCGCCACCCTGGCGGCCTACGGCGCGCGCGAGGCCCTGCAATTCGGCGTACCGCTGCTGGCCCTGGCGCTGGCCTTTCCGCCCGACGGCAGCGCGGTTCGCGCAGCCGACCCGTCGCCGCTGCGCCTGCTGGCCGCCGCGACACTGCTGATCCTGTGCGGCGGGGCGCGCGGCGCCCTGGCGTCCTGGCCCCTGTTCGAGCGGCCCTTCGCCGTCCTGCTGCTCCTCGCCCTGCTGCTGGGCGCGCGTGCAGCGCGACGTCCCGGCCCGACCCGTCTGCGCCGATGAAACCCGCCGAACGCCACGAACTATTCCGCCGCCTGCGCGAACTCAACCCGCGACCGACGACCGAGCTGGAGTACCGCAGCACCTTCGAACTGCTGGTCGCCGTGGTGCTGTCCGCCCAGGCCACGGACGTCGGCGTGAACAAGGCCACACGCCGCCTGTTCCCAGTGGCCAATACGCCCGCTGCCCTGTTGGCGCTGGGCGAGGAAGGCGTCAAGAAATACATTTCGACGATCGGCCTTTTCAATGCCAAGGCGAAGAACCTCATCGCCCTGTGCGCCCGGCTGCTCGAGCACCACGGCGGCGAGGTGCCGCGCGACCGCGCCGCGCTCGAGGCCCTGCCCGGCGTCGGGCGCAAGACCGCCAGTGTGGTGCTGAACACCGCCTTCGGCGCACCCACCATCGCGGTGGACACGCACATCTTCCGCGTCGCCAACCGCACCGGTCTCGCCCCAGGCAGGACCGTGCGTGCGGTCGAGGACAAGTTGGAAAAGGTCGTGCCCGCCGAGTTCAAGCAGGACGCCCATCACTGGCTGATCCTGCACGGCCGCTATGTGTGCAAGGCGCGCAAGCCGGACTGCCCGCACTGCGCACTGCACGACCTGTGCCGCTGGCGCCAGAAGACCCCGGCGTGAGTGGTGCGCGCCGGCCCTTCACCCTCTCCTAACACCACCGGCCGGTGAAAGGGTTTCAATCCCTCCCCGGTCCAGTGAGCCCGTAGGCCACCGTGCAGCGCAGCAACGCATCCGCTCGCCGCACGTCAGACGTAGGACCTAGCGTTGCCGCGCTGGCGTGGGCGGGGGGCAGGACGGCGGTGCAGGCACCGGCGGGTTCTCCTTCACGACGGGGCGATCGGGCCGCTGCGGCGGTCCTGTACCAAGCGGGCGTAGCGCCCACCATCCACCACGGAGACTCATGCAATGTCGAACAAGATCGTGAAACCCCTGACCCTGGCCGTTGGCGCTGCGATCGTCGGCTCGCTCTCGTTCGCCCAGCTCGCCAAGGCCGACACCGGCTTCGTCGCCAAGCAGCTCGGCAGCGGCTACCTGCTGGCCGGCCTGGCCGAAGGCAAGTGTGGCGAGGGCAAGTGCGGCGTGGCCAAGATGGATTCGAACAAGGACGGCAAGGTGTCCAAGGACGAGTTCATGGCCATGAAGGACCACACCGGCGAGCAGTTCGCCGCCATGGACACGAATAAGGACGGCTTCATTTCCGACGACGAGATGAAGGCCCAGCACAAGGGCAAGGAAGGCTCGTGTTCCGGCGCCATGAAGGGCAAGGAAGGCTCCTGCTCGGGCGCCATGAAGGGCAAGGAAGGCTCCTGCGGTTCCGACAAGAAGGGCAAGGAAGGCTCTTGCTCCGCTGCCATGAAGGGCAAGGAAGGTTCCTGCAGCGGCGAGAAGAAGGGCAAGGAAGGCTCCTGCGGCGGACACGCCTGAGTCCGAGCATGAGTCCGCACCGCCCATTGCACGGTGCCGGCCTCGGCCTGCGGCGGGCGCTCCAGCGCCCGCTGCAGGACACTCCGGATGCCGCCATCGATTTCCTGGAGATCGCGCCGGAGAACTGGATCCACGTCGGCGGCGCGCTGGGGCGCACGCTGCGCCATTTCACCGAGCGCTACCCCTTCGTCTGTCACGGCCTGTCGCTGTCCCTTGGCGGCCCCGCGCCGCTGGACGAAACCCTGCTGGTCAAGATCCGCCGCCTGATGGACAGCCACGGCATCGCCCTGTACAGCGAGCACCTGTCCTTCTGCTCGGACGACGGCCAGCTCTACGACCTGCTGCCCGTGCCGTTCACCGACGAGGCGGTGCGCTGGATTGCCGCGCGCATCCGCCGCGCCCAGGACATCCTCGGCCGGCGCATGGCGGTGGAGAACGTCTCCTACTACCTCGCCGCCGGACAGGAATTGAGCGAGATCGACTTCGTGCGCGCCGTGCTGCAGGAGGCCGACTGCGACCTGCTGCTCGACGTCAACAACATCTACGTCAACAGCGTGAACCACGGCTACGACGCCGAGGCCTTCCTCGCCGCCATGCCGGGCGAGCGCATCGCCTACTACCACGTGGCCGGACACTTCAACGAGGCACCCGACCTCATCGTCGACACCCACGGCGCGCCGGTGATCGATCCGGTGTGGGACCTGCTGGGCAAGGCCTATGCGCGCTTCGGCGTGCGTCCGACCCTGCTGGAGCGCGACACCAATATTCCGCCGCTGGCCGAGCTGCTGGGCGAACTGGCGCAGATCCGCAGCCTGCAGCGCGACCATGCCGCCGCGCCGAGCCGCCATGCCCATGCCGTCTGAACAGGCAGCGCGTCCGCCGGGACGCACGCAGGCGCTGCAGGCGCAGTTCACGCGCTTCCTACGCGACCCGCAGCACGCGGCGCCGCTGTCCGGCATCGAACGGCGCCGGCAGGACCTGTACGCCGAGCTGCTGTTCAACAACATCGAGGGCCTGCTCGCCGCGAACTTCCCGGTGATCCGGCGCCTGCACTCGGATGCGGCCTGGCACGACCTGGTGCGCGGCTTCTTTGCCGAGCACGTGAGCCGCACGCCGCTGTTCCTGGAAATCGGCCGCGAGTTCCAGCGCTACCTGCAGGCGCGTCAGGCGCAGCAGCGCGGCGATGCGCCCTTCCTGCTGGAGCTGGCGCACTACGAGTGGGCCGAGCTGGCGCTGTCGATCGACGAGCAGGACATCGCCGCGGTCCCGCACGACCCGCACGGTGATCCGCTGCACGGCGTGCCGGTGGTGTCGCCGCTGGCCTGGGTATTCGCCTACCGCTACCCGGTGCACCGCATTGGCCCGGACTACCGCCCCAACGAGGTGCCGCAGCAGCCCAGCGTACTGCTGCTGGTGCGCGACCGCCGCGATGACGTCGGCTTCATCGAGACCAACGCGCTCACCGCGCTGCTGCTGCAGGCCCTGCAAGAAAACCGCGTGCGCACCGGTCTGGAATGCCTGCAGGCGCTGCTGGCCGATACGGGCAATCCCGGCGACCCGGCGCTGCTGCAGGGTGGGATCGACGTCCTGCGCGACCTCCACGCACGCGACGCCATCCTCGGCACCGTGCCCTGAGGCGCGCCGGCTGATCCGACCCTCCATCGATCCACACCATTCACGCAAGCGAGGGCGGCACCATGGCAGCAACGATGAGGGCGGGCGTGCTCAACGCCTGGGATGGCCTGGCAGCGCGCCTGCGCGCCGGCGGCGAGGTGCTGCCGCTGCTGGTGCTGCGCCTGGTGATGGGCTGGGAGTTCTGGGAATCCGGCCTGGAGAAACTGCACGGCGAGAACTGGTTCGCCGACATCCAGGAGCGCTTCCCGTTTCCCTTCAACGTGGTGCCGAGCAACCTGTCCTGGGGTATCGCCACCTGGTTCGAGCTGATCGGCGGCCTGATGCTGTGGCTGGGTCTGGGCACCCGCTTCTTCGCCTTCAGCCTCCTCTTCCTCACCTTCGTCGCTACCGCGGCGGTGCATTGGCCCACCATGCTCGGCATGTGGACCGACCTCGCCAAGGGCTATGCCATCACCGACATGGGGCACGGCAACTTCAAGCTGCCGCTGCTGTTCAGCGTAATGCTGCTGCCGCTGATCTTCACCGGCGCAGGCAAGCTCAGCCTGGATCACCTCGCAGCGCGCCTGCTGCGCACCGAGGGATCCACGAACGCGATCGACGACGCCTACGCCTGGGCCCTGCTGCTGGCCGTGCTGGGACTGCCCTTCCTGATGCTGCTGCCCACCCTGGGCGCCGCGCTGCTGGCGGGAGCGGCTGCCCTGGCACTCGCCTCGCGCTGGTTGCGCGGCTGAGCCTGCGGTCCACTGCCAGCGTCGCCGCGCGGTTTGGTCGCCTGCTGGGCTTCCGGTATCCTGCCGCGCATGACTGAAGTCTCCTCCCGCGCCGGCCGCATGGCCGAGCGCTTCCGCGGCTTTCTGCCGGTGGTGGTCGACGTCGAGACCGGTGGTTTCGACGCCGAGCGCGATGCCCTGCTGGAAATCGCCGCCGTACCCATTGGCATGGACGAGCACGGCGTGGTGGCGCCGCTGCCCGTGATCTCGACCCACGTGGTGCCCTTCCCCGGCGCCAATATCGACCCGCGGGCGCTGGAGATCACCGGCATCGATCCCACCCACCCCTTCCGCGCCGCGCTGGACGAAAAGGACGCGCTGGACCACCTGTTCCGGCCGATCCGCAAGGCCCTGCGCGATGTGGACTGCCAGCGCGCCATCCTGGTCGGCCACAACGCCGCCTTCGACCTCGGCTTCGTCAATGCCGCCATCCGCCGCACCGGGCACAAGCGCAGTCCCTTCCACCCCTTCAGCTGCTTCGACACGGCCACGCTGGGCGGCCTCGCCTACGGCCAGACCGTGCTGTCCAAGGCCGTGCTCGCGGCGGGCTTCGAGTTCGACGCCAACGAGGCGCACTCGGCCGTGTACGACGCCGAGCGCACGGCACAGCTCTTCTGCGCCATCGTCAACCGCTGGAAGATGATGGAAGACGCCTGGCACGCCGCGACCAGCGTGGCGGCCTGAAGACGTCCCGCCACGGCCCCGACCTGCGCCCCATGCCGATCTACGAATACGTCGCCGACGCCGCAGGTTGCGCCCACTGCCGCGCGCCCTTCGAGCTGATGCAGAAGCTGAGCGAGCCCGAGCTGCGCGCCTGCCCGCACTGCGGCGGCGCCGTGCACCGGCGCATCAGCGCCCCGAGCCTGGCCGTCGGCGGCAGCCACCTCACGCAGCAGAATCACGCCGAAAAGCGCGGGTTCACGCAGTACCGCAAGGTCGGCGGCGGGGTCTACGAGAAGGCCTTCGGCAGGGGACCGCGCTACATCAGCGGCAAGTAATCGCCGCGATCCGCCCTCCGGGCTGTCATACAACCGCAAGAGAGCGGCAATAGTCTGCGCCCGCTTTTCCACCCTTTGGGCACAAGACCATGAAACTGACCCCCCGATATCTGGCCGTGGCCGTGCTGGCTGCGCTCGCCCCCGCTGCGCATGCGGAAATCGCCGTCGATGTCATCGGCGGCTCCGAAGTGAGCCTGGAAGGCCTGATGCAGGCCGACGGCAACTGGTTCCACAACGACGTGCTCGACCTGAACGCGCCGTCGAGCAACAACGACGGCAAGGACACCGAGTTCGAGCAGCGCCGCGCCGAAGTGGTGCTCAAGGGCAAGGGCACCAGCTTCGACTGGGTCGTCGGCTACGACGGCAAGAACAACAAGTGGCTGGACGTGAACCTGAAGTGGAAGCTCGGCACGAGCTACCTGCAGGCCGGCCAGTTCAAGCAGCCCAACAGCATGGAAGAGCTGGCCAGCACCAAGAACAACGACTTCGTGTCCAAGGCCATGGTCACCAACCTGTTCGGCCTGTCGCGTCGCGTCGGCGTGGCCTGGGGCGACGACCAGCCCAACTACGGCTACAACGTGAGCTATTTCGGCCG
>DAOOVM010000070.1:0-11956 GCA_035370085.1 Rhodanobacteraceae bacterium | reverse complement strand
GTTCGATCACCTCGATCCAGGCCGTGTACGTGCCCGCGGACGACCTGACCGACCCCTCGCCCGCCACCACCTTTGCCCACCTCGACGCCACCGTCGTGCTGAGCCGCAACATCGCCGCCCTGGGCATCTACCCGGCCGTGGACCCGCTGGACTCCACCTCGCGCCAGCTCGACCCGAACGTGATCGGCAACGAGCACTACGACGTCGCGCGCAAGGTGCAGGGCACGCTGCAGCGCTACAAGGAGCTGAAGGACATCATCGCCATCCTCGGCATGGACGAGCTGTCGGAAGAGGACAAGCAGGTCGTGGCGCGCGCGCGCAAGTGCGAGCGCTTCTTCTCGCAGCCCTTCCACGTGGCGGAAGTGTTCACCGGCTCGCCGGGCAAGTACGTCTCGCTGAAGGAGACGATCCGCGGCTTCAAGATGATCGTCGAAGGCGAGCTCGACCACCTGCCGGAGCAGGCGTTCTACATGGTCGGCGGCATCGACGAGGCCATCGAGAAGGCCAAGAAGCTGGCCGAGAAGGCCTGAGCGCTGCGGTGAACCGGGGGTCGGTGTGAGAGGCGGGCGGACACACGCCCTGCCTCGCTCCCGCCGCCACTCACCCGCGCCTCCGCAGCTTAGAGGCTTGCCTCTCGCGCAGCGAAACAACGCAGGAACGCACACATGACCACCACGATCCGTTGCGACATCGTCAGTGCCGAGGAAGAGATCTTCCATGGCACCGCGCAGATGGTCGTCGCCACCGGCGAGCTGGGCGAGCTCGGCATCGCGCCGCGCCACGCGCCGCTCATCACGCGGCTCAAGCCCGGCCAGGTGCGCGTGATCCTGGAGAACGGCGACGAGCAGTTCTTCTACGTTTCCGGTGGCATCCTCGAGGTGCAGCCGCAGGTCGTGACCGTGCTGGCTGACACCGCGATCCGCGCCAAGGACCTCGACGAGGCCTCAGCGAAGAAGGCCAAGGAAGACGCTGAACGCGCGCTGGCCAACCGTACCGACGCACTGGAAGTGGCCGAAGCCCAGGCCCAGCTCGCCCAGGCCATCGCCCAGCTGCAGGCGCTGGAGCGCCTGCGTCGCTCGCTCAAGCACTGAATTCGTCACCGCGTATCGCGACGAGAACGCCGGCCCCGCGCCGGCGTTGCTGTTTCCGCATCGGCCGCCGCGGCCGCGCCGGAGGCGACCGCCCCGGCGGTTAGAATCGGGCCACTCTAACGACCGGGCCTCCCGCATGAACCACGCGCCCCTCCACGTCATCGTCCTTGCCGCCGGCGAGGGCAAGCGCATGAAGTCCAGGCGCGCCAAGGTGCTGCTGCCGCTCGCCGGCCGCCCGCTGCTGGGGCACGTGCTCGACACGGCAAGGGCCCTGAGACCCGCCGCGGTGCACGTGGTCTACGGCCACCGCGGTGAGCAGGTGCGCGCGGCCTTCGTCGAGCGCACCGACCTGCACTGGGTGCTGCAGGAGCGCCAGCTGGGCACCGGGCATGCGGTGCAGCAGGCGATGGCCGACGTGCCCGATGACGCGCGCGTCCTGGTGCTGTACGGAGACGTGCCCCTGATCACCCCGGCCACCCTGCAGCCCCTAGTCCAGGCCGGCGGTCCGCTCGCGGTCCTCGCTGCCGAGATGGTCGATCCCACGGGCTACGGCCGCATCCTGCGCGACGGCCTGGGCTGCGTTCGCGCCATCGTGGAGGAGAAGGACGCCACGGCCGAGCAGCGCGCGATCCGTCTGGTCAACACCGGCATCGTCGCGGCCGATGCCGCACGCCTGCGCGCCTGGCTGGGACAGATCAGCAACTCGAACGCCCAGGGGGAGTACTACCTGACCGACGTGTTCGCCCTCGCCGCGACCGATGGCGAGGCAGCGCTGGTGGCGACCTGCGCCGAGCCGCAGGAGGCCTTTGGCGCCAACGACCCCTGGCAGCTGGCCGAGCTCGAGCGCTGGCACCAGCGCCGCCAGGCCCGCGCCCTGGCGCTGACCGGCGTGCGCCTGGCCGACCCTGCACGACTGGACGTGCGCGGCGAGGTGATCGCCGGCAGCGACGTCGAAATCGACGTCGACGTGATCCTCGAAGGCCACGTCACGCTGGGCGAGGGCGTGCGCATCGGGCCCTTCTGCCGCCTGCGCGACTGCGTGCTGGCGCCGGGCACCGTGGTGCTGGCGCACTGCGACGTCGACGGCGCGGTCACCCAGGGGCCATGCCAGATCGGGCCCTATGCGCGCCTGCGCCCCGGTACGGTGCTGGCGGGCGGTGTGCACATCGGAAATTTCGTCGAGACCAAGCAGGCCCAGTTCGGCGAAGGCGCCAAGGCCAACCACCTCGCCTACCTCGGCGATGCCAGCATCGGCGCCCGCGCCAACATCGGTGCCGGCACCATCACCTGCAACTACGACGGCGCCAACAAGCATCGCACCGAGATCGGCGAGGACGCCTTCATCGGCTCCAATTCGGCGCTCGTGGCGCCGGTGAACATCGGCCGCCATGCCACCATCGGCGCCGGCTCGGTGATCAGCAAGGACGCTCCGGCGGACAGCCTCACCCTGGGCCGCGCCCGGCAGGTCACGCACGCCGGCTGGCGCCGGCCGCGGCCGAAGTCGTCCTGACGACGCGTCGGCGCCAGCCGACCCCTGCCGGAACGCCGACGGCGCGGGTCTCCCCGCGCCGTCGGTGTCCTGCAGTGGGTGCAGCGAGCGTCAGCGTCGTCGCATGGCGCCTTGACGGCGCTGGGAGCGCCAGCCGACCCAGGTGAGCAAGCCGGCCAGGGCGGCCATGGCCCACTGCGACAGCGTGGGCACTTCGCGGATTACCAGCGGCGCCGCCGCCTGCACCTCGAAGGCGCCGATGTCGGGGGCCGCACCAGAGGAACGGGCGAAGCCCGTGCCGCGCTGGTCCGTCGCCTGACCGGCCACGTTGTTGCCGGTGTCGATGGCGGGACTGCCCGCCTGCAGCGCATGCGTGCGCGAACGTCCGCCGTTGTTGGCGAGGGCGCCCAGCAGAGGATTGGCATTCAGCGTCCCCGCCGGCAGGACCGGTGTGGCCCCGTTGCCACCCGTTGCGGCGGCGATCACCAGGTTGTTGGCGCCGACAAAGGCGGTGCCGTCGTAGTAGACGCCGACGTCCGCGTCGTACCGCGACCCCGCCGCGCCGTTGAGCGCGATGATGGAGCCGTTGAGCTCGCTGCTGCCGTAGCTGGTCGCGTCGTGCAGATCGATGAACCCACCGCCGCCGAGCGCCCCGCCGTTGTTGGCGGTCACTGTTGAGGAGATGACCTGCGCCGGCAGGTTGAAGGCGACGATGCCACCGCCGCCGAGCAGGGCCGTGTTGCCCGACACGGTGCTGTTCAGCAGCGTCACGGCAGAGGCGTTGCCCGCCGGACGATTGCCGGCACCGCCGCCGGCGCTCAGCGCGCTCAGCGCCGCACCGCCCACGTCAGCCGTGTTGCTGCTGATCTCGGAGGAGGTGATCGACACGCGGCCGCGTCCGTACACGCCGCCACCCTGGCCGTAGCTGTAGCCGGGCACGTAGGCCTCGGCCGTGTTGGCGGTGACCGTGCTGTTGGTGATCTGCGAGTCGGCGATCGAATAGGTGCCGCCGCCCAGCGCCGGGGTGAGGTAGTAGTAGCCGGAGTAGTACTTGAACGACGCGTGCGCCGTGCTGTTGCTGACCGTGCTGCCGGTCATGGTGATGTTGTTGGCGTACACGGCACCGCCCGCGGCGTACTTGCCATAGGCCTCGCAGCCGGTCACGGTGGAGTTGGTCAGGGTGACGTTGCCGGTGGTGATGATGCAGCCGCCGGACGAGAAGTAGGCACCGAGGCTGTAGCCGTCGTACAGGCCGTTGGCGATCGTCAGGTTCTCGATCGTCAGGTTGGTGTCGATCGCGCCGCCGCCACCGACGTAGTTCTCGATGACGCGGCTGGTGTTGCCCGCGCTGATGGTCAGGGCGCCGCTGGCCGGGCCACGCAGCGTCAGATCGGTCTGCGGCGTGATGATCGCGCCGGAGGTGAGCGTGATCGAGCTGCACACCAGGCCGGACAGGTCGACCACGTCGCCGCTGGCCGCGCCGTTGACCACGCTGCGCAGGGTGCCCGGGGAGCCGTCATCGAGGCAGTTGGTGACCGGCAGGGTCGCCGCCGGGCGGTTCGGCGGGGAGACGCGGGCGAGCACGTGCGCCTGGTGCTTGATGCGACCGGCGAGCGCCTTGGTGCGCTTCTGCGCCAGCTTCTCCGCCGTGACCGGGTTGGCGCGCAGCCGCTCCTTGAGCGAGGTGACGCGGGTCAGCGGGTGGTGCTGGTGGTCGACCAGGTGTCGCGGCGTGGCACGCGGGTGGTGCTGCTCGGCCTGGGCCAGGTTGGCCGACAGGGCCAGAGCCAGGCCGATGGCCAGCGGAGTCAGGCGCGCGCGAGTGCGTCCGGCCAAATCGTGGTGCGTCATCGATGGTTCTCCGGTGCTAGAGCGGATCAAGCGATGGAGCCGCAGTCCCCTGCCGTCCCGGTGCCTGCCGGAACGTCGCTCCCCTGCGCCGCGCCTTCGCACCGCGCCTCGATCCAGACGGATTGCGAGGGACACGCCAGGGCGCACCCTCCCCCAACATTCCGGTACCCGCGTCAAGAAATGTGACAGAGTGCCGGAACGGTGATGCTAGCACCCGCCCGGAAGCCGGTTCAATCGGCGTTCAGTCGCTGGCGGCCGGCGGCGGCACCGCGCCGACCACGGGACCGGGGCCGGGCGGCCGCGACGGCGCACGCAGGCGCGCGCCGCGGAAATACAGCACGCGCAGCTCGATGCCGCGGCGGTCGACGCCGGCGAACACGAAGGGCACGAGCTTCCACACCGGCGTGCGCAGGATGCGGCGGAAGCTGCGGTTTTCCAGCTCCAGCAGCACGCCGATGCAGGGAAACTCGCGCTGCCGGGCGTACGTCTCCAGCACTCGCACCGCGGCGCGCAGCAGGCGCACCACCAGGCGCCCGCGCCGCGCCGAAGGCTCGATGAACATGCGCAGGTGATAGAACGCCTGACCGAACTGCGGGTGGACGGCGGGATAGGCCGTGCACACCGCGACGGGCCCCGCCTCGGCGCGGGCGAAGGCCACCACCTGCGGCAGGCGCTGCTGCGCGGCCGCGGCATCGCGCAGGGCACCGCGTTCCAGCCAGAACTGCTGGATGGCGGTGCCGTCCTGCGGCGCCAGCGCCTGCCAGGCCACCACGATCTCAGGTGCCGCGGCGGCGTTCGTCGGCGGGGCGGTCACGGTTCAGCCCTCCGCCTGCGGCGCGGCCCGCACCGCGACCTCGGCCAGGGCGGCCTCGGGCAGGGCGTAGGTGCGGGCCAGCTGCTCGCCTTCGTGCAGCACCTCCGGAAACAGCAGGCCGCGCACCGCCTGCACGGCGAAGATCTCCTGCACGCCGCCGGTGAACTTCAGGAAGGCGAGCGTCTGGCCCGTCTTCACGTGCACCGCCCACACCCCGCTCTGCCGGTCGATGTTGTCGTCGGTGATCTGGATGTCGGTGAAGGCATTGGTCTCGCGCAGCTGCGAGAGACCGACGAACGCCACCGGACCGACGAAGTCCAGGCCGCGCAGGAAGCCGGGCAGGCGCGCGACGTCCGTGCGCTGGCCGGTGCTCGGGTCGACGGTCACGAGGGCACCGCGGCCGGATTCGAGCACCCACAGCCGGTTGTCGTACCAGCGCGGCGAATGCGGCATGGACAGGCCGCGCGTGATGATCTCGTCGCTGTCCAGATCGATGAGGATGCCGCCGTCGCGCTTGTTGGCGCGCCAGCCCTGCGGCGTGTTGGTCTCGCCCAGGGCAGTGACGTAGCGCGGGAAGCCGTCGCGCACTGCCAGTCCGTTGAGATGGCAGCGGTCCTCGGGGGCGTAGTGGCTGACGAAGCGCGGGCGCCAGGCGGGCGCGAAGCTCGACACGCCGTCGAGCGTGCACAGGCAGGAGAAGAGCGTATTGATGAACCAGACCTCGCCGTCGCCGTCCAGGGCCAGCTCGTGGATGTCGATGGCACCGGTCACGTGCAGGTCGCGCGCACAGAACACGCCGTCGTGACGCGGCGGCTGCTGCAGGCGCGCGGCCACGTCGGGCACGTTGCGGAACTCGATGATCTCCATGTGCGCGCCGAGCACCAGGCGGTTGCGGTCGGCGTGCAGGCCCATCGGGCGCCGGAACGGGCGGAAATGCGTGTTGATGACCGCGCCGTCGGGACGCAACAACACCAACTTGCCGGCCTGATAGGTCGACACGATCAGTGTGCTGTGCAGTTCGCGCAGCAGGTCGGGGAAGTTGCTGGTATGCACCGAGCCCAGCACATCGGCCACGCTGGGCTCGGCGGCGGCTTCGGCCGGGGCGGCCGCGGTTTCGCTCATCACAGGGGTCACTCCGCCGGGATCAGACCGCCCGCGCGCCGGCCGCAGGGGCGCTGCGCCCTCGCGCGGGCGGTGAAGGAGCCATGGTAGCCAATTCCCCCCGCGGCCCGCGACCGGCGGCAGCGCTACTCGGCCACCGCGACGCGATTGCGTCCCTCATGCTTGGCCCGGTAGAGCGCGCGGTCGGCCCGGCCGATCCAGGCATCAATGCCGCCCTCGCCGACCTCGCGTTCGGCCAGTCCCAGGCTCACCGTCAGCGGCAGCACGCGCCCTTGCCACAGCAGCCCCCCCAGGGCGACGCGCTGGGCGAGCGCCTCGCCCCAGGCGCGCGCACGCGCCATGCCACCGTGCGCGAGCACGCACAGGAACTCCTCGCCGCCGTATCGCCCGGCCAGGTCGCCCGGCTCGAGCGAATCGCGCAGCAGGCGGCCGAACTCCGCCAGGGCGTGATCGCCCGCCTGGTGGCCGTGTTCGTCGTTGAGGCGCTTGAAGTGATCGAGGTCGATCAGCGCCAGCACCAGCGGGCGGGCGGCGGCATCGGCATCCAGGCGCAGGCGCTCGGCCTCCTCCAGCGCATGACGCCGATTGCACACGCCGGTCAGGGCGTCGTGCGTGGACAGCTCGTACAGGCGCAGATTGGCGTCGCGCAGCGCCTGGGCCGTATCCGCCAAGGCCGCCTTCTGCGCCTCCAGCGCCTGGGTGCGCTGCGCCACCTCCGCCTCCAGCCAGCGACCGCGCCGCGCCAGCGCGCCCAGGCGCCAGCGATAGGCCAGCCAGGTCAGCACGAGGAGGAGCAGCACCACGGCGAGACGGAAGGGCGCGGTGGCCCACAGCGGTGGCTGCACCTGCAGTTCCAGCAGGGTCTGCGCCTCGCTCCAGGTCCGTCCGGGGCCGCGCACGCGCGCCTCCAGGCGGTAGTGGCCAGGCGCGATACCGGTGTAGCTGATCTGGGGCGGGCTGCCCGCCTGGATCCAGGCCGCATCCTGCCCCGCCAGGCGGTAGGCGTAGACGAGGTCGCGCGGGCGGTCGAACTCGAGCGCGGTAAGGCGAAAACCGAAGGCGCGGTCTTCTGGCGTGAGGCGCAGCCGGCGGGCGTAGGGAAAGGCCGCATCGAGTTGTGTCGGCGGCGAGGTTCCCGGCGCGAGCTCGAACTGATCCAGGCTGAAGGCGGCAATGTGCACGGCACGCGGCGGCGGCGGCGCGTGCAGACTGCGCGGGTCGAAGGCCAGGAAGCCTCCGGCGGCACCGAAATACAGGTGACCGTCGCGACCGCTGGCCACCGCGCCCGGGGCGAACTCGTCGCCGATCAGGCCATCGTCGGCATCGTGCACGCGCACGCTGCCGTCGTCGGGCCCGACGCGCACCAGGCCCGCCACCGTGCCCAGCCACAGGCCGCCGTCGGTGCCGGCGGCCAGGCTGTACACAGTGCGCCGCGGCAGACCGTCGGCTTCGTCCTGGCAGCGCCAGGAGAAGCCCGCGACGTCCGCCGTGCGCGCATCGGTACGGCACAGGCCGCGCGCACCGCCCACCCACATAGTGCCGTCGAACTGCGCCAGCAGGGCGTACACGCTGCCCTGGGGCCGCACCGGCGCGGTGTCGTCGCGGAAGCGGCGCAGCACGAGGCCGTCGCGGTCGAGCAGTTGCAGACCGCCCACGCTGCCCACCCAGACGCGCCCCAGGCTGTCCTCCGCCAGGGCCTGCACCGTGCGGTCCTGCACCTGCCAGGCCGGATCGCTGTCGATCGCCACGCGGCGCAGGGTGTCACCGTCCAGGACCGCCAGGCCGGTCGAGCCACCCAGCCAGAGGCGCCCTTCGCGATCTTCCAGCAGGGCGCGCACGTTCGGGCCCATGGCGGCGTCCAGCGGCACGTGCCGCCAGTGCGCGCGCGCGGCATCGAGCACGTCCAGGCCGGCCTCGCTGCCCACCCAGAGGTTGTGCCGGCGATCCTCCAGCACGCTCCAGACGAAGTCGCGGCGCGGATCGGCATTGGCGGCGGCGAAGTCGTGGCTCTGGAACCGCCAGGCCTGGGCCGGCAAACGGGCCGAGGCGGCCACGCTCTGCAACCCGCCGCCGACGCTGCCGACCCACAGGGTGCCCTCATGGTCCTCGTACAGGGCGCGCACGCGCCCCTGCGCCAGGCTCTCGGCCTCGTCGCGACGGTGGCGCTGGCGGTCGAACAGGCGTGTCTCCGGCGCCAGACGCAGCAGGCCTTCGCCGTAGGTGCCCGCCCACACCCCGCCCTGTGCGTCGACCAGCAGGGACACCACGAACAGGCCATCGGCGTCCTCGCGCCCGAGCAGCGAGGGATCCACCGCGCGCAGGCAGTCGCAGGACGGCTCCAGGTAGGCCACGCCGCGCTCGCTGCCGACCCACAACCGGCCGTCGCTCTCCAGCCCGAGGGCGCTCAGGCGCGTGCTGGCCAGGCCGGCCGAGCGTGGCAGGCCGGGCGCGAAATGCTCCACCGCACCGCTGCGCTGCTGCCAGCGGTATAGGCCATCGTTCCAGGTGGCAATCCACAGCACGCCGTCCGGCTGTTCCAGCACCTGTTCGATGTTCGCGTGCCCGCCGCGCGGGAACGGCGCCGGTATCGCCACGCGGCGTCGCTCCTGCTCGCCATTGCGCACCAGGGCCAGGCCGTCCAGGGTGCTGATCCAGATGCCGGAAGGGCCGCGCTGCAGCGACCATACGCGCTCGCTGGGCAGGCCCTGCGACTGCGACGGCGCCGCGTGGAAGGACTGGACCCGCGGCGACTGGCCCTCGGCCCACTCGACGCGGGCCAGGCCGCCACCGTCGCTGGCCACCCAGATGGCGCCGTCGGCGGCGCGGGCCAGATCCTGCACGAAGGGCGAGGGCAGACCTCCGCCGGCCGCATCCAGGCTGTCGATGCGGCCGCTGTCCAGCGCCACGCGGCTGATGCCGCCGCCATAGCTGCCGACCCAGAGCACGCGGTCCTCGGCGAGCAGGGCGTTGATGTTGTCGTTGGGCAAGCCGGCCAGGCGCTGGAAGCGCTCGCCGTCGAACCGCGCCAGGCCCTGCTCGGTGCCGACCCAGAGAAAGCCCTCGCCGTCGCGGGCCAGGGCCATCACGGCGTTCTGCGGCAGCCCATCGCGTGCGGTATACACGCGCGCCGCGCCGGCCACTTGCGGCAGCAGCGCCAGGCAGATCAGGAACCACCAGCACCTTCGCACCACGGCATTCCCCCTGACCACGCACGGTACGCCGCTGCGGCGCACAGGCCAAGAGGCCCACGGCACGCCGGCCGCCACTGCGCGCAGGCGCGAGCGCGGCATCGGGCGGCGCCGGCCCCTGCCCGCGTTTTGCCATGCCACGGCCACGCCGTTTGCCGACGCTGGGCTAAACTTCCGCTTCCCGAGTACTGGCAAGGAATTCCCCATGTGCGGAATCGTGGGCGCTGCGGCGCGGCGCAACGTGGTCGGCACCCTGGTCGACGGCCTGAAGGCGCTGGAATACCGCGGCTACGATTCCGCCGGCGTGGCCCTGCTCACCGCCGACGGCCTGCGGCGCGAGCGCACCCAGGGCAAGGTGCGCGACCTGGAATCCCTGCTCGCTGCCCATCCGCTGTCCGGCCACACCGGCATCGCCCACACGCGCTGGGCCACGCACGGCGCGCCCAACACCACCAACGCCCACCCCATCGCCTCGCGCGACACCGTGGCCGTGGTGCACAACGGCATCATCGAGAACCACGACGAGCTGCGCGCCGAACTGCGCGCGCTCGGCTACGACTTCGCCACGCAGACCGACACCGAGGTGGTCGCCCACCTGATCGAGCACTACCACCGCGACGCCGACCTGCTGGCCGCGGTGCAGAAGACCCTGACGCGCCTGGCCGGCGCCTACGCCATCGCCGCGGTCAGCGCGCGCGAGCCCGGTCGCGTCATCGGCGCGCGCCGCGGCAGCCCCATGGTGGTGGGCCTGGCCGAGGGCGAACAGTTTCTCGCCTCGGACATCTACGCCCTGCTGCCGGTGACGCGCCGCTTCATCTATCTGGCCGAGGGCGACGTGGTTGACCTGCACATCGACCGCGTCGACATCTACGACGAGGCCGGCCAGCCGGTGCAGCGTGCGGTGAAGGAAGCCAGTTTCGGTGCCGACGCGGTCGAGCGCGGCGAGTACCGCCACTACATGCTCAAGGAGATCCACGAGCAGCCGCAGGCCATCGCCGACACCCTGGAGGGGCGCCTCGCCGGCGGACACGTGCTGACAGAAATCTTCGGCGTCGGCGCGCGCGAGCTGCTGACCCGCGCCCGCGCCGTGCAGATCGTCGCCTGCGGCACCAGCTTCCACGCCGGCCTGGTCGCGCGAGGCTGGATCGAGTCCTTCGCCGGCATCCCCTGCAATGTGGAGATCGCCTCGGAGTACCGCTACCGCGACACCGTGGTGACCCCGGACACGCTGTTCGTCACCATCAGCCAGTCGGGCGAGACCGCCGATACCCTGGCCGCGCTCAAGCAGGCGCGCGGGCGCGGCTATCTCGCAACCTTGGCCATCTGCAACGTGCCCGAGTCGTCCATCGTGCGCGAGTCCGAGCTGGTGCTGATGACGCGCGCCGGCCCGGAGATCGGCGTGGCCTCGACCAAGGCCTTCACCACCCAGCTCACCGCCCTGGCGCTGCTGGCGCTGGAGCTCGGCCGCCACCACGGCCTCGACCCGGCGCGCTACGCCGCTTTGGTGAAGCAGCTGGAGAGCTGCCCGGGCGCCGTGCGCGGCGCGCTGGCGCTGGACGGTCGCATGCGCGAGTTGGCCGAGCGTTTCGTCACCAAGCAGCACGCGCTGTTCCTCGGCCGCGGCGCGCAGTTCCCCATTGCCATGGAAGGTGCGCTCAAGCTCAAGGAGATTTCCTACATCCACGCCGAGGCCTACGCCGCGGGCGAGCTCAAGCACGGCCCGCTGGCCCTGGTGGACGAGACCATGCCGGTGATCGCGGTGGCGCCCAACGACCACCTGCTGGAGAAGCTGAAGTCCAATATCGAGGAAGTGCGCGCGCGCGGCGGCGAGCTGTACGTGCTCGCCGACGCCGACGTGGCCGCACACATGCCGCTGCGCGGCGGCCATCTCATCGCCCTGCCACCCTGCGGTGCGCTGATCGCACCGATCGTGTTCACCGTGCCGCTGCAGCTGCTGGCCTACCACGTGGCTGTGCTGCGCGGCACCGACGTCGACCAGCCGCGCAACCTGGCCAAGTCGGTCACGGTGGAGTAGCCCGTACGATTCAGCAAGGGAACTGGCGGGGAGTCACCGGAGAGTTGGGAAACGCCGGGGGAGTCTCACCGGAGCGTTTTGCCACCCCCCGCCCCGTGCCGTAGGCCAGGCCCACACCACGCCGGGAACACAGGACGTCGCACCGCCCGCCCGGCCTGTTCGATCGGGCAAGGCGACGCGGCAGGCTGGGTTCACCGCGTGATCCGCCCGCGGTGGTGCCGAAGCGGAGCGAGTTGCGGGCAATGTTGCGCGGGCGGCTGCGCGGGAGGGGATCGCGCATCCGTTGCAGCTGCTGGGCCACTGCATCGACCTGACCGTATTCGAATCGAAGCAGGGACCGGCGCAGGATGCGAGGCCGGTGGCGCG
>DAOOVM010000069.1:0-11989 GCA_035370085.1 Rhodanobacteraceae bacterium | reverse complement strand
GGCGACTTCGAAAAGCGCCTCAAGGCGGTGATCGCGCAGCTCAAGAAGGAGCCGCACGCGGTGCTGTTCATCGACGAGATCCACACCATCATCGGTGCGGGCTCGGCCTCGGGCGGCACCATGGACGCCTCCAACCTGATCAAGCCCATGCTCGCCTCGGGCGAGATCCGCTGCATCGGTTCCACCACCTTCCAGGAATTCCGCGGCATCTTCGAGAAGGATCGCGCCCTGGCGCGGCGCTTCCAGAAGATCGACGTGGTCGAGCCGTCCATCGCCGACAGCGTCGAGATCCTGAAGGGGCTGAAGACGCGCTTCGAGCAGCATCACAGCGTGGAGTACACCAACGAGGCGCTGAAGGCGGCGGTGGATCTGTCGGTCAAGCACATCGCCGACCGTCTCCTGCCGGACAAGGCGATCGACGTCATCGATGAGGCCGGGGCGCGCCAGCGTCTGGTGCCCGAGGCCGAGCGCAAGACGGTGGTCGACGTGCCGGAAATCGAGTTCATCGTCGCCCGCATGGCGCGCATCCCGCCCAAGCAGGTCTCGGCCTCGGACCGCGACGTGCTGCGCAACCTGGAGCGCAACCTGAAGATGGTGGTATTCGGTCAGGACGAGGCGATCGAGGCACTGTCCAGCGCCATCAAGATGGCCCGCTCGGGTCTGGGCAACCCGGCCAAGCCGATCGGCTGCTTCCTGCTGGCCGGCCCGACCGGCGTGGGCAAGACCGAGGTCACCCGCCAGCTCGCACTGCAGCTCGGCATCGAGCTGATCCGTTTCGACATGTCCGAGTACATGGAGTCGCACTCGGTTTCCCGCCTGATCGGTGCACCCCCGGGCTACGTGGGTTTCGACCAGGGCGGGCTGCTGACCGAGGCAGTGGTGAAGCACCCGCACTGCGTGCTGTTGCTGGACGAGATGGAGAAGGCCCATCCCGACGTGTTCAACATCCTGCTGCAGGTGATGGATCGCGGCGCGCTCACCGACACGAACGGGCGCGAGGCCAATTTCAAGAATGTGATCGTGGTGATGACCACCAATGCCGGTGCGCAGCAGGCGGCGCGGCGCACCATCGGCTTCGTGCAGCAGGACCACAGCACGGACGCGATGGAGGTGATCCGCAAGACCTTCACGCCGGAGTTCCGCAACCGCCTGGATGCGGTGATCCAGTTCCATGCCCTGGACTTCGACCACATTCTGCGCGTGGTGGACAAGTTCCTGATCGAACTGGAGACGCAACTGCAGGAGAAGCATGTCGCCCTGCACGTCGACACCGACGCGCGGCGCTGGCTGGCCGAGAACGGCTTCGATCCGCAGATGGGCGCACGGCCGATGTCGCGGGTGATCCAGGAGCACGTCAAGCGCCCGCTGGCGGACGAACTGCTCTTCGGCAAGCTGGCCGAGGGCGGCAAGGTCTACCTCGGCGTCAAGGACGGCAAACTGGATGTGCGTGCCGAGAGCGAGCCGCAGCTGGCCGTCGTCGACTAAGTCGGCGTCGGGAAACCAAACGAAAACGGCGGCCCGGGGCCGCCGTTTTCCTTGGTGCGACTGGGTGGAAACGCGCTGCGCGTCGCTGTGCGCCGGCTTGGCGGCCGCTCGTCCGGCGCTGTCTGGACGCCGAGCGCCCTTGCCTGGAGGCCGGCTCCGGTTCGGCAGGGAGCCTCGCAGCGGCTCGCCCGCGTGTGACCGCCGCGATCACTTCATGCGGTAGGTGATGCGACCCTTGGTCAGGTCGTAGGGCGTCATCTCGACCTTGACCTTGTCGCCGGTCAGGATACGGATGTAGTTCTTGCGCATGCGGCCCGAGATATGGGCGGTGACCACGTGGCCGTTTTCCAGCTTCACGCGGAACATGGTGTTGGGCAGGGTCTCTAGCACCGTGCCTTCCATCTCGATGACGTCGTCTTTGGACATTTTCCCTTCGTTGGGCGGGCCGTTGGGGACAAAGCGGCGCGGGATTCTGCCACGTCGCGCCTCCGGCGGGAAGCGAAGCCCGCTCAGAGGGCCGCAACGTCGAGGGCATCGGCGGTGCCTTGCCAGGGACCGATGCGCCCCGGCAGCGCCGTCAGGCGGGCGATGCGTTCGACGAATTGCGTGCGCGCCAGCGCCTGGCCGCCGAGCGTGTACAGATGCGGCGATTCCACCTGGGCGTCGATCAGCGGCCAGTCCCAGCCGCGCAGCAGGGCAGCCAGGCCCAGCAGCGCAACCTTGGAAGCGTGCGTGGCGCGGCTGAACATGGATTCACCGAAGAACATGCGCCCGACGGCCACCCCGTAGATCCCGCCCACCAGGGCCGCGCCGTCGAAGACCTCCAGGCTGTGGGCATGGCCCAGGGCATGCAGGTTGGTGTAGGCGGCGAACATCTCCGGCGTGATCCAGGTGCCGCCCTGGCCGGGCCGGGGTGCGGCGCAGGCGCGCACGACATCGGCGAAGCAGGTGTCCGCCCGCAGGGACCAGCGGCAGCGTTTGAGGTCGCGCCGCAGCCTGCGCGGCACATGCATCGCGCCTGTCTCGAACACCAGGCGCGGGTCGGGAGACCACCACAGGATCGGTTCGCCGGGCGAATACCAGGGAAAGATGCCGCGGCGATAGGCTTCAAGCAAGCGCCACGGTGCCAGGTCTCCGCCGGCGCAGAGCAAGCCGTTGGGCTGCGTCAGCGCCGCCGTGACTGGCGGGAAATCCTCGCGCAGGGCCGCATGCAGCAGCGGGAGGCGGATCATGCGCTCACCGCGTAGGGCGAATGGCGCATGAGCTCGGCATGGTAGTCCTCCAGTGCCGTCGCCTCCCGCGCCAGCGCAGCATGCACGGCGCGACGAAAGCCCGCGTCCGCCAACCAGTGGAAGGACCGCGTGCGCGCCGGAAGGAACCCGCGCGCCAGCTTGTGTTCGCCCTGGGCACCCGGCTCGAAACGCTGCAGGCCGTTGGCGATGCAGTGCTCGATGCCCTGGTAGTAGCAGACCTCGAAATGCAGTCCGGGCACGTGCTCGAGCGCGCCCCAATAGCGGCCGTACAGCGCGCCATCGCCCTGCAGCAGCAGCGCCGCGGCCACGCGCTCGTTGCCGCGCCAGGCGATCGTGGCGAGCACGGCACTGCCGGGCATGCGGCCGAGGTGACGGAAGAAGGGCAGGGTGAGGGCCGGATGGTTGCCCTTCTCCTCAAAGGTGGCGAGGTAGCAGCGGTGCAGGAAGCGCCAGTCCGCCTCGTCCAGTTCCTCGCCGCGGCGACGTTCGCAGCGCAGGCCGGCGCGCGCCACTTGGGCGCGCTCCTGGCGGATGTTCTTGCGCTTCTTCGGGGTAAGTGCGTCGAGGAAGTCGGCAAAATCGCGGTAGCCGCGCTGGTGCCAGTGGAACTGCCAGTCGAAGCGTGCCAACCAGTCGCTGCCGTCGAAGGCGGCGGCATCCTCCTCACGCGCGAAGTTGACGTGCACGGAGGAGACGCCGAGGCTGCGCGCCACCTCGATCAGGGTGTCGCGCAGCAGGCGCTGCCGCCCGCTCGCGTCGCCCCCGCTGCCCGCCAACAGCCTGGGCCCGGGCACCGGCGAGTAGGGCACGGCACAGAGCAGCTTGGGGTAGTAGGGCAGTCCGTGGCGCGCGTAGGCCTGTGCCCAGGCCCAGTCGAAGACGAACTCGCCGTGCGAATTGCCCTTGACGTAAAGCGGCGCGGCGGCGACGAGTTGTGTGCCTTCGTACAGCGCCAGATGCTGCGCCTGCCAGCCGTAGTCCGCGCGCAGGCAGCCGTGGGCTTCCAGGCCGGAAAGGAAGGCGTGGGATACGAACGGGTTACCGTCCGGTCGCAGTGCGTCCCAGTGCGGCGCGTCGATGTCGCTCAGGGCGTCGTGCAGGCGCAGCTGCATCATCGGTGCCTCGAAGGGCTTATGGGGGAGCGGAGACCAGATCCGTGTCGCGCAAGTGCTGCAGCGGCAATCGTCACAGTGGCCGACGTCCTCTCCCTGCGTCCTCGCGCCCCCTGGAGCGCGCGCAACGTCCCCGTGGCGGGCCCTGCCGCTCGGCACCGAAAGCGGGCACGACCAACCGCCGCGATCAGCCGGCCAGGCCCAGCTTGTCCAGGTACTTCTCTGCATCCAGGGCCGCCATGCAGCCGAATCCGGCGGAGGTCACCGCCTGGCGATAGACCTGGTCGGCCACATCGCCGGCGGCGAACACGCCCGGGATGCTGGTGGCCGTGGCGCCGCCGTCCAGGCCGCTCTTGATGACGATGTAGCCGTTGCGCATGGCGAGCTGATTCTCGAACAGCGCCGTGTTCGGCGTGTGGCCGATGGCGACGAACATGCCACTGACGGGGATGTCGCGCTTGCTCGCATCCTGCGTGCTGACCAGGCGCACGCCGGTGACGCCGGTAGCGTCGCCGAGCACCTCGTCCACCGCGTGGTTCCAAACGATCTCGACCTTGCCCGCCTTCTCCTTCGCAAACAGCTTGTCCTGCAGGATCTTCTCCGCCTTGAACTTGTCGCGGCGGTGCACGACCGTGACCTTCTTGGCAATGTTGGCCAGATACAGCGCCTCTTCCACCGCCGTGTTGCCGCCGCCGATGACCGCGACTTCCTGCTCGCGGAAGAAGAACCCGTCGCAGGTGGCGCAGGCCGACACCCCCTGACCCTTGAAACGGGTTTCGGACTCGATGCCGAGGTACTTGGCCGTGGCCCCGGTGGCGATGATCAGCGCATCGCAGGTGTAGGTGCCGCTGTCGCCGCTGAGGCGGAATGGGCGCTGCGCCAGATCCGCCGTGTGGATGTGGTCGAAGACGATCTCGGTATGGAAGCGCTCGGCGTGCTCGCGCATGCGCTCCATCAGGGCAGGCCCCTGCAGGCCTTCCACGTCGCCGGGCCAGTTGTCCACGTCGGTGGTGGTCATCAGCTGGCCGCCCTGCTGCAGCCCGGTGACGAGCAGAGGCTTGAGGTTGGCGCGCGCAGCGTAGACCGCGGCGGTGTAGCCGGCCGGGCCCGAACCGAGGATCAGCAGACGACTGTGCTTGGGGGTGCTCATGTATAATCCCTCGCCGCTTTTTCGCGGCTTTCAATGCGGTTCCGACCATGCCGCGAACCCGGTGGAAGGGCTTCCTTCCGGCTAACCGGGCACCGCGAATCCGTAGAGCCAGCCAGCGCCGTCCTCGCCGAGGGCGCGCATGCGCTGCGGGTGGCGCGCGAAGCGGCAAGCATGGGGAGAGTCGCGCACCAATTCAAGCCGAGGCGTGGGGCGGGGCAGGCCCGGGGCATCGGTCGGCAAGGCAGGGCTCGGGAGGGCACTGCAGGGATCGGGTCGCATTGCCGCGACCAGTGTGAGTTCTGGATCAACCAAGCTGAGGAACGACTGATGCGTATCGGTGTGCCATCCGAAACCAAGACGCTGGAAGGCCGCGTGGCCCTCATCCCTGCCGCCTGCGCGGACCTGGTCCGGCGCGGCCATGAGGTCTACGTGCAGGCCGGTGCCGGCGCGAAGAGCGGTTTCTCCGACGAGGACTTCACCCGCGTCGGCGTCAAGATCGCCAAGGATGCCGACGAGTTGTACGACGTGGGCGAACTGATCGTGAAGGTCAAGGAGCCGATCGCCGGCGACCTGGCGCGCCTGAAGAAGCACCACCTGCTGTTCTGCTACCTGCACCTGGCGCCCGAGCCGGAACTGACCCGGCGCCTGCTCGACATCGGCCTCACTGGCGTGGCGTTCGAGTCGGTGGAAGAAAACGGCGGCCTGCCGCTGCTGCTGCCCATGTCGGTCATCGCCGGGCGCATCGCCACCCAGATCGGCACGACCCTGCTGCATCGCCCGCAGGGCGGCAAGGGCAAGCTGTTGGGCGGCATGGCCTCGACTCCGCGCGGCAAGGTGGTGGTGCTGGGCGCCGGCGCCGCCGGCGGCAATGCCGCGGCCCTGGCCGCGGCTGCGGGCGCCAACGTGGTGGTGTTCGACAAGCGCCAGGATCGGCTCGCTGAAATGATGGGCCTGGGGCCGAACGTGACCGCCCTGTACGCCTACGAGTCCTCGGTCGCCGACGAAGTGCGCGACGCCGACATCGTGGTCGGCGCCGTGCTGATTCCCAGCGCCAAGGCCCCGCGCGTGGTGACCGAGGACATGGTCAAGACCATGGAGAAGGGCAGCGTGTTGGTCGACATCTCCATCGACCAGGGCGGCTGCTTCGAGACTTCGCGCCCGACCACCTGGGCCGAACCGACCTATGACGTGCACGGCGTGACGCACTTCTGCGTGACCAATATGCCGGGCGCGGTGCCGCAGACCTCGTCCGTGGCGATCTCCGCGGCCATCCTGCCCTACGTACAGCGACTGGCCGGCGGCAAGGAGTGGCGCGAGTTCGAACCGCTCAAGCACGGCATCAATGTCGACCGCGGTGAGATCGTGCACCCGGCCCTGAAGGGCTGAACGGCCCTCGCGGCCAGATCCATGACGCCTGCCGTCGGGAGAAGAGCCCCGCCGGCAGGCCGGGCTGTACCGCGCAGCACACGCTTCCGGTGTGCGTCGCCCAGCTGGCGCGGTGGCTGCCGCAGGATGGCTGTTCGAGACTCTCGAAGAGAGTACATTCGCAAGTAGAATCATTTAATTACGATGAATAGCTGAGGTATAGTCTCCGCGTGGCGCGCACACCGAAAGGCCAAGCTCAATCCGTTCGCGACGATGTCCTGCAGCGGCGCCTGCGGGAAGTCGCGTTCCTGCTGCTGCTGCCCGTGGTCGTGTACCTCTTCGCCTGTCTGCTCAGCTACAGCCCGCAGGACCCGGGCTGGTCGCACGCCGGAACGCCCGACAGGGTGCACAACTTTGGCGGCAGCCTGGGCGCCTGGATCGCCGACCTGTCCTTCTATTTCTTCGGCTATCTCGCCTACGCCTTCCCGCTGCTGGTACTCGCTCTGGGCGCGGGCATCCTGCTGCCGCGTGCGCAGCCTGAGCGCTCCTCGCTGGAGCCGAGCCTGCGCCTGGTTGGTTTTGTCGCCTTCTTCGTCAGCGGCACCGGCCTGGCCCACTTGCGTTTCACCGCGCCCGGTCCGCTGCCGGCCAAGGCCGGCGGCATCCTCGGCCAACTCGTGGGTGGCGTCGCCATGCACGGCGTCGGCCTGCTCGGAGCCTCGCTGTTCCTGTTGGCCCTGTTCCTGGTCGCCATCACCTTGGCCACGGGTCTGAGCTGGTTTCGCCTCATGGACGCCATCGGCCGCGGCCTGCTGGCGGCTGGCAGCTGGTTTCTCGGCAGCCTGAAGAAGGCCGACGAGGGCCGCGCGGCACGTGCCGCGATCATCGAGCGCGAGGAAGTGCGCAAGATCGAGACCGTGAAGCAGGCCAAGCGCGAGCCCATCAAGATCGAGCCCAAGATCGAACCGATCGAGAAGAGTGAGCGCGCCGAGCGCGAGACGCAGATCCCACTGTTCGCCGGCGTGGCCGGTGCCGAGAGCGATCTGCCGCCGCTGTCGCTCCTGGACGAGCCGCGCCAGCAGGCCAAGGGCTATTCGGAGGAGACCCTGGAAGCGCTCTCGCGCCAGGTGGAGCTGAAACTGAAGGACTTCCGCATCGAGGCGCAGGTCGTCGGCGTGTATCCCGGCCCGGTCATCACGCGCTTCGAGATGCAACCCGCGCCGGGCGTGCGCGGCAGCCAGATCAGCAATCTCGACAAGGACATCGCCCGCGGCCTGTCGGTGGTGAGCGTGCGCGTGGTGGACGTGATCCCGGGCAAGAACGTGATCGGCCTGGAAATCCCCAACGCCAACCGCGAGATCGTCTACCTGTCGGAAATCCTGCGTTCGGACAAATACGACACCGCCAAGTCGCCGCTGTCGCTGGCCCTCGGCAAGGACATCGGCGGAAGGCCGATCGTGGTGGACCTGGCCAAGATGCCGCATCTGCTGGTCGCCGGCACCACCGGCTCGGGCAAGTCGGTTGCGGTGAACGCCATGGTGTTGAGCCTGCTGTACAAGGCCAGCGCCAGGGACGTGCGCCTGATCATGATCGATCCCAAGATGTTGGAGCTGTCGGTCTACCAGGGCATTCCGCACCTGCTGGCGCCGGTCGTCACCGACATGAAGGAAGCCGCCAACGCCCTGCGCTGGTGCGTGGCCGAGATGGAGCGCCGCTACAAGCTCATGGCCGCGGTGGGCGTGCGCAACCTCGCTGGCTTCAACAAGAAGGTGCGCGACGCCGACGAGGCCGGCGCGCCCCTGCTCGATCCGCTGTTCCGCCCGGATGCCTCGCAGCCGGACCGCCGTGCCGAGCCGCTGCAGCCCTTGCCCTACATCGTCGTGATCATCGACGAGTTCGCCGACATGATGATGATCGTCGGCAAGAAGGTGGAGGAGTTGATCGCGCGCCTGGCGCAGAAGGCGCGTGCCGCCGGCGTGCACCTGATCCTCGCCACGCAGCGCCCGTCGGTGGACGTCATCACCGGCCTGATCAAGGCGAACATCCCCACGCGCATCGCGTTTCAGGTCTCCAGCAAGATCGATTCGCGCACGATCCTGGACCAATCCGGCGCCGAGGCGCTGCTTGGACACGGCGACATGCTCTACATGCCGCCGGGCACGGCCACGCCCGAACGCGTGCACGGCGCCTTTGTCGACGACCACGAGGTGCACAAGGTGGTGGAATGGCTGCGCGCCCAGGGCGAGCCGGAATACATCGACGGCGTGCTGGAAGAAGTGCAGAGCCTCGGCGACGGTAAGGTCATCGACGAATCGGGCTTGCCGCAGGATGCCAGCGACGGGGAGGGCGGCGAGGATGCCCAACTCTATGACAAGGCGGTGGCTGTCGTGACCCAGACGCGCCGCGCCTCCATCTCCGGCGTGCAGCGGCACCTGCGCATCGGCTACAACCGTGCGGCCCGCCTGATCGAACAGATGGAGCGTGACGGCGTGGTGAGCGCTCCCGAGCACAACGGCAACCGCACCGTGCTGGCGCCACCGCCGCCAGAGCGTTGAGCCTTCGCCGCCCGCGGCCTGCCGTTCAGCCGCCGCCCTTACACTGCCCGCCGTTCGCGGAGAACCCCATGCGCCCAGTCGTCTGCATCGTCCTCCTGTCCCTGGCGGCATCTGCCCACGCGGCCGATGCCGCCCGCGCCCGCCTCGACACCGTGGCCAAGGGCCTGACGACGGTCACGGCCAGCTTCAGCCAGACGCTGACCGACGCCAACGGGGGCGCCGGCAAGACCACGCGCGGCTTCCTCGCGCTGAAGGCGCCGCGGCAATTCCGCTGGGATGTGACCGCGCCGTATCAACAGCAGATCGTCGCCGACGGTCTGCGCGTGTGGGTCTACGACCCCGACCTGGAGCAGGTGACTGTGCGCAACCAGGGCGTGGAAGAGGCCCACAGCCCGCTCACCGTGCTCACCGACCTGTCCCAGCTCGACCACGATTTCCGCGCCAGCGAACAGGGTGAGCGCGACGGTCTGCAGTGGCTGCGCCTGACGCCCAAGGCCAAGGACGCGGAATTCGAATACGCGGATCTGGGCTTGGCCGAGAGCTCGCTGGCGCGCATGGAGTTCAAGGACTCCCTGGGCAACCGCACGCAGATCGTGTTCAGCGACTGGAAGCGCAATGTGCCGCTGGACGACGCCCGCTTCCACTTCGTACCGCCCCAGGGCGTGGACGTGATCGGCGAGGTCACGCCCGAAGCGGAAGTCCACCCGGTCAAGGACTGAGCATGGCGGCGCCTCGCGCGCAGCTCGCCGAAGCGGCGGCGCTGTTGCAGCGGCGCCAGGCCGCGGCAGCGTGCGCGGTACTGGAACCGCTTGCGCAGGCCTTTCCTGACGACGCCGAAACCGCGCGCCTGCTGGCCGCGGCGCAATTGGCCCTGGGCGACGCGGCATCGGCCGAACGCTCGCTGCGCGCGGCCCTGGCGGCCAGGCCCGCGCACGCAGAGCTGCATGCGGCCCTGGGCGACGTGCTGCTGCGGCGGGGGGAGGAGTCCGGCGCGCTCACGGCCCTGCGCGAGGCCTTGCGGCACGAGCCGGCGCTGCCTGCGCCGTGCCTGGCACTGGCCCGGCTGTTGCGCGCACGCGGCTGCCTGCGCGAGGCGCTGCAGTGGGCAAGGCGACTGGTCGATCTGTTGCCCCAGGAGCCCGAGGCCCACGCCGAATTGGCGCGCACGCTCGCTGCTTGCGGCCGCCACGACGAGGCCGTCGCGGCGCAGCGCCGCGCGCTGACCCTCGCACCGGACAGCGCCGCTGCCGTATTGAACCTCGCCCTGGCACTGGTCGATGCGGCACGACCGGCGCAAGCCGCGCGCCTCCTGCGCGCGCTGCAGCACCGCGGCATCGACCTGCCCGAGCTGTGGTTCGGCCTGGCGCGTGCCCAGCTGGCGCAGGAGCAGGGCGATGAGGCCGAGGCTTCCTTTCGCCGGGCGATCGAGCGCCGCCCGGACTACCTGGCTGCGCACGTCGACCTCGCCCAGGCACTGTGGATGCGCCACGGCGACCTCGCGCGTGCCTGCGCCGACATCGATGCCTTGCTGGCCCGCAATCCCACCGTATCGGCGCTGCGCGTGGCCAAGGCCGGCCTGTACCGCAATGCGGGTGAAGTCGGCGTGGCCTACGCCCAACTGCGCCAAGCGCTCACGGCACAGCCGGACGACGTGGAGCTGCAGCTGGCGGCGGCCGACGTGGCCCTGGCCTTCGATGCCGACACGGCGCTCGCGCACGCCGAGCGCGCGGCCGCCCTCGCGCCGGCCGACACGGCGCTACTGTGGACGCTCGGCGATGCCCAACTCGGCGCGGGCCAGGCCGCGGCCGCCCTGGCAACCGCGCAGCGCCTGCTTGAGCGCAATCCCGACGATCAGCACGCGCTGGCCCTGCGCACCAGCGCCGAGCGCCTGGGCGGTGGACCGCGTGATCCGGCGCTCAGCGACTATGCACAGATCGTGCGCGCCTGGCGCCTGGACACGCCGGCCGGCTGGCCCGACCTGCCGGCCTATCTGCGCGATCTGGCGACGAGCCTGCGTCGCCTGCACACCACGCGGGCGCATCCGCTCGGTCAGACCCTGCGCCAGGGCACGCAGACCAACCAGGACCTGATGCGCTCCGACGATCCGTCCATCCGCGCCTTCGTACAGGCCGTAGATGGTCCGATCCGCCGCCATCTCGAAGCGTTGGGGCAGGGCACGGATGCGCTGCGGCGGCACAACCGCGGCAGCTACCGCATCCTCGGCATGTGGTCGGTGCAGCTGCGACCGCACGGCTTCCACGTGAACCACTTCCATCCGGAGGGCTGGCTGTCCTCCGCCTGCTATATCGACCTGCCGCCGGCGCTCGGCGACGAGACCGACCGCGCCGGCTGGATTGCCTTTGGCGAGCCCGGCATCCGCACGCGGCCCGCGCTGCCGCCCGAGCATTTCGTGCGCCCAGAACCCGGCCTGCTGGTGCTGTTTCCGTCCTATCTCTGGCACGGCACGGTGCCCTTCGCCGGTGCACCCGACGACACGCGCCTGACCATCGCCTTCGACATTCAGTCGGAGTGACCGGGGCGACCTTGCCATTCCGTCACCGCGGGCACCGTCGCGCCAGCGATCGAGCCGCCCGATCGCAGGAAAAGCCGGCTCCCGTATCATGAGCCCATGCCCTCCCGTCGACGCCCCGCGCCCGCACTGTTCACCGAATCCGCAGCGCTGAAGCCGCTGGCCGAGCGCATGCGGCCGCGGTCGCTGGACGAAATCGTCGGCCAGCAGCGCCTGCTGGCGCCCGGCAAGCCGCTGCGCCGCGCCATCGAGGCCGGGCGCGTGCACTCGATGATCCTGTGGGGCCCGCCGGGGTGCGGCAAGACCACCCTGGCCTTGCTGCTGGCACAGTACGCGAAGGCCGAATTCCGCGCCCTGTCCGCCGTGCTCAGCGGCATCGCCGAGGTGCGCGAGGCGCTGGCCGAGGCGGCGGCGCGTTTCGCCCAGGGCGAGCGCACCGTGCTTTTCGTGGACGAGGTGCACCGCTTCAACAAGGCGCAGCAGGACGCCTTCCTGCCGCATATCGAGAAGGGCGCCATCCTCTTCGTCGGCGCCACCAC
>DAOOVM010000068.1:0-12029 GCA_035370085.1 Rhodanobacteraceae bacterium | reverse complement strand
CCAGTGCGCCGGGCCGCGCCGCGGGCTGGACCGTTAGCGCATGCGGTCGGCGTCGCCGTCCTGCGGATTCGGCGGCAGGGGTGCGCGCCAGCCGCGGTAGATGGCCATGAGGCGCAGCAACAGGCAGGCCGCGGCGCCGAGCAGCAGGGCGTAGGGCGCGGCCACGCCCATCACCCGGCCGGCGGCGACCAGGGCGCCGGCGGCGAGGGCGGCGATGGCGTAGAGGTCGCTGCGCAGGACGAAGGGGATCTCGCCGGCCAGCACGTCGCGCGTCATGCCGCCGCCGATGCCGGTCAGCATGCCCAGCAGGGCGGCCATGAGCGGATGGATGCCGTGTTCCAGCGCCTTCTGCGCCCCGATCGCGGCGAACAGGCCCAGTCCGACGGCGTCGAGCAGCTGGATGGGGTGCGCCAACGAAGCCACGCGCGGATACCAGAAGAAGGTGGCAAGGCCGCCGCACACGGCGATGGCGAAATAGTGGATCTCCACCAGGGCCGCCGGCGGCACCGCGCCGATCAGCAGGTCGCGCATGATGCCGCCCGCCACGGCAACGACGAAGGACAGGAACAGCACGCCGAACAGGTCGAAGCGCTTGCGCACGCCGAGCAGGCCGCCGCTGATGGCGAAGGCCAGTGTGCCGACGCCGTCGAGCAGGTCCTGGGTCAGCGGCAGCAGCGCATCTGGCACGGCGGGAACCCTCGCGATCGGCGCGGCGCGCTGCGCCGCGTGCGGCTGCGTACTCTACACGGCGCACGCCGCGGTGGCGCCGGCTTCGCCCCAGCGCGGCGTGGCGAACCTCTGCAGCAGTGCGGCGAGGGAGCGCAGGTCCTGACGGTTGTGCGCGATCACGCGTCCGAGGTCGCGGCTGCCCTCGCCGCGCAGGAAGGCCAGCCACGCCGCCGGCGCCTGCGCGCCGGGCAGGTCGTCCTCGCGCACGATGCCGAGCAGCTCGCGTTCCACCGTGGCGAGGCGGCAGTTGGCCCACACGCCGCGGAAGGCGCGGCGCACGGCGTGCAGCAGGTCCAGGTGCGGGCGGTCCTCGAAGGGGTGCTCGCGGCGCTGCAGGCGGTAGCGCCCCTTGAGCAGCGGCGCGTCGTAGCTGCGGCCGTTGTAGCTGACGAGGATGCTGTCCGGCGCCAGCCAGGCGGCAAAGGTGTCGAGCATGGCCGCCTCGCCCGCCAGGGCCGTGAGATACAGCTGGCGCACGAGGAGTTGCCCACCCTGCCACTGGGCGAGGCCAAGCATGAAGGCCTTGGTGCCCACGCCGCCGGCGAGGCCGGTGGTCTCGGTGTCGAAGCAGACGAGGCGCTCACGCGCCACCGCCGTGGTGTCCGGACCGGGCAAGTGCAGCTGCGCGGGCGCGTCGCTCGGCCAGCGGGTCTGCACGAGGTACAGGCCATCGGCCAGGCGCGTGCCCGCCGGCGCCGCCAGGGGAGTGCGCTGTCGCTGGACCGCGCGAACGCCCAGCAGGCGGCGCAGCTGCAGGGACAGCGCATCGCTGGGCGGGCGCGGCGCAGCGTCCCGCCCCGCCTGCTTCTGCAGCACGCGCAGTCGCTCGGCCAGAGTCACGCCAGCAGTTCCAGCACCGCCAGGGCCAAGGCCCGCGGCGAGCGCTCGGCGTCCTCGTCGGCGGCCAGCACCGGACCCACGCAGGCCGGGCAGCCGCTGCGGCAGTCGCACTCGCACACCAGCGCGAACGCATCGGCCACCAGCTGCGGCGCGCGCCGGAACAGCGGCTCGCTCAGGCCGATGCCGCCCGGGTAGTTGTCGTACAGGTAGACGGTGGGGCTGAAGTCGGCCGCGGCGGGCGCATCGGGCGTTCCGCCCGCGGCCCGACGCCACTGGCCGCGGCCCTGCCGATCCTGGCTGGCAAACCAGGCGCCGTCGCCGGAGCCCACGGCCTTCTGCAGATCGCGCCCTTCGGCCATGGCCTGCACCTGGGCCACCGTGTGCAGGGCGTAGGCGGCGCCGAGGAAGCCGTCGACGGCGTCCTGGCACGAGCCGAATGCGTCGTTCAGCGCAGCGGCCGGCAGCTGCCACCACAGAGCCGTGGTCTGCAGTTCCTGATCCGGCAGGTTCACCGGTCCGTAGCCGATGTTCTCGTGGCTGTAGAAGCGGATCTTCTTGTAGCCCGAGACGTGCCGCACCACGTGCACCTCGCCGTGGTGGCAGGTGCCCTGGCCGGCCTTGGTCCCGTCGAAGCGTGTCAGCTCCTTCAGGCGCGTGTAGTCGATGGCATCGGTGTAGTAGTCGACGTGGGTGCGCGTGACGAAGGCCTTGCGCCCGGCCCAGTCGAGCTTCTCCACCTGGTAGGGCACGGACTGCACCATGTAGATGGCGCCCTCGTACACGGTCAGGGCCGCGGCGGTGAAGTCGACCTCGGCGAGGATGCTCTGGCGCCCGTCGGTGCGGTCCACCACCACGAAGTTGCCGTCGGCCACGGCACGCAGGCTCACCGCCTGGGCGGGGTAGCTGTCGGCGATCCAGTCGTAGCGGTCGCCCTCGCGGTGCAGCACCCCCGATTCCGCCAGCACGTCGAGAAAGGCCTCGGCCGGCACCGGGCCGAAGCGGTCGCCGGCGACGAAGGGCAGCTCGAAGGCGGCGCAGCGGATGTGGTCGAGCAGGATCAGCAGCTGGTCCGGCGCGATGCGGGCGAACTCCGGCGGCGCGCCTTCGAAGAACTCGGGATGGCGGATCACGTACTGGTCCAGCGCCTGGCTCGACGCCACCAGCACACCCAGGCTCGGCCGCTGCCGTCGCCCGGCGCGCCCCAGGCGCTGCCAGGTGGCGGCGATGGAGCCGGGGAAGCCGTTCAGCACCACCACGTCCAGCGCGCCGATGTCCACGCCCAGCTCCAGCGCCGAGGTCGACACCACCCCATCGACCTTGCCATCGCGCAGGGCGCGCTCGGTGGCACGCCGTTCGGTGGGCAGGTAACCGCCGCGGTAGGCGTGGATGCGCGCCGGCTTGCGCGGGTCGGCGTCGAACACGTCCTTCAGGTACTTGGTCAGCACCTCCACCATCAGGCGCGAGGAGGCGAACACCAGCGTCTTCAGGCGCGCGCGGATGGCGTGACGGGCGATGCGCGTGGACTGTGAGCGGGCCGAGGCGCGGATGCCGAGGTCGGGGTTCACCACCGGCGGATTCCACAGCAGCACGTGACGCTCGCCGCGGGGTGCGCCGCTGTCGGTGATGGCCTGCACCTCGGCGCCGAGCAGGGCTTCCACGTGCTCCTGCGGGTTGCCGATGGTGGCCGAGCAGGCGATGAACTGCGGCGCGGCGCCGTAGAAGGCGGCGATGCGCTGCAGGCGCCGCAAGACGTTGGCCACGTGCGAGCCGAACACGCCGCGGTAGGTGTGCACCTCGTCGATCACCACGTAGCGCAGGTTCTCGAAGAACTGCGCCCACTTGGTGTGGTGCGGCAGGATGGCCTGATGCAGCATGTCCGGATTGCTCACCACGATGTCGCCGTGCACGCGCACCGCCTGGCGCGCGTCGGCGGGCGTGTCGCCGTCGAAGGTGTAGGCGCGCAGGCCCAGCTCGCCGGCGCGGTTGAGCTCCAGCAGCTCCGCCACCTGGTCCTGCGCCAGCGCCTTGGTGGGAAACAGGTACAGCGCGCGGGCACGCTGGCGCCGCACCGCCTCGATCACGGCCAGGTGGTAGCACAGCGACTTGCCCGAGGCGGTGGGCGTGACCACGGCCAGATGCCGGCCGGCGGCCAGGGCATCCCAGGCCTCGCGCTGGTGGGTGTAGAGCTGCTCGATGCCGCGGGAGCGCAACGCCAGTCGCGTGGCCTCAGATAATTCCGGCGGAAACGGTGCAAGGCGCGCCGGTGTGCCCGGCAGGCGCAGGTAGCCCGTCACCCGATCGCCGTATTTCTCGCGCAGGCGCTCGGCCAGTCGCTCGGCCGACGGCACCGCCGGCCGCACCGTCCCGTCCCCTGCCTGCGCCGCGCATACCGTCTGCCCTGCCATGCCAGCTCTCCCGCGAAAGGCGCCGGTGTAGCGGCGCGCCGTCTCAGGGGGCGAGACGCCGCGTCGCCCGGCGCGGCAGTGCGGTGTGATCGCGCGCTCGGCATCGCCGCGATCGCGACGATCACCTCCTGCTGAACGGGCGCACGCAAGGCGCGTCCGCGGCGACACCGGGCACGACCAGGTGGTGCGCCCATGCGTGGGCCGGGCCGGGCGGCCGGACGCCTTGACGGCGCCGTGGCGCTCGCCCACCCTGCGCGCTTTCCCAGCCCGGCCCGACCCGCCATGCGGACCCTGGTGGTGCAGTCCTACCGCACGCGCGACGTCGCCGCGTGGATCGCGCAGTGCCTCGCCTCGGTGCGCGACTGGGCGGCGCGGCGCGGCTTCGCCTACGACTTCGTCGACGACCGCTTCTTCGATTACGCCCCGCCCTGGGTGCGCGAGCGCTGCGCGCGGCAGCTGTTGCCGCTCACCGACGTGGCGCGCCTGTACCTGCTGCGCGAGCGTCTGGACGCCGGCTACGAGCGCGTGATCTGGGTGGATGCCGACGTGCTGGTGTTCGCGCCCGAGGCCTTCACCCTGGCCGGCGTGCACGGCTACAGCCTGTGCCGCGAGGTGTGGCTGCGCGTCGGCGCCGACGGCGCGGCGCAGATCGAGGAGAAGGTGAACAATGCGGTGATCGTGGCCGACCGCGGCCACCCCTTCCTCGACTTCTGGCGCTTCGCCACCGAGGAGATCCTGCGCGCCCACGCCGCCGAGGACATCGGCCCGCTGTCGGGCAGCACCGTGCCGCTGACCGAGCTGGCGCGCATCATGCCGGTGCGCGTGCTGCCGCAGGTGGGCCTGTTCAGCCCGCCGCTGGTGCGCGAGGCGGCGGCGGGCGGCGGTCCGCTGCTGCGCGCCTGGGCGCAGCACTTCGGCCAGCCCATCGCCGCAGTGAACCTGTGCGCCTCCTTGCAGGACCGCAGCGCCGGCGGCGACAGCGTCGGCGCGGCGGAGCTGGAGGGCGCCGTGCGGCAGCTGCTGCACACGCGCGGTGCGGTGGTCAACGCGGCGCTGCAGCCGGCGCCGCGCTACGCCTGGGGCTGAGGACCGCGCGCTGTCAGTGCCCGCGTGCGGGCGCCGGCCTGGTGCGCGGCGGCGCCGACTTCTTCGCCGCTGTGGCGGGGCGCGCCTTCGCCGGCGCCCGCGGCGGCGGCAGCGCGGCGCGGTGCAGCACGTCGGTCAGCGGCTGTGCGGTCCAGGCCTGGGTGACGAGATCCTCGTGCACCAGGTCGCTGTCCAGCGGCAGGAAGGCGATCTCGCCGCCGCCCAGGCGCGGCGGCAGGTCGCGGCCGAAGGCCACGCCGCGCTGGCGCAGCAGGGCCTGCAGCGCCTCGTTGCTCGGCTTCGCCGGCTCGGTGTAGGCGCTGACGAAGAAGCCGTCGTGGCGGTGGCGCGCGATCCAGTCGGCGAACAGGGCCTCCTCGCCGTACAGCGCGTCGAGCAGGAACACGCCCTGCACGCGGTGGTCGGCGCCGCCGCGCGCCAGGGCGAAGGCGGCCGGGTAGTAGCCGCCGCTGTAGGCGACCAGGATCACGGGGGCGCGGCGCAGGGCGCGCGCCAGGGCCGGATCGCCGGCCAGCTTGCCGGCGCGGTCGGCCGCCTCGTCCAGGAAGCGCGCGAACACGCCGCGCTGCCAGAAGCGCCCGGCGCTGGAGTCGTGCGCGTCGCGCGCGAACTGCGGCGCCACCAGCACGGCATTGAGGCCCGAGCGCGCCAATTGCAGCGGCACCCTCTGGCGCTGCTGCACGTCGCGCTCCAGCAGGGCGTCGTTGCCGTGCAGGAACACCACCAGCCGCAGCGGCTTCTTCGCATCCAGCCGCGGCGGCAGGTAGACCAGGACGCGGCGGTCGGCGTAGGTCTCGTGTTCCCAGTAGATGCCGCCGCGCGCCGAGGTGTGGCCGCGCTGGCCGCGGAAGTGCACGTCGAGGAAGGGCTTGCCGTCCGGGCGCGGACCGTCGTAGGGGAACGGCGCGTACTGGAACGGCAGCAGCGCCAGGCGTTCCGTCGCCGCGGCCGCCGCCGCGCAGGCCAGCAGCAGGCCCAGCGCGACGCCCAGACGCCTCACGCCGGCGCCGCCCCGCGCAGCGGCCTGAGCACCGCGAAGAAGGCCGGGATGGCCACGAGGTAGGCGCCTCCCGCCACCACCAGCACGGCGGTGAGACCGTAGGCCGTGGCGATCAGCGGCACCACCGCTGCGCCGATCACCGAGAAGCAGCCGTTCACGCCCCAGGCCCACAGGAACATGTGGTCCTTCCTCAGCAAGGCCAGCGAGGTCATCGCCGTGGGCATGGGAAAGCCCATGAGGAAGGCCGGCGGCGCGATCAGGGCGAAACAGCACAGCAGGCGCAGCGCATAGGGCAGGGTACCGATGAGGTCGAGCGCACGGTCGAGGTAGAAGCCGTAGCCGATGAGCAGGGCGCCGATGGCCAGGAACAGCGGCGGCATGACGCGCCGCGCGCGCCCCAGGAAGCGTTCGGACACGAAGCTGCCGAGGCCGGAGAACACCAGCATGCCGGTGATCAGCACCGAGGCCGATACCGTGGCATTGGACAGCGCCAGCATGAAGTGGGCGATGAGGCCGACCTCGACCATGATGTAGCCCAGGCCCAGGCAGGCGAAGTAGACGATGCCGAGCAGCAGGCCCGGCGTGCGGCTGGCGAAGCTGCGCCAGCCGAACACCACCGGGATGGCGATCAGCACCAGCCCGGCGAGGCAGGCGATGGCCAGCGTGGCCCACAGCAGCAGATAGCCCCACTCCTCCTGCAGCAGCTCCAGACGGTCGGTGATGCGCGGCAGGTCGCCCGGACGCAGGTAGGCGGCGAAATAGGGGTGGGCGTTGGTCAGCGGGCGCGTGTCGAAGACGTAGCGCCGCGCCATGTCGTCCCAGGCGCCGGGTGCGCTGTCGGCGTGGATCAGCGCCTGCCAGGCCGCGCGCGCCAGGGTGGTGGCCGGTACCGTGCCGTCACCGGGCGCCTCGTCGCTGGGGCCGTCGCTGGGCGCGGTGGGGTCGCTGGCCTCGTCGCCCGGTACGGAGGCATCGGCCGGCGCGGCGGTCGCCGGCCGGGCCTGGGACGCCACGGCCTTGGCGCCGCCCTCGCCGAACAGCTGTTCGCGGTAGCCATCCAGCACCCGGTCTGCAGCGTGCACGTCGAACACGTAGCCGGGCGAGTAGATCTCGTCGAAGGACATGGCCGAGGTGTGCTCGCGCAGCGCAGCCACCGTGGCGGCGTCGAAGCCGCCGCGCTGGTACAGCACGGTCGCGGTGGACAGGTAGCTGGAGGTGACGAAGAAGCTGTCGGCCAGCTTCGTCTCGCCCGCATCGCGCGCCGCCGCGACGAGGGTGGTGTAAAGCTTGAGCACCGACTTCGGCGGCTCTTCCTTGTTCCACAGGGTCACCGCCAGCACGCCGCCGGGCTTGAGCGCGCGCATGTAGCTGGCCATGGCCTCGCGCGTGTAGGCGTACTTCTCCACGATGGCGAAGCCGCCCGGATTGGACAGGCCGGCCGAATCGGCCAGCGACAGGTCGATCACGTCGTAGCGCCGTGCGGTGTGGGCAAGGAACAGGCGGCCGTCGTAGTCCACCACGCTGACCTTGGGATTGGCGAGCACGTCGCCGGTGAAGGCGCGCAGCGTGGGATCGTGGCGGAAGGCGTCAAGCACGGCGGGATTGCTCTCGGCCACGGTGACGTGGCGGGCACCGCTCTTCAGCGCCACGGCGGTGGAGATGCCGCCGCCGAACTGCACGATGAAGGCGTCCGCGTCGGGCTTCACCAGGTAGGGATAGATCATCGGCAGGTAGCGGAAGTACGCCGTCTGCTCGGCCGGCAGGTCGCGGATGATGCCGCTGGGGCCGTCGCTGTCGATGTACAGGCCGAGGTAGGCGTTGGCCGGCATCTGCGCCAGGTTCAGCGCCGCGTTGTCCGACAGCCCCGGAGCGAAGTGCAGGTAGGAGCTGGAATAGACCTCCAGATAGCCGAAGGGCGAGGCGCGCTCGTACACGCGCTGGTTGTCCGGAAACTTGCGCGCGTAGGCCACGCCCTTGTAGTCGGACACCGCGAGCTTGGGCAGGCCCAGCCGCGTCGGCACCTGGTAGTGCGCCAGCGCCGCCAGCACGGCGATCGCCGCCATCGCCAGCGCCGCGCGCGGGCGCGCCAGGCCGAGGAACCACAGCACGCCGCCGAGACCCGCCAGCAGCACCGGCACCACCACGAGGTTCTCCGGGCGCAGCAGGAACATCGCGCCGAGGAACAGCAGGCCGCACAGGCCCGAGCCGGCGAGGTCGGCAAAATACACCCGCCCGAACACGCGCTGGGCGCGCAGGAACACCGTGCCGAGGAAGGTGGCGCCGGCGAGGAAGGGCAGCAGGTACAGCATGAAGTTGGCGAACAGGCGCCACTTCTGCATGGGATCGGAGACGAGGAAGATCGCGTTGAAGGGCAACTGCTGCGCGGCGAGGTTGCTGCCCACGACCAGCGGTCCGAACAGCGCCAGCGCGCCCGCGATCACGCCCTGCCAGCGGCGCTCGAACCAGCCCTTGGCCACGCACATGACGGCGCTGGTGAGGCCGAAGCCGAGCATGGCCAGGCTCACCACCAGCGAGCCGAAGTGTGCCCAGCTGCCGACCGAGAACACGCGCATGATGCCGATCTGCAGGGCGATCACCGCGCCGGCAACGAGGCCCACGGCGGCGTAGAGCATCCAGCGGCGCGGGCTGGCGGCCCATTCGTCGGCGGGGAGGGAGGCGTTGGCGAGGGTCACGCGAAGTCCGTTGCGATGCGGGGGCGCTGGGCGCGGGGTACGGGGCGGGTGCGTCGCGTCCCGGGCGGTGGGGGCGAGGCGGTTCCGGACGTCGCGGCGCGCCGTCCGGGCCGTGGCCGCGTCCATCGGGAGCGCGGCGGGGCCGCCCCGGACGGACGCCGGCCGGGTCGGTTACTTGCCGCCGCCGTTGTGGCTGCCGACGATGGCGTCGCCTTCCAGCTTGGTGAACGGGACGAAGGGCACGATCTTGCCGTTGTAGATGTCCGACCGGACGATCTTGGCCTCGCCCTTGTCGTTCACTTCCTTCACCACCTTCAGCACGTGCTGGGCGCCCGGCGGGCCGACCGGGATGACCATGATGCCGCCGGGCTTCAACTGCTGCAGCAGCGGCGGCGGCACGTGGTCGATGCCGCAGGTGACGATGATCTTGTCGAAGGGGCCGGCCTCGGCCCAGCCGTAGTAGCCGTCCGCCTGCTTGGTGGTGATGTGCTTGAACTCGCCGTAGCCGCGCGCGATGAGGTCGTCGTAGACGCCGCGCGTGCGCTCGGCCAGCGGCTTGATGATCTCGATGCTCCACACCTTGTCGGTGAGGTGGGCGAGGATGGCCGACTGGTAGCCCGAGCCGGTACCGATTTCCAGCACCTTGTCGCCCTGCTGCACGTCCAGCGTGCTGGTCATGCGGCAGACCGCGTGCGGGCCGGAGATGGTCACGCCGTAGCCGATGTCGAGGAAGGCGTGGTCGTAGGCGTGGCTGCGGTTGACCTCGCGCACGAAGTCCTCGCGCGGCGTCATCAGGAAGGCGTGCTTGGTCTGCTCGTTGAGCAGGTCGTTGTTCTTGAGCAGGGCCTGGTAGCGGTCCCAGCGCAGGCCGAGGAACTTGGCGTCCTCGCCGCGGTTGGCGGTCATCCAGGCGACGAAGTTCTCCTTCGTGTCCATGGGCGGAACGAGGTCGAAGGTGAAGGCCTTGGGCACGTTGGCGAAGGCGCGGCGTGGCAGCAGGGCCTGGCCGGCCAGGGCGGCGGCACCGAGCAGAAAGAGTCGTCGATTGAGCATGGTCGTTGGGGGTGGGTGGGCAAGCGCCATAGCATAGCGCCCGGCGCGGCCGCAGGTCGGGTTTTTGCAGGGCGGTAAGCTGAATTTCCCCGGGCGGGGCCTCCGCCCGCGGCTTTTTCGCGGTTTTTGTGCGCTTGCGGCTTGGCGCCGCCGCAGTCATGCCCTACAGTCGCCGTGCCGTGGGCCCCCCACGCAATCCAACCAACCATCGAGCAGGAAGAAACGCTATGGCGAAGAGCAAGAAAGCAGCAAGCAAGCCGGCCGCCCCGAAGCCGATCAAGGAAGCCCTGAGCAAGTCGGGCCTGGTCGCCCACCTCGCCGAGGCGGCAGGCGTTGCCGCGCGCGACGTGCGCGCCGTGATGGCGGCGCTCGAGGGCGCGGTGCACGGCTCGGTGAGCAAGAAGGGTGCCGGCATGTTCACGCTGCCGGGCCTGCTCAAGATCACCGTGGTGAACGTCCCGGCCAAGCCCAAGCGCAAGGGCATCAACCCGTTCACCAAGGAAGAAGTGTGGTTCGCCGCCAAGCCGGCCACCGTCAAGGTGAAGGTGCGCCCGCTGAAGAAGCTGAAGGACGCCGCGGCCTGATCGCCGCACGCCACGCCTGAAGCACGCGAGGCCGGAAGGAGACTTCCGGCCTCGCTGCGTTTTGGGGCGTCTGCACCGTCGCGGGCGCCCCGCCCCGGTCCGCCCGCGGACCTGCGCGGAACAGCAGTTTGCCCCGGCACCCGCTGCGCGGCGCAGCCCGGGCGGGCCGACTCAGCGAACCGCGTGCCGCCTGGTGTTGGCCTCGAAGTAGGCCGGGTTGAGCGGTCGCGGCAGGTAGCGGCCGGCACCGCGCTCGGCGTGCAGCACGCCGTCGTCCCATACCAGCCTGCCGGCAGCGATCGTGCGCCGGGCGATGCCGCGCACGTTGCGCCCCTCGAAAATATTGAAGTCCACGTTTTGGTGGTGCGTCGCCGCGGAGATCGTGCGCGTGCCCGCCGGATCCCACAGCACAAGGTCGGCGTCGGCACCCACTTCCACCGCGCCCTTGCGCGGGTACAGGTTGAAGATGCGCGCGGCGTTGGTCGAGGTGGCGGCGACGAATTCGTGCGGCGTCAGGCGACCGCTGTTCACGCCGTAGTGCCACAGCACGGCCATGCGGTCCTCGATGCCGGCACAGCCGTTGGGGATCTTGCTGAAGTCGTCGCGGCCGGCGGCCTTCTGCGGCGCGCAGAAGGCGCAGTGGTCGGTGGCCGTGGTGTGCAGGTGACCGGCCTGCAGCGCCTGCCATAGCGCCTCCTGGTGCTCCCTGGCCCGGAAGGGCGGGCTCATCACGTGTGCCGCGGCGCGGCTGAAATCGGGGTCGCGGTAGACCGAGTCGTCGATCACCAGGTGCCCCGCCAGCACCTCGCCGAACACGCGCTGGCCCTCGCCGCGGGCGCGGGCGATGGCCTCCACCGCCTGGCGCGCCGAGTTGTGCACGATGTACAGCGGCACACCGATGACCTCGGCAATGCGGATGGCGCGGTTGGCCGCCTCTCCCTCCACCGCCGGCGGACGCGACAGCGGATGCCCCTCCGGCCCGGTGATGCCGCGCGCCAGCAGTTCGCGCTGCAGCTGGAACACCAGCTCGCCGTTCTCGGCGTGCACCGTGGGCAGCGCGCCCAGCTCGAGCGCGCGGCGGAACGAGTTCACCAGGATCTCGTCGTCCGCCATGATGGCGCCCTTGTAGGCCATGAAGTGCTTGAAACTCTGCACGCCGTGTTCCTGCGCCAGCACGCCCATGTCGCGGTGCACGGACTCGTCCCACCAGGTGATCGCGACGTGGAAGGCGTAGTCGGCGGCGGCCTTCTCCGCCCAGCCGCGCCAGGCACGGAAGGCCTCCATGAGGTTCTGCCGCGGATTGGGAATGACAAAGTCGATGATCGTCGTCGTGCCGCCGGCCAGGCCCGCCGCCGTGCCGCTGTAGAAATCGTCGCTGGCCACGGTGCCCATGAAGGGCAGTTCCATGTGCGTGTGCGGATCGATGCCGCCGGGCATCACGAGCAGGCCGCCGGCATCGACCACCTGCGCTCCGGCGGGTGCGGCGAGATCGGCGCTGATCTGCGCGATCCTGCCGTCCACGCAGAGTACGTCGGCGCGGTAGCTGTGTGTGGCATCGACGACGGTGCCGCCGCGGATCAGAAGGCTCATGCGCAGGCTCCTGTTGCTGGGACTGGAT
>DAOOVM010000067.1:0-12037 GCA_035370085.1 Rhodanobacteraceae bacterium | reverse complement strand
CTGGACATGGACGGCGCCTTCAACAGCGTGGCCCTGCGCCTGCGTCCCGGGGTGGATGCCGAGAGCGTGATCACCGCCGTGGACGCCCTGCTGGGGCGCTATGGCGGGCTTGGCGCCTACGCGCGCAAGGACCAGCTGTCCAATCGTTTCCTCAGCGAGGAGCTGCGCCAGCTCGCCACCATGGCGCGGCTGTTCCCGGCCATCTTCCTCTCCGTGGCGGCCTTCCTGCTCAACGTGGTGATGGCGCGCCTGATCGGCACGCAGCGCGACCAGGTGGCGGTGCTGAAGGCCTTCGGCTACTCCACCGGTGCAGTCAGTCTGCACTACCTCGGCATGGTGGCGCTGATTGCCCTGGCGGGTGCCCTCATCGGCCTGGCCGGCGGCGGACTGCTCGGACACTTTCTCGCCGGGGTGTATCAGAATTTCTACCGTTTTCCCTTCCTGGACTACGGCATCGACCGCGGCGCGCTCTTTGGCGGCATCGGCGTCAGCCTGGCCGCGGCCGCTGCAGGTGCGCTGCAGGCGGTGCGCCGCGCCAGCGCCCTGCCGCCGGCCGAGGCCATGCGCCCGCCGGCGCCGCCGCGCTACCGCGCCTCGCACCTTGAGCGCCTCGGCCTGGGGCGGCTGCTGGCGACGCCTGGGCGCATGGTCATGCGTGAGCTGGAGCGGCGACCCTGGAAGGCCCTGCTCAGCGTGGTGGGCCTGGCCCTGGCCTGCGCCATCATGATGGTCGGCCGCTTCCAGCGCGACGCCATCGACCGCATGGTGGACGTACACCTGCGCCTGGCCCAGCAGCAGGACTGGAGCGTGGATTTCACCGAGCCCGCTGGCCGTGCCGCACTGTTCGAGATCGCCGCCCTTCCGGACGTCGCCGCCGCCGAGCCCTACCGCGGCGTGGCGGTGCGCCTGCGTCACGGCACCCGCAGCTACCGCACCGGCATCGAGGGCCTGCCGGCAGACGGCGTGCTCAAGCGCACGCTCGACATCGACCTGCGCGCCTGGCGCCCGCCCCGGGATGGCCTGTTGCTGACCGACTACCTCGCCGAGTGGCTCGGCGTGGCGCCCGGTGACCGCATCGAGGTGGAGGTGCTGGAGGGACGCCAGGCGCGCCTGGAGGTGCCGGTGGCGGCAGTGTTGCCGGAGTACATCGGCGTGCAGGCCTACATGGACCTGGACGCATTGAACCACCTGCTTGGCGACGGCGAGGTCATCTCCGGTGTGCGCCTGCGTGGTGCCAGCGTGCCGCCGGCGCAGGCCGCCGCGCGCGATGCGCGCCTGGTGGCCGAATTGGAGCGGCGTCCGCGCGTTGCCGGCGTGGGGGCGCGCCTGGCCGCCATTCGCAGCTTCTACGAGACCATGGGCGAGAGCATGCTGGTATTCACCTTCGTGTCCCTGCTGCTCGGTGGCGTGATCAACTTCGGTGTCGTCTACAACTCCGCGCGCATCGCCCTGTCCGAGCGCGGCCGCGAACTGGCCAGCCTGCGCGTACTGGGCTTTACCCGTCAGGAGGTCGGCTCGATCCTGCTGGGGGAACTCGGCACCCTGGTGGCGCTGGCCACTCCCCTGGGTTTCCTGGCCGGCATCGGCCTGTGCTGGGTGATGTCGCGCGGCTTCCAGTCCGACCTGTTCCGCGTGCCGGTGCGCCTGGCCGCTTCCACCTACGCGCTGGCAGCGCTCACCATGCTCGCCTCGACGCTGTTGTCAGCTGTGCTGGTGCGCCGGCGCATCGCGCAACTGGATCTGATCGGCGTGCTGAAGACACGCGAATGACCTGCGGAGCCGCTGCATGAACCTGCGACGATACTGGCCCCTGCTGCTTGCCCTGCCGCTGGTGGCCGCGCTGGCCTGGGCACTGCGTGCACCGGCGCGCCTGGTGGAGATCGCCACGGTGCGCGCGGCGCCCTTCGTCGACGGTTTCGAGGAGGAGGGCCGCACGCATTTGCGCCATCGCTACCTGCTGGCCGCGCCGGTTGCCGGCACGCTGCGACGCATTGTGCTGGAGCCGGGCGATGCGGTGCAGGCCGGCGTGGTCGTGGCGCAACTGGAACCGGCCAGCGGCGGCCTGCTCGATGCCGCCAGCCTGGCGCAGACCCGCGCCGAGCGCGCCGCGGCCGAGGCCGCCGTGCGCGCAGCCCAGCAGCGCGCGGCGGCGGCGGCCAGCGCCGCGGCCCTGGCCGAGCGCGAGGCGGCGCGGCTGGCCGATCTGGGCGCGCGGCGCCTGGCGAGCGCGGCTGAGCTGGACCGCGCGCGCAGCGCCGCCAGCCAGACCGCCGGCGAGCGCGAGGCGGCTGCGGCGGAGACGCGCGTGGCCGCGCAGCGGCTGGCCGCCATCGATGCCCTCCTGGCGCGCCAGGGGCGCGGCGGCGGTGAAGCGATCGCGCTCGCCGCGCCCATCCACGGCGTGGTGCTCAAGCGCTACCAGGAAAGCGCCGTGCCCGTCGCCGTCGGCACACCGCTGCTGGAATTCGGTGATCCGCAGGATCTCGACATCGAGGTCGAGGCGCTCTCGCAGGATGCCGTGCGCCTGGCGCCCGGCATGGCCGCGCGCGTGCTGCGCTGGGGCGGCGATGCCCCTCTCGCGGCGCGCGTGACGCGCATCGAACCGGGCGGCTTCACCAAGACTTCCGCGCTCGGCGTGGAGGAGCAGCGCACCCGCGTTCGCCTGGAGATCACCTCGCCGCCGGAGCAGTGGCGCCGCCTCGGCGACGCCTACCGCGTCGAGGTGGAGTTCGTGCTGCGCGAGGCGTCGCAGGCACTGCAGGTGCCGGCCAGCGCATTGTTCCGCGAGGACGGCCGCTGGCTCGTCTACCGCGTGGTCGACGGGCGCGCGCGCCGCACCGCGGTGGGCGTGGGCGGCCGCGCTGCGCTGGCAGCGGAAATCCTCGACGGTCTCGCCGCGGGCGACGCGGTGATCGCCCATCCCGACGACCAGGTGGCCGAAGGCGTGCGGGTGCGTGCCGTGCGCTGAGGCGTCGCGGCCACCCGCTCGCCCGCACCGCAGCCTCGGGGCTACACTGCGGCGGAAACCAGCCGCAGGGCGAGGCGTCCGTGGCATTGCTTGCGCGATTTCTCCGGTTCTGCTGTGCGGGCAGCGCCGTCGTGCTGCTGGCCGGCGTCGCGCTTGCCGCGGCGCCGCCACCCTACGTGCCGCGCTACGAGCACGTGGTCGTGGTGGTCATGGAAAACCACAGCGCCGACGCCGTGCTCGGCAATCCGGCCGCGCCATGGATCAATGCATTGGCCGCAGCGGGCGCGAATTTCACCGCCGCCTACGGCGTCACCCATCCCAGCCAGCCCAACTACCTCGCGCTGTTTTCCGGCAGCACGCAGGGCGTCACGGACGACTCCTGTCCCGTCGCCTTCAGCGGTGTGGCCAACCTCGCCAGCCAGCTGCTCGCGGCGGGGCGCAGCTTCGTCGGCTACTCCGAGGACCTGCCCGCCGTGGGCTACACCGGCTGCAGCAGCGCGCTGTACCACCGCCGCCACAACCCCTGGGTGGATTTCGATACGGCGCCGGTTGCGGTCAACCAGCCCTTCAGCGCCTTTCCCGCCGATTTCAGCCAGCTGCCCGACGTGGCCTTCGTCGTGCCCAACCTTTGCCACGACATGCACGACTGCAGCATTGCCAGCGGCGACGCCTGGCTGGCCGCGCACCTCGACGCCTACGTCAATTGGGCGCGGGGTCACGCGAGCCTGTTCGTGCTGGTCTGGGACGAGGACGACTACAGCGCGCAGAACCGCATTCCCCTGATCATGGCCGGGGCCGCGGTGCGCACCGGCAGCAGCGTCGGGCGGGTGGATCACTACGCGCTGCTGCGCACGCTTGAGGACATGCACGGCCTCGCGGCGCTGGGCAACGCGGCGGCGGCCGCCCCCATCCTCGATGTGTGGAACGATCGCGTCTTCGGCGACACCTTCGACTGAGGCGAGCGGGGCACGCGACGGGCGCAGGCGCCGCGGCGCGGCGTCGCGCAAGCCCTCGGCAGGGGCGCTCGCGGCCCCGCCTACCGGGCGGACTTCAGCAGCGGTGCCGTCACCGCCAGGTCGCCGTCGTTGGGCGCCGGCGGCACGCCCAGCAGATGGGCCAGCAACGGATAGACATTCACGTTGTCGAACACCGGTATCGAGGCCCCGGGCACGAAGGCCGGGCCGTGGGCGACGAACAGGGCGCGCATCTGCGGCAGGGCCGGATCGTAGCCGTGCTCGCCGCGCGAGAGCTGGCCCTTCTTGCGCGACACCCACGCGCGGGTGGAGAACACCCAGCCCTCATCGGCCAGGCACACGAGGGGCGGGATGCGCGGATTGCTGCCGTAGTGGAAGTCGGGCGGCAGATCCTCCTTGCGCCAGCAGCGGAAGTGCTCGTGCGGCGCGAGCAGCTGGCGTGCGACCGCGGCACTGTCCCCGGGCTGGGGGCGGAAACCGGCGACGATGCCCAGGGTGACGTAGCGCGCGCGCTCCAGATCGATGAGTTCGTCCATGTAGAGCACGCGGTCCATGCTGGTGGCGGCCTGGCCGTGGTCGGACACCACCACCAGGTTCACCTTGTCGATCAGGCCGCGCTTGTTCAGACCGGCCAGCAGGCGGCCGATGGCGGCATCCACGTCAGCCGCGGCGGCATTCACCTCGGGCGAGTCCGGACCGAAGTCGTGACCGGCGTGGTCGACCTGATCGAAGTACAGGGTCAGGAAGCGCGGCCGTTCGCGCGGCGGCAAGTCGAACCAGCGCAGCACGGTGTCGACGCGGCGCACCGTGGACACGCGGCCGTCGTACTTCATCCAATGACTGGGGCGCACACCGTCGATGGCGACATCGCTGCCGGGCCAGAACATGGTGGCGGTCCGGATGCCGTGCTTCTCGGCGCCGACCCAGATGGGCTCGCCGCCCCACCAGGCTGGGTCGGCCGTGGTGTGCGAGTCCTTGTAGACGTACGTCCGCTCGCCGTCGGGGTCGCGGAAGATGTTGTTCACGATGCCGTGGTGGTCGGGGTAGAGACCCGTCACCAGGGTGTAGTGGTTGGGAAAGGTGAGCGATGGGAAGGCCGGACGCATGCCCTCGGCGCGGGCGCCACTGGCCGCGAGCTGTGCCAGGTTCGGGGTGATGCCGCGCTGCAGATAGTCGGCGCGGAAACCGTCGATGGAGATGAGCACCAATGGGGCGTGTCCGCCGCCGGGTCGGCTTTCCAGCGGCGCGCAGGCGGCGAGCGCGAGCAGCAGGAGGGCGAGCAGGCAGCGGAGCAACGGCATGGGCGGTACTGAAGTGCGGGCTGGAAAGCCCGGATCATCGCACGCTCGCGCGTCGCCACGCGCTGCACGCGACCAAAGTGCAGCTGGCGGGCGACGCAGGCGCGGCGGATGCCTGCGGATGGGTGCTGTCGCAGCAACCCTATCCGGGCTGTCGATGCCGTCGGCAAGGGCACGCCTGCCCTGCGGCAATGCCGCGAGGCGGCCGCTGCATCACGCGGCCGCAACACGGGCTGTGCCGCACCGGCACCCGTGCTTGGCCCCTGCCGAACGCCGCGCCGCCCGCTTCAGTCGAAGCCGGAGCGCAGGATGCGGTCGGGTACCCAGATCGGCGCGCCGAGGTTGGCGAATCCGGTCTGCGTTCCGGCGATCACCTGCGAAGGCGACGTGTTGCCGGCCGCCCCCAGGGGGTACATGAGCAGGCTGTCGTTGGCCGGGGTGTTGTAGTCGTCGATCGCGACGACCAGCATATGGCGCTGTGGATCGATGGCGAGCCCGCTGATGCGGCCGCTGGCGGTGAGCTCCAGACCGGTGAAGAAGCCACTGATCTTGCGCTTCGGCGGCGCATTGCCGTTGGCGGTGTCGTCGAACACGAGGATGCGCCCGGAACGGCTTTGATCCGCGTTCTGCTGGTAGGCCGCAACGTAGAGTTCGCGCGCGGCCACGTCGTAGGCGATGGCCGAGACGTAGCTGCCCAGCAGGGTGCTCGCGCCGCGCAGGATGCGGCGCGGCGCCGTGTTGCCGCTGGCGGCGCGGTCGAACACTAGCACCTTGGGCGTGTAGGGCGAGGCCGCATCGGAGTCGATGAGCGCAACCTCGTCGGTGGGTGCCAGGTACACCAGGCCCTGCGGATAGTTCAGCTCGGTCACGCTGCCCGCCAGGCCTCCCCACTGCACGGAGCGCTTGAGGAATGCGCTGCCGCTGTCGGTGCGGTTGAATGCCGCAAGACAGCAGCCACTGGTGAAGGTGAGCAGCTCGTCGTGGGTCACGTCGATGGCCACGGCGCGCGCCTGGCCCACGTAGGGCGAGTCCAGCACGCGCTTGGGCGCCGCATTGCCGTTGGCGCCGACGGCAAAGACGCGGATCGCCTGGCCCCAGAAGTCGGCCACGTAGACCACGTCCTCCACCGGCTCGTACGCGCCGCCGACCGGGGCGTGCAGAGTGGTGGCGGTGCCGGCGAGGTTGCGCATCGGCGCGGCGTTGCCGTTGTAGGCATCGGCAAAGCCGCGCAGCGATTCTGTGCTGGAGCCGCTGCCGTAGCTGCCAATCAGCACGTCGGCACGGACGGCGGCCGGTGGGCCGAAGGCCAGCACAGCGCAGGCAAGCAAGGGCAAAGGCGCGAAACGAACGGAACTCAGCATGGTGGTGTCCTCTCCAGGTAGCAGCACTATACGCAGACCGGAGCCCCAGCCCCTCACGCCGCCGATTTCAGGGCTGATCAAAGCCCGTGCGCAGGATGCGGTCGGGCACCGCCACGGCGCCGCCGATGCGGTCGAAGCCCGTGTTCGCGCCGCCCAGGGTGAGGAGTGGCGCGACGTTGCCGCTGTCGCCGGCGAAGAAGGCCAACACGCGGTTGCCGGCGGCATTGTTGTCGTAGATCGAGACCAGCAGTCGCTGGCTGGTGGGATCCCGCGACAGGCCGTAGGGCGTCTGGGTGCTGGGGATGTCCAGCTGCGTGGCGGGACCTTCGATCACGCGCAACGGTGCCACATCGCCGTCGGCCGCGGCGGAAAACACCAGGATGCGCGCGTGCCGCAGGCCGATGTCGGAGGCGTCGATGCTGCTGCTCAGGACATACAGCAGCTGCAGGTCCGTATCGATGGCGAGATAGGGCGTGAACGGTCCGATGCGGGTGCTCGGCCCCTTGATGACGCGCGAGGGCGCCACGTCGCCGTTGGCGGTGCGCGGGAACACCAGCACCTTTCCCGCATTCGGCGTCGGCGAGCTGGAGAAATCGTTGTCACCGACGTACAGCAGGTCCTGTGCCGGGTCGATCGCGAGGCCGAAGGGGTTGTTGAGCTGACTGCCGCTGACGCCGCCCCAGGCCACCCGGCGCAGCGGGGCGTCGGCCCCGCTGGCCGTGCGCGGCCAGGCGCACAGGATGCAGCCGCTGCCGGTCACGACAAGTTCGTCGTGCAGCATGTCCACGGCCACGCCGTGCGGCCGTCCGACGAAGGCGGAGTCCAGCACCCGCCGCGGCGCGGCGTCGCCGTTGGCGCCCACGCCGAACACGCGCACGGTCTGGCCGTAGTCGCCCACGTACAGCACGTCCTCCTTCGGTTCGTAGGCCATGGCAATCGGGAATTGCACCTGGGCGGTCGATCCCGCGAGCACGCGCGAGGGCGCGGCATTGCCGTTGGCGCCCGGGGCGAAGCCGCGCACGCTGGCGTTGTAACTGCCGACCAGGATGTCGCGCGGTGGCACGCTGCCCGGCACGGCAATGCTGAAGGCGATGCTGTCGGCGTTGCTGGGGCCGTCCTTGTCGCGGGCCGTCACGCTCACGCTATAGCCCGCGCCGGCCAGCAGTGGAGTGCCGCTGATGACGCCCGTGGCGGTGTCCAGGCTCAGGCCCGCGGGAAGGCTGCCCGCGGCGATGGCGTAGGAGAGGATTGGATCGCCGTTGGTCGGCGTCACGTAGGCCGCCAGGGCCAGCGAGAACGGCACACCGACGGTGCCACTCTGGTCGGGTACGTCGCCCAGCACCGGAGGCACCGGCGGCGGGTCCTCGATGAAGCGCCCGAAGGCCGCCGGCTGCTGCCCCACCGGAACCGAGGTAACGACGGAGCTGTTGCCGGTGTTGATCACCCCCAGGGTATTGCTGCCGCTGTTGGCCACGTAGACGCGGCTGCCGTCGGTGTTCACGTCGATGCCCCAGGGCGCCGTGCCACCGGAGGAGGTGCTGCCGAGGGAGGAATTGCTGGTGGTGTCGATCGTCGCCACCTGGTTGCTGCCGAACAGGGCGACGTAGGCGCGCGTGCCGGCGCGGTTGACCACGATGCCGCGCGGGCTCAGGCCGGCCAGGGGCACGTCGGTCAGCTTGACGTTGTTCACGATGTCGATGACCGAGACAGTGCCCGCGGTCTCGTTGCTCACGTACACGCGCTGGCCATTGGGCGACACGGCCACGCCGTAGGGGCCGGCCGGCAGGCCGATCTGCGGCGGCAGCACAGTGTTGTTACCGGCGTCGATGCTGAACAGTCGTGGTGTGGTGCTGTCGTTGCAGGCGACGTAGAGCCGGCTGCCGTCCGGCTTCACCGCGATGCCGCGCGGGTGCGGCAGCGCAATCGTCGCGACCGCCGTGTTGGTCGCCGTGTCGATGACGTAGACGACATTGTTCGACTCGCTGCCCACGTAGAGGCGTGTCCCGGCCGGGTTCACCGCCACACCGAGCAGGCCGGTGCCGAGGCTGAGAGGCGTGGTGACGTTGCGCGTGGTCCGGTCGATCACCGCCACCTGCCCGGAGGCGTGCACGACATAGACCTTGGCGGCCGCTACCGCGACCCCGACCGGCGTGGCCAACAGCGATACCGCGGGCGGACTCAGGGTGTTGCTGGCCGTATCGACCACGCTGAGGTTGTTGCCGCCGGAGTTGCTGATCCAGGCCAGCGGGGCGGCGCTCCCGGCGCAGGACAGCAGGGCGAAGGCCAGGACTGCGGCGACTCGCCACGCGGACGGGACACGACCTGTGCGGAAGGGACGGCAGGAGCCGGTCGGGCAGTGGCGCATGGGCGGATCTCCGGAAGGTATCTGGGGCCACCTACGCAGGAGGGTCCGCCCAGCCATCACGGCGGGCCGCAAAGGGGGGGCGGCGAGGCCCAGCAGGACGGCGGCGGTGAAGGCGAGGCCACGCACGGCGGGTCGCGCCGGCAGGGGTTGTCTGCGAGGACGCAAGGGCCCGCGGCGTCCCATCCGTCCGTGCCAATGCGCTGGCGCATTGCGGTCGACTTCGCCGGTGCCGGCCTATAATTCGCGCTCGCCTTTGCTACCGCCCTCTGCCCGGACCCGCCGATGAACGCTCCCACCCGCATCGACACCTCGCGCACCGTGCGCGCCCCGCGCGGCAACACGCTCACATGCAAGAGCTGGTTGAGCGAAGCGCCCTACCGCATGCTGCAGAACAACCTCGACCCCGAGGTGGCGGAGAACCCGCACGCGCTGGTGGTGTACGGCGGCATCGGCCGCGCCGCACGCAACTGGGAATGTTTCGACGCCATCCTCAAGGCGCTGCGCGAGCTCAACGACGACGAGACCCTGCTGATCCAGTCGGGCAAGCCGGTCGGCGTGTTCCCCACCCATGCCGATGCACCGCGCGTGTTGCTGGCCAATTCCAACCTGGTGCCGCACTGGGCCACCTGGGAGCACTTCCATGAACTGGATCGCAAGGGCCTGATGATGTACGGCCAGATGACGGCCGGCTCGTGGATCTACATCGGCAGCCAGGGCATCGTGCAGGGTACCTACGAGACCTTCGTGGAGATGGGGCGCCAGCACTACGGCGGCAGTCTCACTGGCAAGTGGATCCTCACCGCGGGCCTGGGCGGCATGGGCGGCGCGCAGCCGCTGGCGGCCTCGCTGGCCGGCGCGTGCTCGCTCACCGTCGAATGCCGCCAGAGCAGCATCGACTTCCGCCTGCGCACCCGCTACGTGGACGAGCAGGCCGCCGACCTCGACGACGCGCTGGCCCGCATCGAGAAATACACCAGGGCGGGTGAGGCGAAGTCCATCGCGCTGCTCGGCAATGCGGCGGAAATCCTGCCCGAACTCGTGCGTCGCGGCGTGCGCCCCGATTGCGTCACCGATCAGACCAGCGCGCACGATCCGGTGCACGGCTACCTGCCCATCGGCTGGACCATCGAGCAGTGGCTGGACGCACAGAAGAACGACCCGGACCAGGTGCGCGACGCGGCCAAGAAGTCCATGCGCGTGCACGTCGAGGCCATGCTGGCCTTCCACGCGGCCGGCATCCCGACCGTCGACTACGGCAACAACATCCGCCAGATGGCCAAGGACGAGGGCTGTGCCCATGCCTTCGACTTTCCCGGCTTCGTGCCGGCCTACGTGCGTCCGCTGTTCTGCCGCGGCATCGGTCCCTTCCGCTGGGTGGCGCTGTCGGGCGATCCCGAGGACATCTACAAGACCGACGCCAAGGTGAAGGAGCTTATCCCCGACGATGCGCACCTGCACCGCTGGCTCGACATGGCGCGCGAACGCATCCGCTTCCAGGGCCTGCCGGCGCGCATCTGCTGGGTGGGTCTGGGCCTGCGCCACAAGCTGGGGCTTGCTTTCAACGAGATGGTGCGCCGGGGCGAGCTGAAGGCGCCGGTGGTGATCGGCCGCGATCATCTGGATTCCGGCAGCGTGGCCTCGCCCAACCGCGAAACCGAAGCGATGCGCGACGGCAGCGACGCCGTCTCCGACTGGCCGCTGCTGAACGCCATGCTCAACGTCGCCGGCGGCGCGACCTGGGTGAGCCTGCACCACGGCGGCGGCGTCGGCATGGGCTATTCGCAGCACAGCGGTGTGGTCATCGTCTGCGACGGCACGGAGGCCGCCGACCAGCGCATCGCCCGCGTGCTGTGGAACGACCCGGGCACCGGCGTCATGCGCCACGCCGATGCGGGCTACGATATCGCCAAGGCCTGCGCCAAGGAGCAGGGCCTCAAGCTGCCGATGGGCTGAGCGCAGCCGATGGGCGCGGTCGCCGTATCGCGCCGGGCGCACGCGCCGTGACCGCCCCACGCCGCGTGGGCACGACCTTCCGGATCAGCCTGCGCCAGCACCGCCTCGGCGAGCCCTTCACCGCGCTCGAGACGCTGACGCGCTGCTGCGCCTGCGCATCGCGCGCCATCGCCCTGCGCTGGCGCCACGACCTGTGGCGCTGCGCGGACTGCGGCCTGGTGTTCCGCAATCCGCGGCCGCTGCAGCGCGATGTCATCGCGTCCTACGACGCCGGGCTCACCTTCGCCGCCTGGCAGGCCGAGTCCGCGGCGCGCGCGCCGCTGTGGCAGCGCCGCCTGGACCTGCTGCGCCGCCACTGCGCGGGCGGGCGCCTGCTCGATGTCGGCACCGGCGACGGCGCCTTTGCGGCGCTGGCGCGCGCCCACTTCGCCGTGGAGGCCACGGAGGTGAGCGAGGCCGGCGCGCGCTGGGCGCGGCAGCGCGGCTGCACGCCCCGGGTCGGCCCGCTGGAAACCCTGGCGCTGCCGCCGCAGCACTACGACGCCATCACGCTGTGGCACGTGCTGGAACACCTGCCGCAGCCGGCGCAGGCCCTGCATCAGCTTGCGGCCAGCCTTGCGCCGGGCGGGGTGCTGATCGTCGCCGTGCCCAACGAACTCGGCCCGCTGCTGCGCCAGCGCCTCACGCCCGGCCGCATCGATCCGCTGGGGCGCCTGGGCTGGGGCGGGGAGGTGCACCTGTGCCACTTCACGCCGCGCTCGCTGCGTCGCCTGCTCGGCGCCTGTGGACTGCGCGTGGTCGCCACGGGCGTCGACGACGTGCATCTGCGGCGCCCGCTGCGCACGCGCGTCGGCCTGGCGCTGAACCGTGCGCTGCACGCGCTCCTCGGCGTGTCCCTGGATCGCGCCCAGTACGCGGTGTGCCGGCGCGACTAGGGCGATCCGGCGGCGGCCATTGCCAGTGCGGTGCCGATGCGACTTGCGTGGAACGCCGCGTTGCCGCGCCTCGCCGGCGATGCCGTCGATCCGCGCCGCGCCGCACTGCGATGCACGCCGGTGCACGTTGGTGCCGCCGCGGCCCGGCGATGCGCGCAAGGGCAACGTGTCGCGATCGCGCGG
>DAOOVM010000066.1:0-12364 GCA_035370085.1 Rhodanobacteraceae bacterium | reverse complement strand
AGCCGCACGCCCACGGCGCCCCGGGCGGCGGCATGGGTGGCATGGGCGGCATGGACTTCTGATCGGCCATCCCGATCACGACGCCCGCCGTCGTACCCTGCGACACCGGAAAGCCCCGCCCCGTGCGGGGCTTTCTGTTTGCTGCGTCACGGTTCCGGCACCGCCCCGGCCGGTCCTGAGGGATGGAGCCCCGCGTCTGCGTTGCTGCGGTTCATCCTGGCCACGCACGACGAGGTTCCGCATGTACGCGCGCAAGCTGCTGTTGCTCTCCGCCGCCCTGCTGCTGGCGTCCGGCGGCCTCGCCGCGGCGCCGCCGGCGACGACGTTCGTGCTCGATCCGGGCTACGGCACCCACGGGGTGGCCACCTTCGCCTGGCCGGTGGCCAATGGCTATGCCTTCTGGCGCACCGACGTGTGGGCGGTGCCGCTGGCGGAGGCCTCGCAGCGCTGGGTGGCGATGGCGCGTCTGCGCATCGGCAGCCAGGAGCAGGGCATGACCAACTGGTTCGAGGCCAACGGCACGCCAGTGGGCAGCTACAACCCGGGGGCGCCGGCGACGCCCTACGGACCGGGGTCCTGGGGCGGCTTGAATCCGGCCGGACTGATGCTGTCCTGGGATACCTCGCTGAGTTTCGCCCAATCGCGCCAGCTGTCGGCCAGCGACATCGACTTCCGCCTGCTGCGACTGGTGCCGGCCGGGCAGGGCAGCTACACCTTCTGCAGCGGCGATCGCTTCCAGGACGTGGCCTTCAATCTCGCCGCCGGACTGGCCGAGGACGTGCCCACGGCCATGGCGCGCGATGCCTTCGGCAACACCGTGATGGTCGGTACCCTGCATGGCCCGACCTCCGGCGAGGAGCGCATCGGTGTCGCCCGCATCCTCTCCGGCTGCGGACTGGACAGCGCCTTCAACGGCAACGGCAGGCAGGTGATCGATCCCAATCCGTTCATCGCCTTTCCGCCGGCGCGGCGCGCGCGCGGCAACACCCTCGCCTTCGACAACGCCGGTCGCCTGCTCATCGGCGGCGGCGTGACCTACGGGTCGAACATCGCCGCGGACAACGGCGCCTGCATCGTGGTGCGGCTTACCGCCAGCGGCCAGCGCGACGGCAGTTTCGGCAACAACGGCGTGGTCTACCTCGACAACCCCACCACGGGCGTGCCGGGAAACTTCCGCTGCGACGTGCGCGGCCTCGCCGTCCAGCCGGACGGAAAGATCGTCGCCAGCATGGACTTCAACCTTGGCGGCGACGAAAACGTGTCCTCGACCTGGTCGCGGCGCCTCAACGACAACGGCAGTGTCGACGCCGGCTGGAACGGCTGTTGCACCGTACCCTTCAGCAATGTGCAGTCGGTCGCGGGCGACATCGCACGCATCGAACCCGACGGCGTGCTGCTGCAGACGGTCAACGAGCTGACCCGGCAGATCGACGTCGACGACGCGCGCGGCACGCTGCGGCCGCTGGACGCGGTCGGCAATTTCGTGGACGGCTTCCTCCCCAGCCCGACCACGTCGCAGCAATTGCAGCCCAGCGTCGCCTACCACCGCATCGTCGTCGAGTCGCCGGATGCCTTCCGCGTGCTGGCCACTTCGGGCAACGACGCGCAGACACACCGCCTAGTGCACATCGTGCGCTACGTGCGCGCCAGCGTGCTGGCGCAGGACCGCCTGTTCGCCAACGGCTTCGACCCCGTGCCCTGAGCCAGCGCGGCGCGCGACAGCACAGTCGTGCCGCCGCAGGCCGGGCCGAGGCCATCGCCTGCGCCTCGCCGTCCTCGCCGGGGCGTGGTGCCGGCCCGGCCCGGCCGCGTACCATCGCCGACCGGGCGCGGTTGCCCGCCGCAGGACGCAGGGCCGCGTGAAGGTCTCGATCAGCCAGCGCCTCTTCATCGCCACCTTCGGTGCCTTGCTGCTGCTGGCGCTGGTGGGCCTGGAGCTGGTGCGCTGGACGCTGCTGGACAACTTCGCTGCGGGCACGCGCTCGCTGGAGGCGCAGTGGACGCAACTGGCGCCGCTGCAGCACCTGCTGGAAGAACGCTACCGCGCGGCCGGTGACTGGCGGTTCCTCCCCGATGCGCCGCGGGCGCGGCGCGAGTGGCTGCGCGATGCCCTGGCCGCAACGGCCGGCGCCGTCCCCGGCGGCTCGCCCACCCTGGGCGAGCGCATCGCCCTGCTCGACGCCAACCGGCAACTGCTGGCCGGCATCCGGCCGGGGCACCTGCTGCGGACCTTTGCCTCGATCGACACCTGGGTACGCCCGCTGCGCGTGCAGGGACGCACCGTCGCCTACCTGCAGATGGCGGCGCCCGCGCGCGCGGAAGACGAGCTCGCGGTGGCCTTCCTCATGGACCAGCAGGAGCACCTGCTGTGGCTGGCGGCGCTGGGCGTCCTGGCGATGGGCGCGGTGTCGCTGCTGCTGGCCACGTGGCTGCGCCGGCCGATCCGTCAGCTGGTCGCCGGTGCGCAGCGGCTGGAGCAGGGGCACTTCGAGACGCGCCTGGACGCGCGTCGCCGCGACGAGCTGGGCGTGCTGGCCACGGCGTTCAACCGCCTTGCCGCGCGCCTGCAGGCCCTGCGCGACGAGCAGCGTCGCTGGGTGGCGGACACCTCGCACGAGCTGCGCACGCCGCTGGCGGTGCTGCAGGCGCAGACCGAGGCGCTGGCCGACGGTGTGCGCGCCGCGACCCCGCAGCAGGTGCAGTTGATGTTGCGGCAGATCCGCGGCCTGGTGCGCCTGGTCGACGACCTGCACGGGCTGGCCACGGCCGATGCCGGTCGGCTGCAGCTGGCGATGCAGCATTGCGACCTGTGGGCGCTGGTCGACGAGGCGCTGCAGGCCTTCGCGCAGCGCTTCCGCGCGGCGCGGATCGAGGTTGCGAGCGTGTCGGTGCCGCCGCCGGCCTGGGTGCACGGCGACGCGGACCGCCTGCGTCAGGTGATCCACAACCTGCTGGAGAACAGCCTGCGCCATACCGCCCCGGGCGGGCGCCTGGAAGTCGCCGGCCACGCCGGCGCCGGCGAGATCACGCTGCGTTTCGACGACAGCGCGCCCGGCGTCGCCGCGCAGGCGTTGCCGCGGCTGGGCGAGCGCTTCTTCCGGGCGGACGCGGCGCGCACGCGGCCGCAGGGCGGCGGCGGCTCGGGCCTGGGGCTGTCCGTGAGCCGGCAGATCCTCGCGGCGCACGGCGGTCGCCTGACCTTCGAGGCTTCGCCCCTGGGCGGCCTGCGCGTGCAGGTGGTCCTGCCGCTGGAGAGCTGACATGCCGCTGCAGCTGCTGATCGCCGAGGACGAAGCGGAACTTGCCGCCATCGTGCGCGACTACGCCCTGGCCGAAGGCTGGGCGGCGCAGATCGTCGGCGACGGCGTGACCGCGCTGGAGCGGGTGCGCCAGGGCGGCATCGACCTGCTCGTGCTCGACCTGATGCTGCCGCGCCTCGACGGCCTGGCGGTGTGCGCGGCGGTGCGCGAAGCCGGCGACCTGCCGATCGTCATGCTGACGGCGCGCGTGCAGGAGATCGACCGCCTGCTCGGCCTGGAGGCCGGTGCCGACGACTACGTGTGCAAGCCCTTCAGCCCGCGCGAGCTCATGGCGCGCATCAAGGCCATCCTGCGCCGGGCGCAGGCGTCGCCCGCGGCGGCGCCCCTGCTGCAGGTCGACGCGGCGGCGCAGGTCGCGCGCGTGCGCGGTGCGGCCCTGCCGCTCACCCGCGCGGAATTCGCCCTGCTCGCGGCCCTGGCGCGCCATCCCGGCGTGATCCACTCGCGCGCGCGGCTGCTCGACTGCCTCGGGCCGGACCGTCTCGATGTCAGCGACCGCGCCATCGACACCCACATCAAGAACCTGCGCCGCAAGCTGCAGGACGCGGCGCCCGGCACCGAGTTGATCCGTTCCGTCTACGGCGTGGGCTACTGCCTGGAGCGGTAGCCGCCTGGCGGATGCGCTCACGCCGACGTTCCGACGGCGCCGTGCAAGGCCAGGGCCCAACTGCGCCGCACGCGGTCCCTACGGCCGCGTCGGCGTCCCCATCATTTCCTCACAGTTGCGCGGGAACCTGCCGTCACGCCACTGCCTGAGTGGCTGACCCGAGGAACCGAGGACATGAAACGATCCACCGCAATCGCTGCCGGCGTCGCCGCCACGCTGGTCCTGGCGGCCGGGACGGTGGCCGCCCTGGCGGCCCGGCGCGCCGGCGGCGGCCCGCCGCAGCAGGACATGGTCATCGATGCCGCCACGCGCGCCGACGTGATCGAGCGTGCGGCCGCGCTGCTGCAGGCCCGCTACGTCGATGCCGACAAGGGCGCCGCCCTGGCGGCCGAACTGCGCCAGCGCCTGAAGGCCGGGCGCTACGATGCCATCACCAGCGCCGAGGCCTTCGCCCGCCGTCTGAGCGAAGAACTCGCCGCGCTGTCGCACGACCGGCACATGGAAGCGCGCTATTTCGCCGAGCCGGTGCCCGCCGGCGACGACGGTGGCCCCTCGGCCGGGGAGCGCGAGCACGAACTGTTCCAGATGCGCTGGATGAACGGTGGGGTGGAAGCGGTGCGGCGATTGCCGGGCAACCTCGGCTACATCGAGATCCGCTCCTTCGCGCGTCCGCCGGTGGCGAGCCCGCGCCTGGCTGCGGCCATGGCCCTGATCGCCGAGACCAAGGGCCTGATCGTCGATCTGCGCCGCTGCGAGGGCGGCGATCCGGACACGGTGCTGCAGGCGGCCAGCTACCTCTACGACGACCGCACCCATCTCAACGATATCTACGAGCGATACACCGGCACGACCGAACAGCGCTGGACCGGCGAGGTGTCCGGACCGCGCTACGGCGCCGCGCGCAAGCTGTATGTGCTGACCAGCCGCGACACGATTTCCGGCTGCGAGGACTTCGCCTATGCGCTGCAGGCCAACCACCGCGCACAGATCGTGGGCGAGACCACGGCAGGCGCGGCCAACGGCGGCAGTCCGCAGCGTCTGGGCGAGCATTTCATGATGTTCGTGCCGTCCTTCCGCCCGATCAACGCCGTCACCGGCAAGGATTGGGAGCGCGTGGGCGTGGCGCCGGACCACGCCACCTCGGCGGGCAAGGCCCTGGATGTGGCGCAGGCCGAGCTGCTGCACGCGCTGCTGGCGGTCGAGACCGACCCGGAGGCGCAACGCAAGCTGCGCGGTGCCCTGGACGAGCTGTGAGCGAAGCCGTGTGCGCGCGGCGATCCCGCCTCAGTTCAGGGCCGGTGCCTCGGCCTCGGGAAGTGGGCCGGCGTCGGCGTCCTCGCGCAGGCTGGCAGTGGCGATGGCGTCGAACTCATCGGCCAGGCGCAGTTGCGCCAGCTCTCCCAGCGCGTCGCTGAAAGCGACGTCGGCGCCATCGTCCGCGGCGGCGATGGCGTCGTGCAGCACGTCCAGCAGGGCGAAGTAGGCGTCCTCGCGCACGCCTGCCGCCGCCAGCAGGCGCACCGGCAACTGCCAGGCGTGCAGGGTGTCGCGGCTGGCGACGACGGTGGTGTTGTCCAGCAGCAGCCACGGCGTGGTCTGCTCGCGCGGCCCGCGCCCGTCGACGAAGCCCGTTGCGGCAAAGCTGGCGTGCAGGCCGGGCAGGTGGTCGCCGTAGAACAGCAGCAGGGTCGGACGTTCGCGCGCCATCAGCGCGGCGGCCAGACGGCCCAGTTCGCGGTCGGCGTCGTCGAGATGGTAGAGGTAGTGGCGCAGCGTGTCGGCGGCGTAGTCACCGAGGCCCGGCGGCAGTGCCAGCGCCTGCAGGCGCGCGCGGTCCAGGCCCGGTCGCACCTCGTAGGGGCCGTGCGCCTCCATGCTCACGGCGAACACGAACTGCGGCGGGCCGTCGTCGCGCAGTTCGGCCAGCACGCGGTCGGTCAGGACGCTGTCCGCCACGAACAGGCCGGCCAAGGGCGCGTCGCGGAAGGCGTCGCCGGCAATGAAGCGCTCGATGCCCAGTTGGCGCAGCGCCCGCGCGCGGTTCCAGAAGCTGCCGTCGTGGGTGTGGATGGCCGTGGTGCGGTAGCCGAGCTGGGCGAGCGTCCGCGGCAGACTCGGCACGGGATGGTCGAGCAGTTCGAAGTAGGGGTATTCGATGCCGGGAAAGAAGCGCAGCGCGAGCCCGGTCAGCACCTCGAACTCGGTGCGCACGGTGCCGCCGGCGTAGGTGGGCACGCGCAACTCGCCGCTGGCGCCGAATTGGGCCAGGGCGCGGTAGTGGGGCAGGCTGCCCGGTGGCATGCCGCGCAGGCGCTCCGGGTCGAAGAAGGATTCGCTCTGCACCACCACGATGTCCGGCAGCGCGGCGCGCGCGCCGTGCATGGCCGCACGCAGATCGGCGGCGCGCGCGGCGATGAAGCGCTGGGCGCCGTCGTGTGACGCCGGCAGGGCCGGTGGCCGCCCCAGCTCCCAGTGGAACAGCAGCAGGCCCGGCAGCAGGCCGGCGTGGGACACGGTTTCCACCGGCGACCAGGGCTCGAACTGCAGCGCCCCGCGCTCGTACAGGCGCGGCCAGGGATCGCGCCCGGCCAGCAGGCTGACGCCCAGCGCGACCAGCGCCAGGGTGCTCAATGCGCGCCGGCGCGGCCGCAAGGCCGCCTGCGGTCGCTCGCGCCACAGGGCCAGCGCCGCAACCGCCAGCGCCAGCAGCGGCGCCACCAGCACGGGCCAGGACAGATAGCGTGCGAGCAGACCGCCGTGACCGAGCGCGCGCAGGTCGGCCGGCAGCAGGGGCAGACCGAGGTGCAGCAGCTTGAGCGCATTGGCCGCGTGCGCGCAGCACAGCAGCAGGGCGGTGAGCGCGGCAGCGAACACCGGTCGCGCCGTCGCCGCGTACACCAGCAAGCCCACCAGGGCCACGGGCAGGGCGTTGGTCAACAGCAGGCGCAGGTGCGCGGCAGAGCCTATCTGCGCCACCTCGCGCAGAGCGGGGTCGAGCAGACACTGCAGGATCACCGCGCCCGCCAGCGCCACCACGCCATGGGCGAGGAGGCGGGCGCAGGCGCGCGCGTTGGCGGCAAGGCGGTTGGTCGGCACCCGCTCCTCCCGGACGGAAAGGGCCGCAGGGTAGCCGATGCCCGCCGCGGGCGTGCGAATGCCGGCTTAACGCCGCCGCGCCCTGCGCTGGCCCGCGGCATTCTGCGGGTGCGCCGACGGGCGGGTTCAGGCCGCCTCGGCGCGTGCTTCGCGCTGCGCCAGCCACTCCTCGTCCGAGCCCTCGCTGATGCCTTCGAACAGGATCGTCGACAGGTAGCGCTCGCCGGTATCGGGCAGCATCGCAAGGATCGTGGCACCGGCTTCCGCGCCGTCGGCCACCCGCAGCGCGGCGGCCAGGGTCGCGCCGGCGGAGAGCCCGACGAGGAGGCCTTCCTCGGCGGCGAGCCGCCGCGCGGTGTCGCGCGCCAGCAGGTCGTCCACCGGCACGATCTCGTCGGCGATGGTGCGCGACAGCACCGCCGGCAGGAAGTCCGGCGTCCAGCCCTGGATCTTGTGCGGCTGCCACGCCTGACCGGAGAGGAGCGCCGCGCCGGCGGGCTCGCTGGCGATCACCTTGAGGTCCGGCCGCGCCAGCTTCAGCACCTCGCCCGCACCGGTGATCGTGCCGCCGGTGCCCCAGCCGCTGACGAAGTAGTCCAGGCGCTTGCCGGCGAAGTCGCGCAGGATCTCCGGGCCGGTGGTGCTGCGATGCCAGGCCGGGTTGGCCTCGTTCTCGAACTGGCTGGCGAGGAACCAGCCGTGGCGTTCGGCCAGCTCCTTCGCCCGCCGCACCATGCCGGTACCGCGCTCCGCGGCCGGGGTCAGGATCACCTTGCCGCCGTAGGCGCGGATGAGCTTGCGCCGCTCGACCGAGAAGGTTTCGGTCATGACCGCGACGAAGCCGTAGCCGCGCGCCGCGGCCACGGCCGCCAGCGCGATGCCGGTGTTGCCGCTGGTGGCCTCCACGATGGTCTGCCCCGGGGAGAGCAGGCCGCGGCGCTCGGCGTCGAGCACGATGGCCAGGGCAAGCCGGTCCTTCACCGATCCGGCCGGATTGAAGGCCTCCACCTTGACGTAGAGGTGCACGTGCGCAGGCGCGAGACGGTGCAGGCGCACGATGGGGGTATTGCCGATGGTGTCGAGGATGGAGTCGTAGAGGGCCATGGGATGCTCCTGGCGAAACGCGGTTCGATATCGTGGTGCGGTCCGCTGCGCGGCAGGCGGCATGCAACCGTCAGGCGGAGAGTGCGGCGCGCGACCTCGGTCGACATCGCCCGCGACCCGACAGGGCCTTGCGCCCGCTCATGCGGCGCGCGCCCAGGTGGTCTCGTCGACGTCGCCGAGCGGCGCTGCGCCGAACCAGTGCAACTGCGTCGCCAGCGCCGCCACCTCGCCCAGGATCAGCAGGGCCGGTGACCGCACGGCGTGCCGCTGCGCAAGCTCGGGCAGGCGATCGAGGCGGCCGCAGACCACCCGCTGCTGCGCGCGCGAGCCGTTCTCCACCAGCGCGAACGGCGTCGAAGGCGCGCGGCCGTGGGCCAGCAGCTGGGCGCGCAGGCGCTCCAGCCCCGCCACGCCCATGTACACCGCGAGCGTCTGCCGCTCCGCCGCCAGCGCGCGCCAGTCCAGCGTGTCGAGCGATTCCCGGCAGTGCGCGGTGACGAAGCGCACCGACTGCGCGTGCCCGCGGTGCGTGAGCGGAATGCCGGCGTGCGCGGCGCAGGCCAGCGCCGCGGTGACGCCCGGCACTACCTCGTAGGCGATGCCGTGGGCGCGCAGGAACTCCAGCTCCTCGCCGCCGCGGCCGAAGACGAAGGGGTCACCGCCCTTGAGTCGCACCACGCGCCGGCCCGCGCGGGCGTGCTCCAGCAGCAGGGCGTGGATCTGCGCCTGCGTGGTGTGGTGGGTGCCGGCCTCCTTGCCGACTTCGACGAACTCTGCGTCGCGCCGCGCCAGATCGAGCACGTCGCGACTCACCAGGCGGTCATGCAGGATCACGTCGGCCTCGTTGAGCGCGCGCAGGCCGCGCAGGGTGAGCAGGCCGGGATCGCCCGGGCCCGCGCCGACCAGCACCACGGAGCCGGTCGGCGCGGGCGGGGCGCCCTGGGACGGATCGAGCCAGGCGGCGAGGGTGCGTTCGGCCTCGTCCACGCGGCCGCGGCGCACCAGCGCGGCCACCGGACCCTCGAACAGGGCGAGGAGGAAACGTCGCCGCGCGGCGAGGTTGGTCCAGCGTGCGCGGATGCGCGCGCGGTGGCGCGCCGCCAGCGCCGCCAGCGTGCCGAGGGAGGGGTCGAGCAGGCGCTCGATGCGCTCGCGCAGCAGGCGCGCCAGCACCGGCGCCGCGCCGCCGGAGGAGATCGCCACGGTGAGCGGCGTGCGATCCACCACCGCCGGCACCTGGAAGCTGGAGAGCCCGGCGTCGTCCACCACGTTGATGAAAATGCGCCGATCCGCCGCGGCCGATGCCACCGCCTGGTTCACGGCGGCCTCGCCGGTGGCGGCGATGGCCAGCCAGGCCCCGTCCAGGTGCGCGGCCTCGAAGGGGGCTGCAACCCAGCGAATTTCGCCTGCCGCCGCAGCGGCTTGCAGCGCTTTGCCCAACTCCGGTGCGACGACCGTCAGGCGCGCGCCGGCGCGCAGCAGTGGTGTCGCCTTGCGTGCCGCGACCGTGCCGCCGCCGACCAGCAGGACCGGCCGATTGGAAAGTTCGACAAACAGCGGATAGATTCGGGCGGCAGGCATTTCCAAGGAGATTCCCGGTCAGGAAGCGCGAGTGCCGAAGCTCGGCACTGGCGCACTGGACGAGGACGCACCCTAGGACGCTGCCTGCCCGCCGCGGAAATGGCCGCCCGGCGCATCGATATGCGCTGCGGGAATGAGCCAAGGGAAAGGCCGTATAGACGGCCAAATAAGCGACGGTTATAGTTGACGCACCGCACCATCTCCCACGGCATCGTCCGATGCCTGGGGTTTCCTGCTCTCCACCACCGAGGAATCCACCATGAAAGCCACCATTAACACCTCCAATTACTGGCGTTGTTCCTTTGCTGCGTCCCTCCTTCGCGTAGCCACCCTGCGTGCCGACCGACCCCGACAGCAAGTGAGCCGGACATCATGACCCTGACCCAGTTCCGCTACATCGTCGCCATCGCCGATTCCGGCCTGAACATCACTCTCGCCGCGGATCGCGTCCACGCCACCCAACCCGGCATCTCCAAGCAGCTCAAGCAGCTTGAGGACGAGCTCGGATTCCAGATCTTCGCGCGCAAGGGCAAGAGCCTGGAGCGCATCACCCCCGCCGGCGCCCAGGTCATCGAACGCGCCCGCGTGATCCTCGCCGAAGCCACCAATATCCGCGCCCTGGCCGCCAATCTGCGCCACGAGACGCGCGGTGAACTGCGCATCGCCACCACCCACACCCAGGCCCGCTTCGTGCTGCCGCGCGCCATCGCCGCGCTGAAGCAGCGCTATCCGCAGGTCGGCGTGCAGCTCAAGCCCGCTGGCGACGGCGAGGTACTGTCCCTGCTCGAGCGCGGCGAGGCGGACTTCGCCATCGTCAGCACCGCCGGCCACGCGCCGCAGGGCGGGCTGGCCGTGCCGCTGTTCCGCTGGGAACGTGTCGTGCTGGTGCCGCGCGGGCACGAGCTGTCGCGCCTGCAGCGGGCACCCACCCTGGACGAACTGGCCGAGTACCCGCTGGTCAGCTACGAATCCTCCCTCAAGCCGGATTCGTCCCTGCGCCGCGCCTTCCTCGCCACCGGCAAACTGCCGCGCATTGCCCTGACCGCGCGTGACGCCGACCTCATCAAGACCTATGTGCGCGCCGGGCTCGGTGTCGGCGTGCTGGCCGAAATGGCCCTCATCCCGCAGGACGCGGAGGATCTGCGCGTGTTGCCGGCGCAGGGCCTGTTCGCCACCTGCACCGCCTGGGTCGTGCTGCGCCGCGACCGCGTGCTGCGCGACTACGCCTTCGAACTGCTGCAGGAGCTGGCGCCGCAGATCGACCGCCGCGACCTGCGCCGCGTGCTGGAAGGCAGCGCCACGCCCGACTGGCCACAGGCGCCCACCTGGCAGGAGCTGTCGCGTCCTGCCGCCGCGCCCGTGCCGGCGCCGCGCACCGCGGCCTCGCGCCGCCTGGCCGCGGTGGCGGCGGCGGCCGCCTGAGCACTGTGTCCGCCCCCCGCCGCCACCACGGCGGGGGGGCGGACATGGGGTGCCGGGTGCTCAGCGCGGCGTGCCGTCGTCCCGCTCGCCGGCCAGGCTGGCCACGGCATCGCAGCGGTAGCCCGCCGTCGGCGGTTCGCGGACGAACAGCGTGCAAAAACCCTGCTGCAGGCGCAGGCGGTTGATCTCGGCGAACTCTGCATCGTAGGCCGGGGTGTAGCCCGGGCCGAAGCGCGTGGCGCGCCGTACCAACTGGGCCAGGGCGAAGTAGGGCTCGTCGCGGATGCCGGCGCGTGCCAGCAGCCAGCCCGGTACGAAGTTGGTGCCCAGGTCCTGCCGACGAGGCGGCGGCGCCGCGCTGTCGACCAATACATAGGGCACCGGCTGCTGGCCCGCCGGCAGGCCGTCGCGGAAGCCCAGGCGCTCGTACAGCGTCCCCAGCCCGGGCAGGTGGTCGCCGTAGAAGAACAGCAGGCTGCGCCGTGGCCGCGCCTGCAGCGCCCGCGCGAGCTCGCCCAGGGCGGCGTCGGCGTGGCGCAGGTGCAGCAGGTACACGCGCAGGGCGGCGGCCTCCTCGGGCGCGAGGCCGGCGGGCACGTCGATCGACGCCAGTTCGTGCGCATCAAGGTTCGGCTGGTCGGCGCCGTAGGGCCCGTGGTTCTCGATGCTCACGGCGAAGACGAAGTGCGGCCCGCTCCCCTCGTCCAGCGCGGCCAGGATGCGCGCATTGAGCTCCTCGTCGGCGACGTAGTAGCCGCGGCGCTGCGCCGTGGCGAAGGCGCTGCCGTCGAGGAAGCGCTCGAAGCCCATGGCGCGGAAGGTGGCGGTGCGGTTCCAGAAACTGCCGTCGTTGGGGTGGATGGCCAGCGTGGCATAGCCGCGGCTGCGCAGTACCTGCGGCAGACTGCGTCGGCCGGATTCCGACAACTGCAGGTAGGGGTAGTCGAGGTTGGGCACGTAGCGCAGGGCGATGCCGGTCAGCACCTCGAATTCGGTGCGCACGGTGCCACCACCGAAGGTGGGTACCCACAGGTCGCCGGCATGACCACCGGCGGCCAGTCGATGCAGCGCCGGCAGCAGCGCGCTCGAATCGATGCCGCGCAGTCGGCCCGGGTCGAACAGCGATTCGCTCTGCACCACGATGATGTCGGGGGCGTCCGCGGGCGCCGCGCCGGGTGCTGGCTCGGCCACCGGTGGCAGCGCACCCTGCCCGTGCAGGAAGGCGCTGACCCGC
>DAOOVM010000065.1:0-12374 GCA_035370085.1 Rhodanobacteraceae bacterium | reverse complement strand
TTGCCAAGCTGCTGGCAGACGAGGACGAAGCCAGCCGCACCGCGTTCGGCGTGCAGCCGCTGACGCCCACCCACGCCGCGCCCGAGCAGTTGCGCGGCGAAGCGGTGTCCACGGCCACCGACGTCTACGCCCTGGGCGTGCTGCTGTACGAACTGTGCACGGGCCTGCTGCCCTACCGCGCCGACCCGGGCTCGCGCGCTGCCCTCGCCGCGGCTGTGCAGTCGCAGGAGGCCGAACGCGCCTCGCGCGCGCTGTCGCGCACGGGCGTGGACGCGATCGCCCTCGCCGCCGCCCGCGGCGCGACCCCGGCCGCACTGCGGCGCGCCCTGCAGCCGGACCTCGACCTCGTGCTGTCCATCGCCCTGGCCAAGGCGCCGGAGGCACGCCACGCCGGCGCCGATGCCCTCGCCGCGGACTTGCAGGCCTGGCTGGCGCAGCGCCCTCTGACCAGCCGCCCCACGCCGCGCCTGCGCCGGGCAAGGCAGTTCCTGCGCCGCCATCGTCTCGCCCTGGGCGCGGCCAGTGTGGTAGCGCTCACCGCCCTGGGCGGCCTCGGCGCCACGCTCTGGCAGGCGCGCCTGGCCCTGCGCCACGCTGCCACCGAGCGCGCCGTGCGCGACTTCACCACCGGCCTGTTTGCCGCCAACGACCCGGACCAGGCGCGCGGCCGCACCGTGCCACTGCGCGAGGTGCTGGACGAGGGCGCGCGCCGCGCCGAGCAGGGTCTCAGCGACCAACCCGCCCTGCGCGGCGCGCTGCTGTCGGACCTCGGCGCGATCTACGCCTCGCTCGGCGACGGGGATCGTGCGCTGCACCTGCTCGGCAACGCGCGCGACACCCTGCTCGCGCTGCCCGATGCGGACCCGGACGAGCTGGCGCGGGTGTGGCTGCGCCTGGCCGAGACGCAGCTGCAGACCAGCGGCTTCGACGCGGCCGCGCGCAGCAGCGACGCCGCCCTCGCCCTGCTGCGCGACCGGCCACTGTCCGATGCGCTGCGCCTGCAGGGCGAACTGCTGCGCACGCGCATCGACGAGGAAACCGACCACCTCGACGCCGCGCAGCAGCGCATCGAGGGCGTGGTGACGACCCTGCGCGCGGGCGCCGCCGACGCGGCGCGTCTGTCCGAAGCCCTCGCCGCCCTGGGCAACCTGCGGCGCCTGCAGACGCGCTACGAGGAGGCCACTGCGCTGCACGCCGAGGCGCTCACCCTGGCGCGCTCCGTCGATCCGGACGACCCGGTGATCGCCACGCGCCTGCACGAACTGGCCTCGGCGCAGCAGCAGACTAGCCAGCCGGCGGCGGCCATCCCCCTGCTGCGCGAGGCCTACGCCCTGCACCTGCGCCTGCACGGCCCACGCCATCCCCAGACCCTGTCCACCGAGGGCGAACTGGCGCAGGCGCTGGCCACGCGGGCCGAGTACGCCGAGGCCGAACCGCTGCTGCGGCGGAACATCGCCGCCCGGCGCGAGGTCTTCGGCGCCGGCAACAGCGAGGTGGCCCACCCGCTCAACAACCTCGGCGTGATGCTCTACACGCAGCACCGCTGGGCCGAGGCGGCCGACGCCTTCGGCCAGGCCTGGACGATCTGGCGCCAGGCCCTGGGCGACGAGCACGTCTACACGCGCACCGCGCTCAACGGCTACGGTGCCTCCCTGCTCGAAGCCGGCGATCTGGCCGCCGCCGAGCCCCTGCTGCGCGCTGCCTTCGAGCAGTCGCAGAAGCTCGATCCGCCGCGCGGCCAGGGGCCGACGCGCAGTACCTACGCCATCCTGCTGGAACGCCTAGGGCGCCTGGCGGACGCCGAGGATCTGCTGCGCCGCGGCCTCGCGCTGGAAATCGAGGTCTACGCCGGCGAGGAGGTGCGCTACACCTGGCCACGCACGCTGCTCGGCCGCGTGCTGCGCGCACGCGGCGACCTCGCCGGTGCCCGCGAGCAGCTGGAAAAGGCCCTGGCCGGCTACGACGCCGACGAATTCCCCGACGGCCCCAAGACCGCCACCTGCCTGGTGCAGCTGGCCCTGGTGCGCCAGGCGCAGCACGAGCCGGCAGCACAGGTACGTCCGCTGCTGCAGCGGGCGTTGGCCGCGCAGGAAGCCAAGCTCGGCCCGGAGGACGCCGAAACCCGCGCCACGCGCGAGCTGCTGGCGCGCCTGCCGCCCTGAGGCGTGGCCCGCCTGGGCGCACCCGCCTGCCGCTTTGGGCGCCCTATCGCGTAAGCCTCCGGCAACACCGACGTCGCATCCGGCACGTCGGACGCCTCCGGAGAACGCCCATGAAGCGCCTGCTGCCCACCCTTGCCCTGCTGCTCGCCAGCGCCGCCGGCTGTGCCCGCGAGGGCGACGCCGACGCCGGCTTCGCCCAGCAGGGGCTGCTGACCCGCTCCTTCGACCTGGCCGGCTCGACGACCAAGACCGATCTGGGCCAGCAGGTGCTGGTGGACGAACTGGGCCGCTACCTCGTGGTCGGCTACGTGTCTCCGGGATCCGTGGGGCTGGCGCGCTTCCTGCCCGACGGCAGCATCGACACCAGCTACGGCGCCGGCGGCAGCGGCCGCATCGCCTACAGTGCGCCGCTGCAGGTCGTCAGCGCCGCCACGCGCGATGCGGTCGGCCGCATCGTCGTGGTGGGCTTCGGGCAGAAGTCCGGCGGCGCGCCCTCCGACTACGACGGCGTGGTGTGCCGCTACACCGCAGCGGGGCAGCGTGACATCAGCCTCGGCAGCAGCGGCTGCCGCAGCTATAGCCTCGATCACGTCGGCGGCGGCGGCGACTTCTTTTCCGCCGTCACCACCGACGGCGCCGGGCAGATCTACGTGGCCGGCCAGACGCAGGTCTCCGCCGAGGACTACGACTTCGTCGTGATGAAACTGGCCAGCCCGGATGCCTTGCCCCTGTCCACCTTCGCCGGCACGGGCGACGTCACCATTGGCTTCGACATCCAGGCCAACCATGCCGGCGGCGACGTCGACGGGGCTACGGCCATTCTCCTCCTCAACAACGCCCTGTACGTCGGCGGCTATGCCGTCGACGACCTCGGCACCGATCTGGCCCTGGCCAAGCTGAGCGCCCTCAACGGCGCGCTCGACGGCGCCTTCTGCCCCGACAGCACCACCTGCTCGGGCAGCCAGCGCCTGGGCGGCCTGCGCACCATCGGCCTCAACCTCGGCGGCGACAACGACGAGCGCGTGCGCGCCCTGGCCGCCACCCCGGACGGCCGCATCGTGGTCGCCGGCGAGGTGCAGCGCGACGTGGCGGGCAACGTCTCCAACAACTATCTGGTCACGCGCCTCAATTCCAACGGCAGCTATGCGGCGCCCTTCGGTTCGGGCACGGCGATCTACAACAGCATCCTGCCGGGCCTGAGCCTCACCGGACTGGCCGTGCGCAGCGACGGGCGCATCGTCATCGGCGGCGACACGGCAGGCACACCGACGGCCCCGGACCCGCAGCGCGTGCTGTGGGCCGTGCAGTTGTCGGCCGCGGGTGTTCCCGACGGGCAATTCGCCAGCGGCCTCGGCGGCGCCTCGTCCATTGCCCTGTTCACCTTCCCCAACGCCGGTGCCGGCCAGCCGCTGGACCATCGCGGCGGCGGCATCAGCCTCGATCGCGGCCGCATCCTGCTCGCCGGCGCGCGCCTGTGGCGGCAGGACCTGCCCAATGGCGTGCAGGACTTCGACTTCGCCGCGGTGCGCATGCAGGGCGACGCCATCTTCAGCGACGGGCTGGAGTTCTGAGGGCCGAACGCCGGGGGGGCGGGCGCGGGCGGCGAAAAGCACCGCCCTCCGCGCGGAGGATTTCAGCTCGGCGCGACGATGCGGCGGAAGGTGAGGTTGAGGCGCGGCGCCTGCACGCGCGCGCTCCTGGGCAGATCGTGCCGATAGTGGCGCTGTGTCGCGCCGCGCATGAGCAGCAGGCTGCCGGGCGCCAGATCGAGCTCCAGGCGCCGCGATGCGTCGTGGCGGTGGCGCAGGCGGAAGCGCCGCACGGCACCGAAACTCAGCGAGGCGATGACCGGCTCCGGGCCGAGTTCGGGCTCGTCGTCGCTGTGCCAGCCCATGCTGTCGCGACCGTCGCGGTAGAGGTTGCACAGCACCGCGTTGAACGGTGCGGCGAGTTGCGCCTGCAGCCACCCGCGCAGCGCGGCCAGTGCCGGTGTCCAGGGCCGTGGCGCGAAGCGCACGCGCGAGTAGGTGTAGGCCGCGCCGGCGTCGCCCACCCAGCAGGACAGTCGCGGCGCGTCCAATTCGCGCCCGAAGATCCGCACGCGGTGCTGTTCCCAGGGGATTTCCGCCTGCAGCCGGGCCAACCAGCCCGCCGCGTCGTCCAGGGCCTGCGGCGCGTAGGCGAGATCGGCGCCGGGCAGCGGCGGCAGTTCCTGCCAGTTCACGCGCGGCGGCTCATGCGATCACGCCGGCGGCGCGCAATGCGGCGATACGCGGCGCTTCCAGACCCAGTTCGGCCAGCACGGCCTCGGTGTGTTCGCCCAGGCGCGGCGGCGGCAGCGCGGCGCGCACCGCCTCGCCGTTGCGCCGCACCGGGTTGGCAAGCTGCGGCAGCGGACCGAGCTCCGGATGCGGCATGCGGAAGGCCAGCGCGTGGGCGCGCGTCTGCGGATGGTCGAACACCTGGGCAAGGTCGTTGACCGGGCCGCAGGGCACGTCGACCGCGGCCAACGCATCCATCCACTCGCGTGTGCTGCGCAGGCGCAGCCGCGGCGCCACCGCGACGACCAGCGCCTCGCGCTGCGCCACGCGGGCGGCGTTGTCACGGAAGCGCGCATCCGCGGCCAGCGCGGGGCAGCCGGCCGCATCGCAGAAGCGGCGGAACTGCGCATCGTTGCCCACGGCGAGCATGAGGTGGCCGTCGGCCGTGGCGAAGACCTGGTAGGGCGCGATGTTCGGATGCGCGCTGCCCAGGCGCTGCGGCACCTCGGCGCCGACGAGATAGTTGAGCCCCTGGTTGGCCAGCCAGGCCACCTGGGTGTCGAACAGCGGGATGTCCAGGTACGCGCCCTGCCCGCTGGTGTGGCGCGCCTGCAGCGCGGCGAGGATGGCGCTGGCGGCGTACATGCCGCACATGAGGTCGCTCACCGCCACGCCCACCTTGACCGGCGCGCCGCCGGCCTCGCCGGTCAGCGACATGAGGCCGGCCTCGGCCTGGATCATGGCGTCGTAGCCGGCGCGCTGCGCGTTCGGCCCGTCCTGGCCGAAACCGCTGATGGAGCAGTACACCAGGCGCGGATTGAGGGCGTGCAGCGTGGCGTGGTCGAGGCCGTACCTGTCCAGGGTGCCGGGACGGAAATTCTCCACCAGCACGTCGGCGCGCGCGGCCAGGGCCCGCACGAGGTCGGCTCCCTCCGCCCGGGTGAAGTCCAGCGCAATCGAGCGCTTGCCGCGATTGCAGGCGAGAAAATACGCCGCCACGTCCTCGCCGTTGGCCGCGTGCAGGAAGGGCGGCCCCCAGCGTCGGGTGTCGTCGCCGCTGCCGGGCTTCTCGACCTTCACCACGGCGGCGCCGAAATCGGCCAGCAGCTGCGTGCACCAGGGGCCGGCGAGGATGCGCGAGAGATCGAGGACGCGCAGATCGCTCAGGGCAGGCATGGGGCTTCGCTCCGGGGGTGGGCTGGCGCTGCTTGCACCGACTTCGCGGCGCGGCACGGATCTCACAGTGCGACGGGATACTCCGGCGCCGCATCCAGCGTGGCCGCGCAGACCTCCGCCAATTCCAGCAGGCGCAGGTCAGAACCGGGCGGACCGATGAACTGCAGGCCCACGGGCAGGCCGTCGGGCAAGCGGCCCATCGGGATGCTCACCGCGGGGCAGCCGGCAAGATTGGCGAAGGCGGTGAACTGCGCGGTGTCGGCCGGCTCGCCCGCCCCGAAGGCGAAGGCCCCGTGCGGCGTGGTGGGAGTGACCAGCACATCCACCTCGGCGAAGACGCGCCGCGCCTTGAGTACGGAGGCATCGAGCAGACGGTCGGCAGCAACATAGTCGGCGGCGGACCGGCCGCGCGCCCAGTCGAGCAGGCCGCGCAGCCGCGGCGACAGTGCATCGGCGGCGAGATCCTCGGCATAGGTGTGCAGCATCTCGGCTTCCATGAGGAAGAATCCGGCACGACGTGCACGCTCCAGCGGGTAGTCGGCAAAGCCCACGGTGCGCCGCTCGCCGAGCTCGCGCCGCAGGGTGTCCAGGGCGTTCTCGAACACGCCAATCACCGCCGGATCGCAGCCGAGCTGGTGCAGGTTGGGCAGCACGCCGCAGCGCAGCCGGCCGGGTTCCCAGTCCGGCGGTGCCAGCGCGACGCGACGCTTGCGCGAGCGCGGGTCCTCGGCATCGTAGGCGGCCAGCACCTGCAGCAGCACCGTGAGGTCTCCCACGCCGCGCGCGATCAGGCTGACCGTGTCCAGGCGCCGCGCGGCGGGCACCAGGCCGCGCGCGGAAATCTCGCCGTGCGTAGGCTTCAGCGCTGCCACACCGCACCAACTGGCCGGGATGCGCGCTGAACCCAGGGAATCGGAGGCGACCGCCGCCGCGCACAGGCCCGCCGCCACCGCCACCGCGGCGCCGCCGGAGGAGCCGCCGGCGCTGTGCCCGGCACGCCAGGGATTCGCCGCGGTGCCATAGTGCGGGTTGGCCGTGGCTGCGCCCAGCACTCCCTCGTCGAGGTTGGTCTTGCCCAGCACTACCGCGCCGGCCGCGCGCAGCTTGGCCACACAGGCCGCGTCCACGGCGGCCACCGCCGCGCGGCGCGAGGCCAGGCCGCAGCTGGTGGGCGCACCGGCCACGTCGATGTTGTCCTTCACGCTGATCGGCAGGCCGTCGAGACGGCCGATGGCGCCGTCGGTGCCGCGACGCAGCGCTGCAGCCGCCGCGGCGTCGCGTGCTGCATCGGCCTGCACGCTGGTGTAGACGTGGCGGCGCGGGTTCTCGCGCGCAATGGCGTCGAGGTACAGCGCCGTCAGCGCCTTCGCCTCCAGTCGCCCCTGCGCCAGCCAGTGCAGGGTCTGGCACAGACTGGCCCCGCGCACCAGGCGTTCGTCCAGCGGGGTCGACAGCGATCCGCTCATGCTCGTTCCTTCACCTCGTCGGCACCCGCGGTGCCAGTCTGCCGCGTAGAATCGGCCGGCAGCCTTCCCGATTGCAACCCGCCCCGCGCGCATGGCCCAGCATCCGGTGGACGATTCCGAATCCGGCGGCGAGAACCGCCGCGGCCTGCGCTCCTCGCGCAAGCCGCGCTACCTGCAGGTGTCCGACGAACTGCGCGAGGAGCTCAAGCGCGGCGAGCATCCCGTGGGCGGCCTGCTGCCCACCGAGGCGCAGCTGTGCGAACGCTTCGCCATCAGTCGCTACACCGCGCGCGAGGCGCTGCGCACGCTGGAGGAAATGGGGCTCATCACGCGCCGGCGCGGTTCCGGCACGCGCGTGCGCAGCGCCGAGCCGCACGTGCGCTACAACCAGTACGTGCGCAGCATCGACGATCTGCTGCAGTACACCCAGGCCACGCACTTCCAGCTGCGTCACAGCGACCGCCTGGCCGCCGACCGCACCCTCGCCGGCTGGCTCGACGTGCGCGAGGGCATGGAGTGCGTGCTGCTGCACGGCATCCGCTACCAGCGCCGGCGCCTGAAACCCTTCTGCATCACCGACGTCTACCGCCGCGCCACCATGCAGGGCCTGCCCACCGGCTTCGCCCGCATCGAGGATGCGCTCAAGGCCCTGATCACCGGCGACCTGCACACGCGCGTGGGCCTGGTCGAGCAGAGCCTGTCGGCCGTCGCCCTCGGTGCCGACGAGGCCTACGAACTGGAGGTGGAACCCGGCACCCCCGCCCTGCGCTCGCTGCGCCGCTTCTTCGACCCGCGCGGACGCATCCTGCTGGTGGCGGTGTCGCTGCACCCGGGCGATCTCTTCAGCTATGTCACGCGGCACGAGCGCAGCGACGTGATGCGCGGGGTGTAGGTTTTTTGGTTTTTGCCCTGCGCTGGCGGCGCGCCGCGGTTGCGGCGGATGGGCGCGGGGCGGCTGCGCTGCCGCCTTGGAGAACCGATGAGTGCCCGGCTTTGCCCGGGGAGGCCCTGGAGTGCCCGGGTGTGCCCGGGTATGCCCAGGAACAAAGGCTTTCGCCCGCCTGCGGCGTGCGAGTCACTTTCGTTTGCTTGTCCGGCGTCGGCGCCTCGCTGGCCTGGACCGTGACCGCATCCCTCCGCGTGACTGCGACAGCTTCCGCTCGCCTGCGGCGAGCGGGTCACTTCTCTTTGTTTGGCCAAAGAGAAGTAACCAAGAGAAAGGCCACCCTGCAACGGCGCGTTGCGCACCTGCGTGTGCGCAACGTCCCCTGCGGTGCTCGCCGGCAAGCGGCCGGCGAATAACTCGCACATCCCTGTGCTCAGACAGATTCGCCTTTCCCCGCATGCCGGCTGCGCTCCTCGGCGCCGTTGAAGGGGACCGCCGAGGCGCGCGCTCCTGCGCGCCTCTTGCCGGAGCATCGCGACAACGCGGCTTTCCGCTCTGGCTCGAAGCGCGCAGGAGCGCGCGCCTGTCCCGGGGCCCCTATGCCGCGGCGGGCGGCCGGAGGACAGGCCCGCAGGGGCGCGCCCACGACGGGCGCGCGTTCGTTGCGGGTACAGGGACGTGCCCTCAACGAACCCCGCAGGCCGCCCGCGCCGTCGATGGACAGGAGTCCATCGACCGCGGCATCGGGGTGTCCTTTCCTTTGGTTACTTTCGTTTGGATAAGCAAACGAAAGTGACTCGCACGCCGCAGGCGGGCGAAAGCTCTGAATACCGAACGCCACAGCGCCCGCCAGAACAACCGAGCGAAGCTCCTCGCCGCACACGGGCGAACGCTCTGCCGTCCGTCAGGCCAAAAACTTGACCCCAGTCAGGCGGCGCCCGCCACCGCCACGCGATCCCAGTACTTCGCTCCCGCGGGCGACCGCCGCCTCGGCCGGCCGCACGCCCGCGCCAATTGCCCCCCCAGGCAATAACCCGGAAAATCGGCCATTCCCGCTGCCAGCCAGCCGAGAGCGAGCCCCGCCATGAGCGAACGCGATGTCATGGAATACGACGTGGTCACCGTGGGCGCTGGTCCCGCGGGGCTGGCGTTCGCCATCCGCCTGAAGCAGCTCAAGCCCGACATCCGCGTGTGCGTGATCGAGAAGGCGTCCACGGTGGGGGCGCACATCCTCTCCGGCGCGGTGATCGAGCCCGAGCCGCTGAATGCGCTGCTGCCCGAGTGGGGCAAGGCGCCGCCGCCGATCTGCGTAGCGGTGACGAAGGACGAGTTCTGGTGGCTGCGCGACCACGCCCGCGGCACGAAGCTGCCCACGCCGCCGCAAATGCACAATCACGGCAATTTCATCGTCTCACTGGGCGCCCTGTGCGCCTGGCTGGCGCCGCAGGCCGAGGCGCTGGGCGTGGAGATCTACCCCGGCTTCGCCGCTGCCGAGCCGCTGTTCGACGACGCCGGCGCGGTGCGCGGCGTGCGGATCGGCGACATGGGCGTGGCCAGGGACGGATCGCACAAGCCCGGCTATACCCAGGGCATCGACATCGTCGCGCCGGTGACCGTGCTGGCCGAGGGCGCGCGCGGCCACCTCACCAAGCAGCTGGTGAAGAAGTTCGCCCTGGACAAGGACAGCGATCCGCAGACCTACTCCGTCGGCATCAAGGAACTGTGGCAGTTGCCCGCGGGCCGGGCGGAACCGGGCAAGGTGGTGCACAGCATCGGCTGGCCGGCCGACAACGCGACCTACGGCGGCTCCTTCCTGTACCACCTGGATCAGGACCGCGTGGCCATCGGCTACGTCACCGGCCTGGACTACCGCGACACGATGCTGTCGCCCTTTGAGCTGTTCCAGCAGCTGAAGCACCACCCCACCATCAAGCCCCTGCTGGAGGGCGGCAACATCGTCTCCTACGGTGCGCGCGCGTTGGCCGCCGGCGGCTGGCAGTCGCTGCCGAAGTGCGAGATGCCCGGCGCCCTGCTGATCGGCGATGCCGCCGGCACGCTCAACGTGCCCAAGATCAAGGGCACGCACCAGGCGATCCGTGGCGGCATGCTGGCCGCGGAGCACCTCGCCGCCACCGGCGCCCCGGCGGGCTTCGACGCCAGGCTGCGCGCCTCGGCCGTGGGCCAGGAGCTGAAGAAGGTGCGCAACATCAAGCCGGGCTTCCACAAGGGCCTGTGGCTCGGCCTGGCCAACGCCGGCTGGGAGACCGTCACTGCCGGCCTCTCGCCCTGGACGCTGAAGAACCACGCCGACTACGCGCAGACGGAGAAGGTGGCGCAGTACGAGTCGCCCAAGCGCGATTTCGTCGAACGCAGCCTGCCGCCGCGCGATCGCCTCGCCAGCGTGTATTTTGCCGCCACCGAGCACGACGAGGACCAGCCCGTGCATCTGCGCGTGGCCGACACCAACCTCTGCGTGACGCGGTGCGTGGAGGAATACGCCAACCCCTGCACGCGCTTCTGCCCCGCCGGCGTGTACGAGATCGTGCAGGACGAGGCCGGCAAGCGCCTGCAGATCAACGCCGCCAACTGCGTGCACTGCAAGACCTGCGACATCAAGGACCCCTACCAGATCATCACCTGGGTCACCCCCGAGGGCGGGGCGGGGCCGAATTACCAGAACCTGTAAGTCCGGCGCCCGCCGCCGCGAACCGGTGCGCCGCCACGACCCGCTCTGCCGCGGCGCGGCGCAGGGGCTCCGCGGCGCTGCCCCGCGCGCGGCCGCCCGCGGCCCGGGCAGCACCGCCCGCGACGCGAGCGACCGGCGCCGGGTTGGGTGCTCCCCGGCGCCCCGCTACAATCGCGCAATCCCCCTTTCCTTCCGCCCCCCGCGCAGCGCGCGGGCACCAGGGTTTCCGCGCCATGGAAAAGAGTTTCGAGCCCGCCGCCATCGAGTCCAAGTGGTACCCGCAGTGGGAGTCCGCCGGGTACTTCCAGCCCTCGGGAACGGGCCAGCCCTACTGCATCATGCTGCCGCCGCCGAACGTGACCGGCACGCTGCACATGGGCCACGCGTTCCAGCACACGATCATGGACGCGCTGATCCGCTACCACCGCATGCGCGGCTGCGACACGCTGTGGCAGCTCGGCACCGACCACGCCGGCATCGCCACGGAGATGGTCGTCTCGCGCCTGCTCGCGGGCGAAGGCACCACGCGCAATGACCTCGGCCGCGACGCCTTCATCGAGCGCGTGTGGCAGTGGAAGCAGCAGTCGGGCGACACCATCGAGCGGCAGATGCGCCGCCTCGGCACCTCGGGCGACTGGTCGCGCTCGCGCTTCACCATGGACGAGGGCCTGTCCCGGGCCGTGGTGGAAACCTTCGTGCGCCTGCACGCGGAAGGCCTGATCTACCGCGGCCAGAAGCTGGTGAACTGGGACCCGGTGCTGAAGACCGCCATCTCCGATCTGGAAGTGGTGAGCGAGGAGGAAGACGGCTTCCTGTGGTCCATCGCCTATCCGCTGAGCGACGGCAGCGGCCAGCTCGTGGTCGCCACCACGCGCCCGGAAACCATGCTGGGCGACGTGGCCGTGATGGTGCATCCCGAGGACGAGCGCTACGCGCATCTCATCGGCAAGCGCGTGCGCCTGCCGCTGTCCGAGCGCGAAATTCCCGTCATCGCCGACGCCTACGTGGAGCGCGAGTTCGGCACCGGCGTGGTCAAGGTCACGCCGGCGCACGACTTCAACGACTACGCGGTGAGCCAGCGCCACGGCCTGGCGGCCATCAACATCCTCACCGACGACGCAAAGATCAACGACGCGGCGCCGGAAAAATACCGCGGCCTCGACCGCTACGAGGCGCGCAAGGCGGTGCTGACCGATCTCGAGGCCGCCGGCCTGCTGATCGAAACCAAGAAGCACAAGCTGCAGGTGCCGCGCGGCGATCGCACGGGTCAGGTGATCGAGCCCTACCTGACCTGGCAGTGGTTCGTGAAGATGGACGGCCTGGCCGCGCGCGGTCTGGAACTGGTCGAGAGCGGCAAGGTGCGCTTCGTGCCGGAGAACTGGATCAACACCTACCGCCACTGGCTGGGCAACATCCAGGACTGGTGCATCAGCCGCCAACTCTGGTGGGGCCACCGCATTCCGGCCTGGTACGACGCGGCCGGCAGGTTCTATGTCGGCCGCAGCGAGGGCGAGGTGCGCGCGACCCACGGCCTGGGCGCCGACGTCGCGCTGCGGCAGGACGATGACGTGCTGGAGACCTGGTTCTCCTCCGCCCTGTGGTCGCATTCGACCCTGGGCTGGCCTGACGCGGCCGACCAGGCCCGCTACGGCTACGACCGCTACCTGCCGACCTCGGTGCTTGTCACCGGCTTCGACATCATCTTCTTCTGGGTGGCCCGCATGATCATGATGACGG
>DAOOVM010000064.1:0-12394 GCA_035370085.1 Rhodanobacteraceae bacterium | reverse complement strand
GCCGACTCACAGGGACGTGGGGAGTGCCGCGGCGTGCAGGAGCAAGCGCGGCCGACTCACAGGGACGTGGGGAGTGCCGCGGCGTGCAGGAGCAAGCGCGGCCGAGCCACAGGGACGTGGGGAGTGCCGCGGCGCGCTTCAATCGCGGTCGGTGCGGGTGTGCACGTCCAGGAGTTCGCCGTCGTCGGAGACCCGCAGGCACACCTCGATCGGCCGGCAGCACACCGCGCAGTCCTCGATGTAGTGCTGCGATCCGGCCGACAGGTCGGCCGTGGTCTCGAAGCCCTCCCCGCAGTGGGGGCAATTCAGCAGCAGCGGCTCAAGCATCGGCAGCAGCCTGGCGCGGCGCGCGCGGCGTGTCCGGCAGGAACAGCGCGATGACGTCGTTGAGGAAGCGTTGGCCGAGCTCGGTGGGCGCAATGCGTCCGTCCCGGTCGTCGAGCCAGCCGCGTTCACTTGCCTGCGCCAGGGGGCGCGCCAGCACCGCGCGCGGCAGGCCGGTGCGCGCCTCGAATTGGGCGAGATCGAAACCCTCGCGCAGGCGCAGCGCATTCAGCATGAACTCGAAGGGCCGTTGCGCCGCCGGCACGTCGTCGTCGCCGCCCACTGCGCGCCCTGTGCCGGCATGGGCGAGGTAGGCATTCGGTGCGCGGATCTTCCAGCGCCGGCGGATCGCCATGGGTTGCGACGCCTCGATCGCCGCGGTGCTCGAGGCATCGGCGGGCGTGGTGTGGGCGCCGACGGCCGTCCGCGGATACGCCCGCTCGCCCGAAGGCTGTCCGAGCTGCGTGATCTTGCCGTGCGCGCCGGCGCCGATGCCGAGGTAATCACCGAAGCCCCAGTACACGCGGTTGTGGCGGCACTGCCGTCCCGGCTGCGCATAGGCCGAGGTCTCGTACTGGGCATAGCCGGCCGCCGCCAGCCGCGCCTGACAGGCCTCCTGCATGTCCCAGGCGTCGTCGTCGTCGGGCAGCGGTGGCGGCGCCGCGGCGAAGGCGGTGTTCGGTTCCAGCGTGAGCTGGTAGTGCGAGAGGTGCGTCGGGGCGAGCGCGAGGGCACGTTCGACGTCGGCGAGTGCGCCAGCCAGCGTCTGTTCCGGCAAGGCGTACATCAGGTCAAGGTTGAGGTTGTCCAGCCCGGCGTCCTGCGCCGACTTCACCGCCGCCTCGGCTTCTGCCGCGCCGTGGATGCGCCCGAGGCGCCGCAAGGCCCCGTCGTCGAAGCTCTGCACGCCGAAGCTGAGGCGGTTCACGCCGGCGCGTCGGTAGCCGTCGAAGCGGCCGTGTTCCACCGTGCCGGGATTGGTTTCCAGGGTGATCTCCGCATCGTGCGCGAAGGGCAGGCGCTGCGCCGCACCGTCGAGGATGGCGGCGATGGCGTCCGGCGCGAACAGGCTGGGCGTGCCGCCGCCGAAGAACACGCTGACGATCTCGCGCCCCGCGAGGGCCGGCGCGTACTCGCGCCGATCCATATCCAGGTCGGCCAGCAGCGCCGCGACATACTCGCGCTGCGGCAGGCCCTGCGGCGCCGTGTGCGAGTTGAAGTCGCAGTACGGGCATTTGCGCACGCACCAGGGGATGTGCACGTACAGGGCCAGCGGTGGGGCGGTGGGCAGGGACATGCGGTGAGTGTAGCGACGGCCCGTCGCGGCGCCGTGACCGTGACTCAGTCCAGCAGTTCGTGCAGCCGCGCCAGCGCCTGGCCGCGGTGGCTGACCCGGTTCTTCGTCGCTGCATCCAGTTCCGCGGCGCTCAGGCCGAGTTGCGGATCGAGAAACACCGGGTCATAGCCGAACCCGCCGCTGCCGCGCGGGGCGGTCAGTACGCGGCCGTGCCAGCGGCCCTGGGCGATGAGCGGATCGGGATCGGCAGCGTGGCGCAGCAGCACGAGGCTGCAGTGGAAGTGGGCGTTGCGATGGGTGCCGGGCACGTCGCGCAGGGCCTCGAGCAGCCGCGCGATGTTGGCCGCATCGTTGCCGTGCGTGCCGGCGTAGCGCGCCGAATGCAGGCCCGGCGCACCGCCCAGCGCGTCCACGCACAGGCCGGAGTCGTCGGCCAGGGCGGGCAGGCCGGCGGCCCGGCTGGCGTGGCGCGCCTTGAGCAGGGCGTTCTCCACGAAGGTGGCGCCGGTTTCCTCGGCGTCGGCGATGCCGAGATCGGCCTGGGCGACGAGCTCGAAGCCGCGATCGGCGAGCAGCGCGCGCAACTCGGCGAGCTTGCCGCGGTTGTTGCTGGCCATCACGATGCGCTGCATGGCGCGTGCCGTGACGCCGCTCAGGCCGACGCGGTCAGCGCGGTCCGCTGCAGGGCGCACAGTTCCGCCACGCCCTTGTGCGCCAGGGCCAGCAGCGCGTCGAGCTCGTCGCGGCGGAAGGCGTGGCCTTCGGCCGTGCCCTGCAGCTCGATGAAGCCACCGCCGTCGTTCATGACCACGTTCATGTCGGTGTCGCAGGCGGAGTCCTCGGCGTAATCGAGGTCGAGCACCGGTGTGCCGCGATAGATGCCGACCGACACGGCGGCCACGGCGCCGAACACCGGGTCGCGCTTGAGCAGATTGCGCGCCTTCAGGCCGTTGATGGCGTCCATGAGGGCGACATAGGCGCCGGTGATGGCGGCGGTGCGCGTGCCGCCGTCGGCCTGCAGCACGTCGCAGTCCAGCGTGATGGTGCGCTCGCCCAGGGCGTTGCGGTCGACGCAGGCACGCAGGGAGCGGCCGATGAGGCGCTGGATCTCCATGGTGCGGCCGCCCTGGCCGCCGCGGGCGGCTTCGCGCTGCGTGCGCTCGGCGGTGGCGCGCGGCAGCATGCCGTACTCGGCGGTGATCCAGCCCTCGCCCTTGCCGCGCAGGAAGGCCGGGACTTTCTCCTCCACGCTGGCGGTGCACAAGACGCGCGTGTCGCCGAAGCTCACCAGCACCGAGCCCTCCGCGTGGCGCGTGTAGCGGCGCTGCAGGCTGACGGGGCGGAGCTGGTCGGGGGCGCGGCCGGAGGGGCGGGCAGAGCTGTTCATGGGCGATGCGGCGGCGCGCTTTGGAAAAAGGGGCGCGGAGTTTACCATTGCCGCCCTTTACTCCTTCCGGACCGACCATGCTCCGAAGCATGACCGCCTACGCCAGCGCCGAGCGCGCCACGCCGCTGGGGGTGCTGAGCTGCGAGCTGCGCTCGGTCAACCACCGCTACCTGGAACTGAGCCCGCGCCTGCCGGACGAGTTGCGGGCGGTGGAGTCGGCCCTGCGCGAACGCATCGCGGCGCGGCTGAGCCGTGGCAAGGTGGACGTGAGCCTGCGCCTGCGCGGCGACGCCGGCACCGCGCAGGCGCTGCAGGTGAACGAGGCCATGCTCGACCAGCTGGCGCTCGCCGCGCGCCAGGTGCAGGCGCGGTTTCCGCAGATCGGCGTGGACCTGGTTGGCCTGCTCGGCATGGACGGCGTGCTGGTCAAACCGGCCTTCGACGCGCAGGCGCTGCAGCAGGCGGCCCTGGAGGTGCTGGATGCCGCCCTCGACGACATGGTCGCCACGCGCGGACGCGAGGGCGAGCGCCTCGGCGGTTTCCTGCGTGAACGCCTCGACGGCATCGAGCGCTGCGTGGCGCAGGTGCGCCAGTGGCTGCCGGAGATCCGCGCCGGCCTGCGCGCGCGGCTGGAGCAGCGTCTGGCCGACCTGAAGCAACCGGCCGATCCGGGCCGTCTTGAGCAGGAACTCGTGCTCGCCCTGTCGCGCATCGACGTGGACGAGGAGCTGGACCGTCTCACCTCGCACATCGTCGAAGCGCGGCGCATCCTGCAACTCGCCGACGCCAACGGCCGCCGCCTCGATTTCCTCATGCAGGAATTCAACCGCGAGGCCAATACGCTGGGCTCGAAGTCGGTCGATCAGCGCACCACCCAGGTCGCGGTGGAGCTCAAGGTGCTGATCGAGCAGATGCGCGAGCAGGTGCAGAACATCGAGTAGGCCATGAGCGGCACGCTATTCATCGTCGCGGCGCCCTCGGGTGCCGGCAAGACCAGCCTGACCCGCGCCCTGCTGGAGCGCGAGCGCGGCATCCAGCTGTCGGTGTCCTACACCTCGCGCCCGCCGCGTCCAGGCGAAGTCGACGGCGTGCATTACCATTTCGTCTCGCGTCCCGTATTCGAGCTGATGGTCGAGCGCGGCGAGTTCTTCGAGCACGCCGTGGTGCACGGCGACCTCAAGGGCACGGCGCGCAAGCCCGTGTTCGATGCGCTCGCCGCCGGCAGCGACGTGCTGCTGGAAATCGACTGGCAGGGCGCGCGCCAGGTGCGCGCTCAGGTGGCAGGCAGCGTCAGCGTGTTCATCCTGCCGCCGTCACGGCGCGAGCTGGAGCGGCGCCTGCGCGCTCGCGCCTCGGACAGCGAGGCGGTGATCGCGCGGCGCCTGGCGGATTCGCGCGAGGACAGCGCCCACGCCGCCGAGTTCGACTACCTCGTGGTGAACGACCGCTTCGAGGATGCGCTCGGCGACCTGCTGGCCATCGTCGCCGCGCAGCGCCTGCGCAGTTCCAACCAGCTGTGCCGCCACGCCGCGCTGCTCGACGACCTACTGCGCGCGCCGGACTGAGGCGTCGGTGCCGGGCATGAAACGCGCCTGAACTCCCGCTGCTGCGCGCTTTCCGCGCCCGGGCGGCTCGGGTAAGGTAGCGCGTCCTCCGCGCCGGCCCCTGCGCCCCACGTATGAACTCCGCTTCCGCCCAATCCGCCGCCACGGTCGACGCCCTTGTGCGCATTCGCGGGCTGAAGACCGTGCTCGGCGGCAAGACCATCTTCGACGGCGTGGATCTCGACATCCCGCGCGGCAGCGTGACGGCGGTGATGGGGCCCAGCGGCACCGGCAAGACCACCCTGTTGCGCCACATCACGGGCCAGCTCAAGCCCGACGCCGGCGAAGTCCTGGTCGACGGCCACGACGTGGTGCGCCTGCCGCGGGCAGAACTGTTCGATCTGCGCGAGCGCATCGGCTATCTGTTCCAGAACTCGGCCCTGCTCACCGACTTCACGGTGTTCGAGAACGTGGCCTTTCCGCTGCGTCAGCACCTGCGGCTGCCCGAGGCGCTGGTGCGCAACATCGTCCTGACCAAGCTGCAGGCCGTGGGTCTGCGCGGCGCGGCTGAGCTCGTGCCGAGCGAGCTGTCGGGCGGCATGGCGCGGCGTGTTGCCCTGGCGCGCGCCATCGTGCGCGACCCGATGCTGCTGATCTACGACGAGCCCTTCGTCGGGCTCGATCCGATCGCGCTCAACCAGGTGCTGAAGCTGATCCGCACACTCAACCACACGCTCGGCCTCACCAGTATCCTGGTCGCGCATGAGCTGTCCGCGGTGAGCCGGGTGGCGGACCAGGTGCATCTCATCGCCGCCGGCAAGATCGTCGCTCACGGTACGCCGCAGGCGCTGTCGCGCGGCGAGACCGACTGGACGCGGCAGTTCTTCGGCGGTGAGGCCGACGGGCCCGTGCCGTTCCACTACCCGGCACGCGACTACGCCGCCGATCTCGGCTTCGGGGCGGCCCCGTGAGCGCGGCTTCCCGACGCCTGGGCTACGTCGCCGATGCGCTGGCGCAAGTGGGCGACGGCGGCCTGTTCTTCCTCGCCATCCTGCGGGCGCTGCCGGCCAGCCTGCGCTACCTCGGCGAGACGGTGCGGCAGATCTGGTTCGTGGGGGCGATGAGCCTCACCATCATCGTCACCTGCGGCCTCTTCGTGGGCATGGTGCTGGGCCTGCAGCTCTACCACACGCTGTCGATCTTCGGCGGTACGGGGGCCCTGGGCACGGTCGTCGCCCTGTCGCTGTACCGCGAACTCGGTCCGGTGGTGACCGCGTTGCTGTTCGCCGGCCGCGCCGGCACCTCGATCACCGCCGAGATCGGTCTCATGCGTGCGACCGACCAGTTGGCCGCCATGGAGATGATGGCGGTCGATCCCATGGCCTACGTGGTCTCGCCGCGCTTCCTCGCCGGCATCGTCGCCATGCCGCTGCTGGCCTGCGTGTTCAACGCACTGGGCATCGCCGGCGCGCACGTGGTCGGCGTCACCTGGCTTGGCCTCGACAACGGCACCTTCTGGTCCAACATGACGGCCAACGTGGAGCTGTGGGACGACGTGCTCAACGGCGTGTGGAAGAGCGCTGCATTCGGCGCCGTCGTCACTCTGATCGCCACCTTCCAGGGCTACACCACGCCGCCGACCAGCGAGGGCGTGGCCTATGCCACGACCCGCACCGTGGTCGCCTCGTCGATCCTGACCCTGGCGCTGGACTTCATCCTCACCGCATTCCTGATGTAACGAGGGCCCTCCTGTGACCCAACGCCGCCATTTCCAAATTGGCACCGGCCTGTTCATCCTGCTCGGTTTCGCCGCGCTCGGCTACCTCGCCACGCAGACCACGTCGCTGGCCAATTTCGACCAGGGGCCAAGCTACGCGCTGAAGGCGCGCTTCACCAACGTGGGCCAACTCAAGCTGCGCGCGCCGGTGAAGGTCGCCGGCGTGCGCATCGGCACGGTCAGTGGCATCCAGTTCGAGCCGGACCGGCTCGATGCGCTGGTCACCCTGTCCATCGACAAGCGTTACCAGCAACTGCCGGACGATTCCGCCGCGGCGATCTTCACCAGCGGTTTATTGGGCGACCAGTACGTTGGCCTGCAGCCGGGTGGCTCGCCCGACTACTTCAAGGACGGCGACGAGGTGGTGCTGGTGCAGAACGCCATCCAGCTGGAAGAGCTGATCGGCAAGTATCTCGTCGGCGGCAACGGGCCGGAGAAGGGCGCCGCCGGCAAGAACGATTCGCCCGAAGCCGTGCCCCCGGCCTCGGGCAAGTGAGAAGGAGTCCGCCATGTCCCGAGTGTTGAGTTTCCTGTTGGCCCTCGTCCTCGCCGCATCCGCGCTGCCCCTGCCGGCGGCGCCGGTCGAGCCCAATGCGGTGGTGCAGGGTATCGCCGACGAGCTGGCGAAATCGCTGGAGGGTCGCAAGGATGAACTGCGCAAGGACCAGGATGCGCTGATCAAGCTCATCGACGGCATCGTGCTGCCGCACTTCGACATCGACTACGCCTCCATCCTGGTGCTCGGCCAGTATGCGCGCAGCACCGCGCCGGAACAGCGCGCGCGCTTCGCCCGGGCCTTCTACAACTCCATTTCGCACCGCTATGCCGAGGGGCTGCTCAACTACACCCGTGGTCGCGTCAACGTGCTGCCCTTCAAGGGCGAGCTCAACGACAAGCGCTCGCTGGTGCGTACCGAAGTGGTGCTCGACGACGGCAAGAGGGTGCCGGTCGACTACGCCTTCCGCAAGACCAAGGATGGCGAGTGGAAGGCCTACGACGTCATCATCGAGGGCATCTCCTACGTCACCAACTACCGCAACCAGGTGGCGGCGGAGATCCAGAAGTCGAGCGTGGAAGCGCTCACCACGCGGCTGGAGACGCAGGGCGACAAGGCGCTGGACAGCCTCGAAAAGAACGCCAAACAGCAGTGAGCGCGCCGGCGGAATTGCGCATCGAGGCTGCGGCAGCGGACACGTTCGCCCTCAGCGGGGAACTGGTGTTTGGCAACGCCGCGGCCTGCCTGCAGCGCATCCGCGCGGCGTTGGCCGCGCATGCGGCGCCGATTCTCGACCTGGCGGGGGTGAGCCGCGCCGACAGCGCCGGCCTGGCCGTACTGCTCGCGCTGGCGGCGGAAGGCCGCGCGGCCGGGCGCTCGGTGCGATTGCGCGGGGTGCCTGCGGGTCTGCGCGCGCTTGCCCACCTCGGCGAGGTGGAATCGCTGCTCGGCCTGGAGGCGGGCTGAGCGACGGGGATCGTCCCGGCGCGGCTCAGCCGTGCGTGGCGCCGTCCTTGTGTTCGTACTTCTGTTGCTCTTCCAGCAGTTCTTCCGGATCGAAATTCTGGTCGACCCCCTGCATCTGCTGGATGATCTCCAGCGGCGGGTTGCCGTCGTAGATGTCGTACAGGCGGCGCTGGCGATAGGCGTCGCGGTAGAACACGTAGGGATCGTAGACCCCTTCCAGCAGGCCCTCTGCATCCACGCCGCGGGAACGCAGCGTGACCAGGTAGAACCAGGTCGGCAGGCGCTGGGCCTCGTAGCGGAAGTCATTCTCCCTGGCGTACCAGGACAGCGGATCGAACCAGTAATCCACCGGCAGGCGGAAAACGTCGCGGCCGCTGGTGGAGCCGATGAAGGGCAGCACGAGGTAGGGGCCGTCGGGAACGCCCCATTTGGCCAGGGTCACGCCGAAGTCCTGCTCGTCCAGGGGCAGGCCGAGTTCGCTGGCGGGGTCGAAAAAGCCGAGGAAGCCCAGCGTGGTATTGACCACAAAGCGCCCCGTGCTCTGGAAGAAGCCGCGCGGATTGCCCTGCAGCAGATCGTTCACCATCGTCACGGGCGTGCGCACGTTGGTGTAGAAGTTGCTGACCACGCGCCGCATGTTGGGCGTGGTGACCTTGCGGTAGCCCATGGCCACCGGGCGGATCACCGCCCGGTCCATGGCGTCATTGAACGCGTAGGCCTTGCGGTTCCACTTCTCCCAGGGGTCGTCGGTGCGCGGCTTGGCGATGCTGCAGCCGGCCAGCAGCACGACAGCAGCGGTCAGGATCGCGCGGCGCAGCGGCTTGATTCGGATGGGAAACGTCATGCGTGGGGCTTCCTGCGTCGACGCGGCGGGGTCCGGGCGGGCCGACATGGCGTTGGCGCGGACAATATCAAGTCTGCCCCGTGCCGTGCAGGCGCCGCGGTGGACCGCGGGCGGGCGGTGCAGGGCGGCCGGCCGGCGGGCGCGGCGCAGGTGTTGTAGTTTGCGCTGCACAAAAGGCCCCGGCTAGAATGTCAGTCAGCCGATAAAGGCCTGATTTTTTTAGAGGTTGAGTTTTATGGCCCGGATCACCGTGGAAGACTGCCTGCAGGTGGTCGACAACCGCTTCGAACTCGTGCTGATGGCGACCAAGCGCGCGCGCCAGCTTGCCAAGGGCGCCGAGTCGATGGTCAGCACCGACAACGACAAGCCCACCGTGCTCGCCCTGCGCGAGATCGCCGACCGCCGCGTCGACCAGGCCTTGATCGACGAGATCGAGCGTCAGGAGAAGGCGCGCGCCGAACGCGAGGCGCTGGAATGGGCAGCGGCGGAGGTGGACGACGACTTCAAGGGCGGCGACGACCTTTGAGGACGATCCGCGCCCGCCGACGCGACGGGGCGGCCTGACCGCCGCCCGGGAGTGACGCGCGTGGACGCGGCCCTGCTGCAGGCGCCGACGGCGAGCGAGCCCCCCGCCTACGTCCGCGCGCTCACGGAAAAGCTGGCCACCTATCTGCCGGCCGAGCAGGTGGCACGGGTGGAGCGCGCCTACGTGCTCGGGGCCGAGGCCCACGCCGGCCAGACGCGCAAGAGCGGCGAGCCCTATATCACCCACCCGATCGCGGTGGCGTCGATCATGGCCGACCTGGGCCTCGATGCCGAGACCATCATCGCCGCGATCCTGCACGACACGCTCGAGGACACCCCGCTCACGGCCGAGCGCCTCAGCGCCGAGTTCGGCGCCACGGTCGCCGACCTCGTGGACGGCGTCACCAAGCTCGACAAGGTGCGCTTCCGCAGCCGCCAGGAGGCGGACGCCGAGAGCTTCCGCAAGATGCTGCTGGCCATGGCGCGCGATCTGCGCGTGGTACTGATCAAGCTGGCCGACCGCCTGCACAACATGCGCACGCTCGGCGCCAAGGAAGCGGAGTCGCGCCGCCGCATCGCGCGCGAGACCCTCGACATCTACGCGCCCATCGCCCAGCGCCTGGGCATGAACCGCTTCAAGGCCGAGCTGCAGGAGCTGGGTTTTCGCGCCCTGTACCCCGACCGCTTCCGCGTGATCGAGGCGCGCATCAAGAGTGCGCTGGGCAATCGTCGCGAGGCCATGGGCAAGATCGAAGCGGCGCTGTCGGCGCGTCTGGCGCAGGAGGGCATTCCTGCGCGCGTGGTGAGCCGCATCAAGTCGCCGTACAGCATCTACGTGAAGATGCGTCAGGAACACAAGTCCTTCGCCCAGGTGATGGATGTGTACGGCTTTCGCGTCGTCACCGACAACGTGATGCACTGTTACCACGCCCTGGGAGCGGTGCACGGCCTGTACAAGCCGCTGGACGGGCGCTTCCGCGACTTCGTGGCAATTCCCAAGGCGAACGGCTACCAGTCCCTGCACACCGTCCTGTTCGGCCCCTTCGGTGCGCCCATCGAGATCCAGATCCGCACCGAGGAGATGGACGCCGTGGCGGAACGCGGCGTGGCCGCGCACTGGACCTACAAGTCCGACACCGCGCCGGCCAACGCGGCGCAGTCGCGCGCACGGGAGTGGGTCGAGGGCCTGGTGGACAGCCAGTCGCGCACGGCCTCGTCGCTGGAGTTTCTGGAGAACGTCAAGGTCGATCTGTTTCCCGACGATGTCTACTTGTTCACGCCCAAGGGACGCATCCTCGCCCTGCCGCGCAATGCGACCGCGCTGGACTTCGCCTACGCCGTGCACACCGACGTCGGCTCGCATGCCGTCGCGGCGCGCGTGGAGAAGAAGCTGGCGCCGCTGCGCACGCGACTGACCAGCGGCCAGACGGTGGAGGTCATCACCGCGCCGTCGGCGCAGCCGCATCCGCAGTGGCTGGAATGGGTGGTGTCGGCCAAGGCGCGCACGGCGATCCGGCACCACTTGAAGCGCCTGCAGCACGAGGACGCGGTGGAGCTCGGTCACCGCATGCTGGATCGCGCGCTGGATGCCGTGGACGTGTCCCTGGAGAGCATCCCCGTCGCCCTGCTCGACCGCTACCTGGCCGACAACAAGCTCAAGCGCCTGGAGGAGCTGCTGGCGGACATCGCCCTGGGCAACCGCATGCCCGATCAGGTGGCCGTGCAACTGGTGACGCTCAAGGGCGGCCTTGCCACCACGCGCAAGGGGCGCGGGCGTCGCAGCGAGAAGATCCGCATCAGCGGGGGCGAGCGCGGTGTGCTGAGTTTCGCCAACTGCTGCCACCCGCTGCCCGGCGACGCGATCATGGGCTTCCTGTCGTCGGGCAAGGGCATTGTGGTGCACCGCGCCGAGTGCCCGAACGTGGCCGAGTTCCGCAAGTTGCCCGAGCGTTGCATCGAGATGGAATGGGACGACGCGGTGAGCGGCGACTACCGCGTCGAGCTGCGCGCCGAGGTGGACAACAAGCCCGGCGTGCTCGCCTCGGTGGCGGCGGCCATCGCCGCCAGCGAGTCCAACATCGAGAACGTGGAGTACCAGGGGCGCGGCGCCATCTCCGCCTACATGGTCTTCACCATCGAGGTGCGCAACCGCAAGCACCTGGCCGACGTGATGCGCCGCGTGCGCCGCCTTGCCGTGGTGCACGGGGTGTACCGTCATCCGGTCTAGCGTCCGCGGTTGCCCAGGCGGCGGCGGACTGCTTACCCTCTGCGGCCCACCCCCGTTCGCCCGGAGCCGCCATGTCCCGCCGCATCATCGCCACCGACCTCGCCCCCAAGGCCATCGGGCCGTATTCGCAGGCCGTGGCAGCCGGCGGTGCGGTGTACCTGTCGGGCCAGATCCCGCTGGATCCCGCCACCATGCAGTTGGTGGAGGGTGACATCACCGTCCAGGCGCGCCGGGTCTTCGAGAACCTCAAGGCGGTCTGCGCCGAGGCCGGCGGGAGCCTGGACCAGCTGGTCCGGGTGACCATCTTCCTCACCGATCTGGGTGATTTCGCCGCGGTCAACGCGGTGATGGCGGAGTACTGCCGCGAGCCCTATCCGTCGCGCGCCACGGTGCAGGTCTCCGCCCTCCCGCGCGGTGCGCAGGTCGAGATCGACGGCATCCTCGTGCTGGATTGACCGCGCCGAGCGCGCCGTACCGCGCCGCGCCGGCCGCGTCCGGACTCCGCCATGGGCCGTCCCGCCCCTCCCGATCCGGTCACGCTATCCGCACTGACGGATGCCGGCCTGGCGCCCGTGGAGGAACTGGCCGGGCAGGGGCCGGTCCTGCGTGCGGCGCTGCATCGGCTGGGCCTGGCGCGCGTGCAGGACCTGTGGTTCCACCTGCCGCTGCGCTACGAGGATCGCACCCGGGTCACGCCCATCGCTGAACTGCGCGCCGGCGAGAGCGCCCAGGTGGAGGGGCGGATCGAGGCGGTGGAGCGCGGCTTCCGCTATCGCCCGCAACTGCGCGTGGCCATCGCCGATGCCACGCACCAGACTCTCGTGCTGCGTTTTTTCCACTTCCGCGGGGCCCAGGCGGACGCGCTGCGGCCCGGCCTGCGCCTGCGCTGCTTTGGCGAAGTCCGCCACGGTGCACAGGGGCTGGAAATGGTCCATCCGCAGTACCAGTCGCTGCCCGATGGCGCCGAGGCAACCACCGAGGAACGCCTGACACCGGTCTATCCGACC
>DAOOVM010000063.1:0-12486 GCA_035370085.1 Rhodanobacteraceae bacterium | reverse complement strand
GATCACCCCAGTCGAGAGCAGCCAGCCGACGAGCGCCGCGGGCGGCAGCGCCTGCGTGGTCGCGTAGCGCAGCGACCAGCCCAGCAGCGTCAGCCACAGCGGCAGCACCAGCCAGGTGAGGGCGCGGTAGGCCAGGGCCGACTCCAGCCTGGGCGCCTCGGTCTCGGACGGGTTGTGCGCATCGGGGCCGAGGAGCCAGTCTGCCAGCGGCACAAGGACGAAGAGGAACAGCAGGGGGAACCAGCCCGCCGCTGCGGCCGGCGCGCCCGCGGCGATCATGCCCGCCGCGGCCGGCAGCAGCGCCGGCACCACCAGCACGCACAGGTAACCCAGGTCACGCGGTCGGATCATGGCGGCGGCAGCAGGAATGTCCGCTCCAGCCTAGCCGCGGTGCGGAGCCTATGCCAGTCTCGACCCTGCGCCGGCCCGCCCCTGTCCCCGAGCGATCGGCCCGACGCTCGCTTCGCCTTGCAAGCGGCGCCGATTTCGGCAGACTGCGCGCTTCGCCGCCGCCAGCCCTGGCCACGCCGCATCGCCCGCGGCCTGCGCGCCTGGTGGTCCCTCCCGGTGCGGCAACGCGCCTCCTGCCATCGCCGGTCCCCCATGAGTTCGCGCGTCGCACCGTATTTCGCAGGCCTCGACGGCCTGCGCATCTTCGCGGCCTTGAGCGTGCTGTCCTACCACGTGATGGGACGCAATGCCTGGGCCGATGTTCCCGCGAGCGGTCCGCTGGCGTGGATCCGCTGCGGCTGGGTTGGCGTCGACGTGTTCTTCGCCATCAGCGGTCTGGTGGTCGGACAGTCGGCGCTGGCCCGCTTCCGCCGCGAGGGCACGGCCTTCCGCTCGGCATTCGCGCGGCAGCGCTGGGCGCGCATCGGGCCGCTGTACCTGCTGACCGGCCTGGCCTGCTGGTTGCTGCTGCCGCCGCGGCCGGTTGGCGTCGACGCACTGTTCCAATTGGCGGCGCACCTTGCCTTCCTGCACAACCTGTGGCCGGCGACGATCGTCAGCATCAATCCACCGAGTTGGTCGCTTGCTGTCGAGATGCAGTTGTATGCGCTACTGATGCTGGCTACGCCCTGGCTGGCGCGGCAGGGCGCGCTGCGCGTGGCCGCGGCCAGTGTAGCGATCGCCCTGGCCTACCGAGTCGCCGCCTACGCGCTGCTGCGGGCGGCGGGCGTGGACGACTCGGGCCTGTGGGCGCACGCCATCGCGCAGACGCCGGGGTTGCTCGACAGCTTCGGCCTGGGCGTGGCGGCGTCGATTGCGCTGGCGCGCCCGCAGCCGCCCCGGCCGGGCGCGGCGGCCTGCCTTCTGCTGATGGCCGTGGGCCTGTCCGTGCTGCTGCTGCTGGGATTGGAGACCTCGCGGCGCATGCTCGCCCAGGCGCTGTGGAACGAGCCGGTGTATGCGCTGGTGATGCGCAGCGGGGTGGCCCTGGGCGCGGCGAGTCTGGCCTTCGGCTGCGCACTCCTGCCCCTGCGCAGCGGCACCCGCAGTGCTGCGGTGCTGCGCCTGGGCGGGCACCTCAGCTACGGAGTCTATCTCTGGCATTTCCTGGTGTTCACCGAACTTGGCAGGGTCGACGGCCTTGGCGCCTGGGGACTGCTGGCTGCCGTGACCGCAGCGACCCTGCTGCTGTCGTGGTGCACCTGGATCGCGCTGGAGCGGCCGGTGCTGCGCCACGTCCAGCGCGAGGCCTAGGCTGGCCGGCACGACGCGCGCGGCGGCCGCCGCTCAATTGAAGCCGTTGGCGAAGATGCGGTCGAAATCGGACGCAGGCAGGTCGCTGCCCTGGAAGATGCCGAGCGGGCTGTAGCCGGCGTAGCCGGGGAAGGCGTAGTAGATGTTGGGGTTGCCCTGGCGCCGGATCAGTGCCTCGGACAGCACGCGGCGGTAGTCGGTGGTGACCTGCACGTCGGCGTACTCGAACAGGTTGACCTGATCCAGGCCGAGGAAATTGCCGTACACCTGGCCACCGTTGACGCTGCCGCCCAGCACCAGCATCACGCTGCCGTAGCCGTGGTCGGTGCCGCCGCTGGAGTTCTCGCGCACGCGTCGGCCGAACTCGGTCATGACCACCACGCTGACCCGGGTCATGTAGTTGGTCGCGCTGGCGGCAAGGTCGGTGTAGAAGGCGCTCAACCCCTCCGACAGCGTCTGCACCTGATTGCCGAAGTTGTCGTAGCTGTTGGCCGGATTGCCCTGCGACTGATGCGTGTCCCAGCCGCCGATGTCGATCGTGGCGACGTTGAGCCCGAGGTTGGCCTTGATCATCTGCGCGACGTTGCGCAGCTGCATGCCGAAGCTGCTGCTGCCGTAGTTGGCGCCGCCGGCGGGCTGGTAGCCGTTGGGGTGGTTGGTCGGGTCGTACAGGTCGAAGTCCAGCGGGCGCAGTTGCGCCAGCGCGGCCAGCGCGTCGCGCCCGGCCGCCTCCAGCACGCTGTCGCCCGTCCATAGCTGCGGCAGCGTCTCCACCAGTCCCTTGAAGCCGGTGGGCACGGAGGCGCCGTAGTTGTCGGCCGAGTTCCAGCCCCAGGCCGCCGCATCCAGGCGGTAGTCCGCCCCGCTGTTCATGGTGATGGCGTCGGCGGAGGAAAGCAGGCTGGTGGCGGTGATGCTGCCCATGGACACCGCCGGCACCGGCACCGAGGCCGGCAGGCCGGCGCTGAGCAGGTGTCGCGTCAGCCAGCCGGCGCCGACGCTCTGCTGACCCGGAGTGCCCAGTTCCATGGTCTTCTGCGCGTCGAAGTGGCTGCGCGTGACCGGCGGCGGCATGCCGGCGGCCACGACGGCCGCCAGGTGGCCGGACTGGTACAGGTTGTACAGTCCGGACGCGCGCGGATGCAGGCCCCAGCGTCCGCCGGTGTTGGGCAGGGTGAGCAGGGCGCCGGTGCCGCTGGTGGGGATGCGCGTGCCGCCGTTGGCCGCCGTGGCGCGATTCTGCTCGTAGGCGGCGCGGTCCGGACTGGCAGCCGCCGGGGGCAGCAGCGACAGGCCGTCGCAGGCGCCGCGCTGGAACACGATGAGCAGCACGTTCTGCGTGGCCGCCTCGCCCGCGGCGAAGCCCAGGCGCACGCCGCTGCCGGCGAGGACCGTCGCGGCAGCGCCGCGCTTGAGGAATTCGCGTCGATTGAAGGGGTTCATGGCGTGCTCCTCAGCGGCGCAGGAAGTCGGGGCTGAGCATCAGCAGGCCCACGGCGGTGCGCAGGCGCTGCTGCGTGTAGTGGCGCTTGAGGTCCGGCGTGGTGCCGCCGTGCCACTCGTCCTTGCTCAGGTCAAGCGCTTCGGCGGCGGCGGCGTTCTGCTGCATGAACGCCACCACCGTGCTGTAGGTCGGCTCCGGGCGGAAGCCCGGACCGAGCAGGCGGTCGCACCAGTAGCCGACGATGGCGCTTGCCGTGGCCTGCGTTCCCACCGCGGCGGTGGTCTGGCCCAGCACGTCGATCAGCAGCGGCTTGCTGCCGTTGTAGGCGTCGTCCTGGTGGACTTCGGGCAGGCGCGAGAGCAGGCGCCAGGTCATGCCGAGGGCTCCGCTGCTGCTCCAGGCCTGCAGGCGGTCGGGGTAACCGTTCGGTGCCGGCCAGTAGAACAGGCGGTGCCCCGCCGCCTGGGTGCGGCCGAGCAATTCCTCGGTGGGCGTGTAGGTCGTGGTGTTGTCCGGGCGCGGCGTGAAATCGGCGCCGAGCCCGCGCAGGGCGCTGACGAAGGCGTTGGCCGGGCGCTTCATCTTGCCGCCCCAGCTCTGCTTGAACTCGGTCGAGAGCAGGATGGCCTGGGTGACCTGGCGCAGCTGGTCGGACGCCTGCCAGGTCGACTGGAACAGGTTGGCGATGGTGTCCACCAGGGTGCTGCTGGGCTCATCGACCACGAAGCGGCGGCACAGCTTGCGCGCGATGAAGCGCGCACAGCCCGGATGCGAGGCGATGGCGTCCAGCACCTGCTTGCCGTCCAGTTCGTTGGGCTGGTTGTAGTACATGTGCACACCGAGCACGTTCTTGATGCCGGCGTCGTGGTCGCCCGAGCGGTAGATATAGGTGCCGTCGTTGTCGCTGGTGTAGGGCCAGTGGCCGTCCTTGACCGTCCAGCCGGTGAAGGCCCGCGCCGCCTCGTACACGTCGTCGTCGCAGTACCCGGCCGGAATGGCCGGATTGCCGGGATCGGCCGGCACCTGGTTCTGGTGCAGCAGGCCGTAGTAGTTCTCGGCGCCCAGGCCGTGCAGCTCGAACAGTTCGCGTGCGTAGTTCTCGTTCGGCTGGCCGGCGGTATTGGATGAGTTGTTGAGGAAGTACAGCATGGTGGTGGACTTGGCCACCGCTTCCAGGAAGCTGCGGAAATTGCCCAGCACGTTGGGCCGGATCACGTCGCGGTCGTAGTGCACGAACACGGGACCGCCGTTGTAGTCCCAACCCATGACGCTGAAATGGTCGTGCCAGAAGTCCACCAGCACTTCGTACAGCTGGCGCTTGCTGTAGGTGGCGCGCAGCAGCGTGGCGCATTCGCTCTCCGCCACGGGCAGCATGCGGTTGTAGTAGTTGGTCGTGTCGGCGTGGTGGTCGCTCCACAGCTGGGTGAGCGACTTGCCCAGCGTCAGATAGGCGGCCGAGGCCAGGCGCGAGTCGCAGGCGCTGTCGCCGATCGCACCGGGATTGAGCTGCTCGGTCACCCAGGCCTGCCAGCGCGCGTCGTCGCTGCCGCCCAGGGAGAGCAGGCGCGTGTACTCGGCCTGGGTGTAGCCGAAGCTGGCCTTCTGCAGCCAGCGCACCAGCGCCGGCGGCGTGGGAATCGCGGCCGCCGCGTCGGTGAGCGCGGCGTCGCGCAGCGGCGGCTTGCCCGGGCGGCGCAGCGCGAGCGCTCCGGTCGGGGCGAGGCCGGCCGCGGCAGCGAGAGCGCCGAGGAGACTCCGGCGCGTGGCAAGCGAGGAGGGGGCGGCGGTCATGGTGGGCATCCGCGGCTTTCGGGAGCCCCACCGTAACAGGCGCAAGGCGCAGCGGCTGTGACGATGGTCCGACTGTGTCGATCCGGGCCCTGCGACGGCTGCTGTGCCGTCGGCGCGTGCTCAGAGGATGCGCGGCTCGGGCTCGAGCCGCACGCCGAAGCGCGCCTGCGTCTGGCGACGGATGCGCTCGGCCAGGGCCCAGATCTGCGCTCCGGTGGCGCGGCCGTGGTTGACCAGCACCAGCGCGTGCTGCGCCGAGACACCGGCATCGCCCTCGCGCAGGCCCTTGAATCCCTGCGCCTCGATCAGCCAGGCGGCCGACAGCTTGGCCCGCTCGGCGCCTGCCGGGTACACGGGCAGGTCCGGGTGGGCGCGCTGCAGCGCCGCGGCCTCGGCCTGCGTCACGACGGGATTCTTGAAGAAGCTGCCGGCGTTGCCGATCAGGGCCGGATTGGGCAGCTTGCGCGTGCGTAGCCGGGCGATGGCCTCGGCCACGGCGGGCGCACTGGGCGCCTCGCCCAGGGCCGCCAACTCGGCGGCCACGCCGGCGTAGTCCGTGCGCAGCTCGCCGTGGCGCGGCAGCCAGAACTCCACGCCGATGACGATATAGCGCTCGCCGCTGCGCTTGAACAGCGAATCGCGGTAAGCGAAGGCGCACGCGGCGTTGTCGAGTCGCACCAGCGTGTCGGTCTGGCGATCCCAGGCCTCGACCGCCACGATGAACTCGCGCACCTCGCGGCCGTAGGCGCCGATGTTCTGGATCGGCGCGGCGCCCACGCTGCCGGGAATCAGCACCAGGTTTTCCAGGCCGACATAGCCGCGGGCCAGCGACCAGCGCACGAAATCGTTCCAGTTCTCGCCGGCCTGCGCGCGCACGCGCGCGCCCGTGCCGTCGCCCTCCAGCACCTCGATACCGGGCGCCGAGAGTGTCAGTACCACGCCGGGCCAGTCGCGGGTGAACAGCAGATTGCTGCCTTCGCCCAGCACCAGCAGCGGCTTGCCGCGCACATAGGGAAAGGCGAGCACCTCGGCCAGCGCTGCGGGACGGCGCACGTCGATGAGCAACTCGGCCCGGGCCGGCACGCGGAAGGTGTTGCGGCCCTCCAGCGCGGCGTCCTCCACCACGCTGTAGCCGTCGCCCTGCAGGATCGACGCCGGCACCAGGCTCACGCGCGCCGCTCCGCCGTGCGCAGCGCCTCCACGCACGCGCCCGCCAGGGCGGGTCCGCGGTAGACGAGGCCCGTGTAGCACTGCACCAGGCTCGCGCCCGCCGCGATCTTGGCCACGGCGTCGCTGCCGTCGAGTATGCCGCCCACCCCCACCAGCGGCAGCTTGCCGCCGAGGCGCTGCGCCATGCCGCGCAGCACCGCGGTGGAGCGGGCGAACACCGGCCGGCCCGACAGTCCGCCCGCTTCGCCGGCGTGGCGATCCCCGACCACCGCATCGCGCGCCACCGTGGTGTTGGTGCAGATGAGGCCGTCCATGCCCGCCGCCAGCACCACCTCGGCGATGGCGTCCATCTCCTCCTCCCGCAGGTCGGGGGCGATCTTCAGCAGCATCGGCGTGCGCTTGCCGTGCTCGGCGGCGAGCAGTTCCTGGCGCTCGCGCAGACGGCCGAGGAAGCGCTTGAGCGATTCCTCCTCCTGCAGGTCGCGCAGGCCCTGCGTGTTGGGCGAGGAGATGTTCACCGTGACGTAGCTTGCCCGCGCGTAGACGCGGTCGAGGCAGTGCAGATAGTCGTCTACCGCGCGCTCGTTGGGCGTGTCCTTGTTCTTGCCGATGTTGATGCCGAGCACGCCGGAGAACGTCGCCTTCTCCACATTGCGCAGCAGGGCGTCCACGCCGCCGTTGTTGAAGCCCAGGCGATTGATCACCGCCTCGTGCTCGGGCAGGCGGAACATGCGCGGCTTGGGGTTACCCGGCTGCGGCCGCGGCGTGACCGTGCCGACCTCGATGAAGCCGAAGCCCAGCGCGGCGAGCGCGTCGATGTGCGCGGCGTTCTTGTCCAGCCCGGCGGCGAGGCCGACCGGATTGGGAAAGTCGATGCCGAACACGCGCGTGGGCAGCGGCGCCGGGCGCGAGGCCAGCAGTGGATTCAGGCCCGTGCGGTAGGCGGCTTCCAGTGCCGCGAGGCCAAGGTCGTGCGCCTTCTCGGCATCGAGGCAGAAGAGGAAGGGGCGGGCGAGCGAGTACACCGTCCCGGCCCTCAGTGCGTACCGGCGATCTTGGCCAGGAAGGCCAGGCCGCCGAACAGCAGGAATATTCCCAGCGTGACCAGCAGCAGGAACGCCAGGTTCGCCCAACCCAGGAGGAGGCCGACCAGGGCCAGGCCGTCACCGTCCAGCGTGCCCGGTGGCGCGCGCCGGATCTCGGCGCGCGCCGCGTGCCCGGTGATGACCGCCACGATCGCCCCCACCAGCGGCAGGGCGAACCAGCCCAGCACGCCGAAAACGAGGCTGACGATCGCGCTGCTACTGGTGCGGACGGTAGCGTTCATCGCAGCGCCATCAGAACTCGAACTTGATGCCCTGCGCCAGCGGCAGCGCGTCGGAGTAGTTGATGGTGTTGGTCTGGCGGCGCATGTAGGCCTGCCAGGCGGTGGAGCCGGACTCGCGGCCGCCGCCGGTGTCCTTCTCGCCGCCGAAGGCGCCGCCGATCTCCGCGCCCGAGGTGCCGATGTTGACGTTGGCGATGCCGCAGTCCGAGCCCGCCGCCGAGAGGAAGGCCTCGGCTGCCTTCACGTTCTGCGTGAAGATCGACGAGGACAGACCCTGCGGCACGCCGTTCTGCAGGGCGATGGCCTCGTCCAGCGTCTTGAAGGGCATCACGTAGAGGATCGGCGCGAAGGTTTCGTGCTGCACCACGGCGTCGGAGTTCCTGAGGCCGGTGATGATCGTGGGCAGGACGAAGTTGCCCGGGCGGTCGGTGAGCGCGGCGCCACCGGTCTCCACCTTGCCGCCCGCCGCCTTGGCCTGGGCGATGGCGTCGAGGTACTGCGCCACGCCGGCCTGGCTGTTGAGCGGGCCCATCAGGGTCTTGGGGTCGGTCGGATCGCCGATCTTGCCTTCCACCTGCTTGTAGGCCTTGACCAGCGTGGCGAGCACGTCGTCAAAGATGGACTCGTGCACGAACAGGCGGCGCGTAGTGGTGCAGCGCTGTCCGGCGGTGCCGACCGCGCCGAACACGATGGCGGGAATGGCGAGCTTCAGGTCGGCGCTCTGGTCGAGGATGATGGCGTTGTTGCCGCCCAGCTCCAGCAGCGAGCGGCCCATGCGGCGCGCCACGCGCTCGCCCACCAGGCGCCCCACCTGGGTGGAGCCGGTGAAGCTGATGAGCGGAATGCGCGCGTCGTCGACGAAGGTCTGCGCGAGCTGCGTGCCGGCGTCGTTGAACAGGAAGAACAGGTCGGGGAAGCCGCCGGCCTTCAGCGCGTCGTTGCAGATCCTGATCGCCGCGATGGCCGAGAGCGGCGTCTTGGGCGAGGGCTTCCACAGGCAGATGTCGCCGCAGATGGCCGCCAGGAAAGCGTTCCAGGCCCACACCGCCACCGGGAAGTTGAAGGCGCTGATGATGCCCACCAGGCCCAGCGGGTGCCACTGCTCGTACATGCGGTGGCCCGGGCGCTCGGAGTGCATGGTGTAGCCGTACAGCATGCGGCTCTGGCCCACCGCGAAGTCGGCGATGTCGATCATCTCCTGCACTTCGCCGTCGCCCTCGGGCTTGATCTTGCCCATCTCCAGCGCGACCAGCGACCCCAGGGCGTCCTTGTGCCGGCGCAGCGCCTCGCCGCACAGACGGATGGCCTCGCCGCGCTTGGGCGCCGGCGTGGTGCGCCACACCTTGAAGGCCTCCTGCGCGCGCTTGACGATGGTCTCGTAATCGGCTGGCGAGCTGGCGTGCACGCGGGCGATGACCGCGTGGTTGCTCGGGTTGATCGATTCCAGCACGCCGGCGTCGTCGGTCTTGGACCACTCGCCGTGGCCGAGGTAGGTGCCGGAATTGGTCTCGGTCAGGCCGAGCGCCTTCAGGATCGAAGCGGACATGGGGGACTCCTGCGAAGGGGTGAATTGGGGCCGCGCCGGGGCGGGCAAAAAGACGCGGAATTGTAGCAGAGGGGCCGCGGCGGCCCGGCCGGCGCGGGCGAGCCAATTGCCGCCGATGGGGAGGAGCCAGTGCGCCCCCGGGTGCGTCCGCAGACACCTGCGGCGCTGGCTCGCAGGCTGCCGATCGGCATACAATTTGCGCCATTCCGCAGAGGGCTGCCGCATGCTCGCCTACCGTTCCGCCGTGGACTACCTGCAGCTCCGGCGCAATTCGCGCGGCGCGCGGCCGGCGCGCCGGGAGCCGGCCGAACTGGTCACCCTGGAGCGGCTGATGCCCAGTGCCGTGGCCACCCTGACCCAGCGCCTGGGCCTGCCCGAAGCCGACGTGGTCAAGGCGGCCGGCATGGCCGCGCGCACCTGGCACACGCGCAAGGCGGGTCGCGCGGCGCTGAGCGCGCGCGAGGCCGACGGCGTACTGCGCATCGCCCGCATTGCCGCCGAGGCCGTGCGCGTGCTCGGCAGCGAGGAGCGCGCGCGGCGCTGGTTGACCGCGCCGAGCGCGCCGCTGGGCGAGCGCACGCCCTTCTCCCTGCTCGACTCCGACGCCGGCACGCAGGCGGTGGAAGAGGCGCTCGGACGCATCCACTGGGGCGACACGGCCTGAGTCGCCGCGTGCGCGTCTACCGCATCACCGCTGCCGCCCTGGCGGGCGACGCGCTCTCGGGCATCGGCGCCGCGCTGTACGGCGGGCGCTGGAACTCCAAGGGTACGCGCGTGGCCTACGCCGCCTGGGCGCGCAGTGCCGCGATCCTGGAGCTGCTGGTGCACGTGGGCGATCGGCGCAACGTGCCCGAGGACCGCGTGCTGCTGCCCATCGACCTGCCGGAAGACGCCGTCGACACGCTGGAGACGCCGCCGCGCGGCTGGGACAAGCTGCCCTACGCGGCGGCCGTGCAGCGTGCCGGCGACGCCTGGGTGCGTGCGGCGCGGCAACTGGCGCTGCGCGTGCCCAGCGCCCTGGTGCGCTCGGAGTGGAACCTGCTGATCAATCCCGGCCACCCGCGCTTCGGCGAGGTGGTGGTGGGCAAGCCCGAGTCGCTGGTGCTGGATGCGCGCCTGTTCGGCGGCTGAGGCTCAGGGGTTGAAGCCGTGCTCGAACAGGCGGTCGCAAGGGCTGAACTGGTGCGCCATGGTCTGGTAGCCGTCCAGTGAGGCCAGCGTTTCGGTGAAGGTCTCGCCGCTGCTGCCGGTGAGGTTCAGCTGCAGCGGAAAACCGAGCTCGACGCTGCTGCTGTAGACGAAGGCGTTGTAGTCCATGCGCTGCATGGGCTGGGCCACGCCGTCGATCACGACGCTCATGGCGGCGATGCCCTGGCGGTGGATGTCGGGAATGAGGGCCAGCCACCAGGGGTTGGAGCCGTCCTTGACGCGCATCGCGATGTTGCCGCTCACCGGGCAGTCCACGCGCTCCCAGCGCACCGCCACGCGGCCCTGCGCGCGGTTGGCGATCTGGTCGAAGGCCGTGGGGTGCAGGTCGACGTCGCCGGGGAAGCACTCGGGGCATTTGTCCACCACCCGCACCACCACGCTGCCCAGTGGCCCGGTGACCTTCAGGCATTCGCCGCAGTGCGCCGCGCTCTGCCACTGTGGGTTGTTGAGCGCGACCACGAAGGGATCGCTGGGGTCGGCCGGGTAGCTGCAAGCGCCCGCACCGTCGGCAGGGTAGTAGGTGGCGTCGCCGGCTCCTCGGAACGGTGCCGGGCAGGCGGCGATCACGGCCGCGTTGCTGCCCATCAGCAGTGCCGCGGCCATCAGCGCGTGGATCGCTGCCGCGGCGCTTCGTCTCGACCTCATTGGCGCATTTCCCCGCTGGGCCGCCGCCGCGGCCGCGCGGCATCGGCAGGTAAAGGTGGCGGCCCCGACACGATTCGAACGTGCGACCTTCCCCTTAGGAGGGGGATGCTCTATCCAGCTGAGCTACGGGGCCTGACCAAGCGAAAGTTTCGCACGAACCGTCTCTCCTGCGTCAGCTGCTCGGGCGCGGCGCGGGGGCATCGCGCTGGCGGCGGGACTTGAAACGCTCCGCAGCGCCGCCACGTGGCGGCTCTGCCGCTGGCCGCACGGCACGCGGCCGCGGCAGAGTGATCGCCGCCTCTCCCATCCCGACGCACGGAGCTTCCATGTCCCTCAGCACGCACACCGTCCTCACCCAGAGCGTGATCCGCCACCTCGAGAGCCTGTCGAAGATCCTCGACAAGGCCGCCGCCCACGCCCAGACGAGGAAGTTCGATGTCGGCGTCCTGCTCAATGCGCGCCTCGCGCCGGACATGTTCGCCCTGACGCGCCAGGTGCAGATCGCCACCGACATGGCCAAGGCGGCCGTTGCGCGCCTCACCGGCGGCGAGATGCCGAAGTACGAGGACAACGAAACCACGCTGGACGAGCTCAAGGCGCGCATCGCCAAGACGCTGGACTACGTGCGCAGCGTGCCCGCGTCAGCCTACGCGGGCAGCGAGGAGCGCGCCATCACGGTGCCGACCCGCGCCCGCGGCGACCTGCACTTCAGCGGCGGCGACTACCTGTTGAACTACGTCCTACCGAACTTCTACTTCCACGTCACCACGGCCTACGCCATCCTGCGCCACAACGGCGTGGAGCTGGGCAAGCTGGACTTCCTCGGCGCCTGAGCCGCGCGCCGTAACGCAAACCCACCGACGGCCGGGGCGACCCGGCCGTCGGCGTTCTGTGGGCGCGCGCCTTCATCGACCTCGCCGTGGACGCCATGCGCGCCACCGGCGCCCGAGCGCGCCAACCATCACCCCGGTGACCGCGCGTGGGCCCCGGCGCCTGCGCCAGCGCGCAGCGCATCGCCCCTTCGCCCTCGCAGCCTGTGCGCGGCCGCCTTCACGTGCCCGCTTCGCCCGCTGCCCCCGCGCGCGCCCACTCGCGCGGCGACTGCCCGAGGCGCTGGCGGAACGCCTTGGACAGCGATGGTGCACCGGCGTAGCCCAGCTCCGCCGCGATGCGCTTCAGCGGTCGTCCGGCGCGCAGCAGCGAGCCCGCCAGGGTCAGGCGCCAGTCGGCGAGGTAGGCCGCGGGTGTGGTGCCCGTGGACGCGCGGAAAGCCTCGGCGAAGGCGCTGCGCGACATGCCCGCGGCGGCGGCCATGCGTGCCAGCGGCCAGGCCTCCTGCGGCGCGCGGTGCACGGCCACGAGGGCGCGCGCGAGGCGCGCGTCGGCGAGGCCGGCGATGAGTCCGCCGCCGATGCCGGCCTGGGCGGGGTGATCGACGATCCAGCGCAGCAATTGGATCAGCACCACCTCGAACAGCCGATCGGCGAGCAGGCGTGAGCCGCAGCGCGGCCGGTCGGTCTCGGCGAACAACAGGGCCAGGGTCGGCTGCAGACCGTCCACCGCGGCCAGCGGCACGCGCACTAGGTCGGGCAGGCCGGCGACGATGGGATTGCGTTCGCCGCCGTCGAAATCCAGTGCCGCGCAGGTGAG
>DAOOVM010000062.1:0-12513 GCA_035370085.1 Rhodanobacteraceae bacterium | reverse complement strand
TACAGCTCGCCGCCGGTGGCGCCGTAGAGGCAGGTGTTGCCGACCAGGGCCGTGTCCTGCGAAGCGTAGCGCGCAGCGCGCGGCGGCCGCACCACGATGCGCCCGCCGGCCATGCCCTTACCGACGCCGTCGTTGGCCTCGCCTTCCAGGTGCAGGCACACGCCGCCGGCATTCCACGCGCCGAAGCTCTGCCCGGCGCTGCCGAGCAGCTCCAGCGTGACCGGCGCGTCGGCCATGCCGGCGTCGCCCCAGCGCCGCGCCACTTCGCCCGACAGGTGCGCGCCGATGGCGCGGTCGGTGTTGTGCACGGCATAGCGGAAGCGGCCGCCGGCCTTCTCCGCCACCGCGGCAGCGGTGTCGCGCACGATGCGCGCAGCCAGGTCTTCGGCGCGGCGCGGCGGCGGCGCGGCGACACAGGCGGCCACGCCCGGCGCCGGCTGTGCCGGCGCCAGCAGGGCCGACACATCGGTGTGGCGCTGCTTGCCGGTCACGCCCTCCAGGCGCTGCAGCAGGTCGGTGCGTCCGACGATGTCGCCCAGGCTGCGCGCACCCAGTGCGGCAAGGCGCTCGCGCACGTCCGCGGCGATGAAGCGGAAGAAGTGCTCGACCATCTCCGGTGCGCCGGTGAAGTGCTGCTTGCGCAGGATCTCGTTCTGGGTGGCGATGCCGGTGGCGCAGGAGTTGAGGTGGCAGATGCGCAGGTACTTGCAGCCCAGCGCCACCATCGGCGCGGTGCCGAAGCCGAAGGAGTCGGCGCCGAGCAGGGCCGCCTTGATCACATCCAGACCGGTCTTGAGGCCACCGTCGGTCTGCAGGATCACGCGCGAGCGCAGGCCGTTCATCACCAGCGTCTGATGCGTCTCGGCCAGACCCAGTTCCCACGGCGTGCCGGCGTAGCGGATCGAGGTGAGCGGACTGGCGCCGGTGCCGCCGTCGTGACCCGACACGGTGATGAGGTCCGCGCCGGCCTTGACCACGCCCGCGGCAATGGTGCCGACGCCGGCGTGGGCGACCAGCTTCACCGACACCAGGGCCGCAGGATTCACCGCGCGCAGGTCGTAGATCAGCTCGGTCAGATCCTCGATGGAATAGATGTCGTGGTGCGGCGGCGGCGAGATCAGGCCGATGCCCGGCTTGGCGTAGCGCAGGCGCGCGATCAGCGGATTGACCTTGTCGCCGGGCAACTGGCCGCCCTCGCCGGGCTTGGCGCCCTGGGCGATCTTGATCTGCAGCACCTCGGCGTTGACCAGGTAGGCGGGCGTGACGCCGAAGCGGCCGGAGGCCACCTGCTTGATCTTGGACGAGCGCTCGGTGCCGTAGCGTGCGGGGTCCTCGCCGCCCTCGCCGGAATTGCTGCGCGCGCCAAGGCGGTTCATGCCGGTGGCCAGGGCCTCGTGCGCCTCGGGCGACAGCGCGCCCAGCGACATGCCGGCGGAGTCGAAGCGCTTGAGTACCGCGGCCTCGGGTTCCACCGCGTCCAGCGCCAGCGGCGCCGCGGCGGGCACCACCTGCAGGAGGTCGCGCAGGGTCGAGGGCGCGCGGCCGTTCACGGCGTCGGCGTAGCGCTGGTACAGGCTGCGGTCGCCGCTGCGCACGGCGGCCTGCAGGGCGCCGACCACCGCCGGGTTGTACATGTGGTATTCGCCGTCGGGCACGGCCTTGAGCAGGCCGCCGGGCTTGAGCCAGCGCGAGGGCGTTTCGGCGGCGCGCGCCTGCTCGCGCAGTTCCTGCTCGAGGTCGGCGAAACCGGCGCCGCCGATGCGCGAGGGCGTTCCCGGGAAGCACAGGTCGACCACCTCGGGCGCGAGGCCGAGGATCTCGAACAGCCGCGCGCCGCGGTAGCCGGCGATGGAGGAGATGCCCATTTTCGACAGGATCTTCAGCAGGCCCTTCTTGATGCCGCGGCGGTAGCTGCGGCCGATCTCCGACGGCGCCTCGCCCTCGCGGCCCTTGAGCTCGCCGCGGCGATTCATGTCGTAGAGGGTCTGATAGGCGAGGTAGGGATACACCGCCGTGGCGCCGAAGCCGATCAGGCAGGCGAAGTGGTGGGCGTCGCGCGCGCTGCCGGTCTCCACCAGCAGGTTGCAGTCGCAGCGCAGCTGGCGCTGCACCAGGTGGGCGTGGACCGCACCCGTGGCAAGCAGGGCGTGCACCGGCGTCATGCCGTCCTTGGCGTAGCGGTCCGACAGCAGCAGCAGCACCGCGCCCTCGCGCACGGCCTGCTCGGCCTCGGCACACAGGCGCCGCAGCGCGGCTTCGAGCGATTCCTCCGGGCCGAAGTACAGGTCGAGCAGGCGCTGGCGCTGGGTGTACTCCGGCAGGGCGAGGATCTGCCGCAGCTTGCGCTGCGACAGCACCGGCGAGTTCAGCAGCACCTGACGCGCGTTCTCCGGCGCCAGGGCGAAGACGTTGCCCTCCTGCCCGATCTGCGTGATGAGGCTCATCACCAGCTTCTCGCGCAGCGGGTCGATGGGCGGATTGGTGACCTGGGCGAAGGCCTGGCGGAAATACTCGTACAGCGGCCGGCTCTGGCGCGACAGCACGGCGATGGGCGTGTCGTCTCCCATGGAACCGGTGGCCTCGGCCTCGCTTTCGGCCAGGGCCTTGAGCACCACGTCGCGCTCCTCGCGCGTGAGGGCGAACAGGTGCTGGTAGCGCGCCAGCATCTCCGGCGCGAAGGGTTCGGCCGCCAGCGCGGGGTCGATCAGATGCGAGTCGAGGTAGTGCACGCCTTCGCGCAACCATTGCTTGAACGGCGCGCGCGCGCGGTTCACCGCGTCGATGGCGGCGTCGTCGAGCAGGCGGTTGGCGGCGAGGTCCACCGCCAGCATCTCGCCGGGGCCGAGGCGGCCCTTGGCCAGGATGCGCTCCTCGGGCACATCCCACAGGCCGGCCTCGGAAGCGACGATGAGGTGGCCGTCGTCGCTGCGCGCCCAGCGCGCCGGGCGCAGGCCGTTGCGGTCGAGGGTGCAGGCGGCGTAGCGGGCGTCGCAGATCACCAGACCCGCCGGCCCGTCCCAGGGCTCGCTGTGCAGGGCGTAGTACTCGTAGAAGGCTTCGAGGTCTTCGTCGAGATCTTCGCGCGCGGCATAGGCCGGCGGCACCAGGATGCGCAGCGCGGCGGTGAGCTCGATGCCGCCGGCGACCAGCAGCTCGAGCATGTTGTCCAGGCTCTGCGAATCCGAGCCGGCGGTGGACACCGGTGGACCGAGGTCGGACAGCTCCAGCAGGGGCGAGCGCAGCTTGGGTGCGCGCGCGCCGATCCAGGTGCGGTTGGCGCCGATGGTGTTGATCTCGCCGTTGTGGGCGAGCAGGCGGAAGGGCTGGGCCAGCTGCCAGTTGGGCAGGGTGTTGGTGGAGAAGCGCTGGTGGAAGGTGGCCGCGCGCACGGCGAGGTCGGGGCGCTGCAGGTCGGGAAACACCTCGTGCAGGCGTCCGGGCGCAGCCATGGCCTTGTAGCCGATGGTCGCCGCGGACAGGCTGACGACGTAGAAGGCCGCCTCGTGTGCCAGGGCCTGCTCGGTGCGGCGGCGGGCGCGGAACAGGGCGCGCTCGAAGGCCGCCTCGTCGAAGCGGTCGGGCGCGTTCGCGAACAGCTGCTCGATGCGCGGGCGGTGCGCCAGACCCAGCGGCCCGCAGGCTTCGTCCGCCAGCGGCACCGCGCGCCACCCGGCAGCGGCCAGACCTTCCTCACGCAGCAGGCGCTCGAACTGCGCACGCGCCGCGGCGGCACGATCCGCGTCGTGCGGCAGAAACACCAGGCCCGCGGCGAAGCGCGTACCCACAGCGATGTGCGCCTCGTCGGCCAGGGCACGCAGCCAGGCCTCGGGCCGGTACAGCAGGATGCCGCAGCCGTCGCCGGTCACGCCGTCGGCATTGACGCCGCCGCGGTGGGCCATCTTGGCCAGGGCGGCAAAGGCCTGGTCCACCAGCCAGCGGCTGGCGCGGCCATCGATGTTCACGAGCAGGCCGAAGCCGCAGCTGTCGTGCTCGAAGGCGGGATCGTACAGGCGCGGCGTACTGCGACGCGTCATGGGCGTGTCCGTCGGCTCGCGGCGGGCCGTTCCAGTGCGGCCTGCTGCGGAGGGCTTGGGCACAGGCACGTTCCGTCGGACCCGGCGGAGGCCGGCGCTGGCCCCGCCGCATCGAATCAAACACAGATGTTGCGATGCGTCAAACCACCCGGACGGCCAAATGCCGAAGCTCCATAAGTCGAGGTCGCGGCAGGGCACGGCCGGGCCATGCGGACAATCTCACGCGCGCTGGGGTAGAGTCGCGGGCACAAGGGAGGGGGACGGATGACATCTCGCCTGGGTGGCCTGTCGGTGATGGTGGTCGAGGACCACAGCTTCCAGCGCGGTATCGCGCTGCACCTGCTCGGCGAACTGGGTGTCGGCCGCGCCCTGGAGGCGGCCCACGGCCGCGAGGCACTGGATCGGCTGAACGGCCTCAGCTACGCGGTCGACATCCTCCTGGTCGACCTCGACCTGCCCGAGATGGACGGCATCGAACTCATCGGCCACGTCGCCGCACGCAAGCTGGCGCGCGCCGTGGTGGTGCTCTCGGCGCTCGACCCGGCCCTGCTCAACACGGTACAGAACATGGCACGGGCCTCGGGTCTGCGCGTGTTGGGCACGGTGGAGAAGCCGCTCACCGTCGGCAAGCTGGCCGAGGTGCTCGAGCACTTCCACAGCGCCCACGAGGAAGACAACGAGGACGCGCCGCTGGTGCTGGCCGACGGCGAACTGGCCGATGCGCTGGAACACGACGAATTCGAACCCTGGTTCCAACCCCAGGTATCGCTGGCCAGCGGCCACGTCGTCGGTGTGGAGGCGCTGGCGCGCTGGGTGCGCCACGACCAGGTGGTGGGGCCGATGCGCTTCGTGCCCGAGCTGGAGCAGCAGGGCCTGATCGACCGCTTCACCGAGCGCATCCTGTACAAGGCCTGCCGCTGGCGCTCGCGCTGGGCGGCCAGCGGGCTGGAGCTGCGCATGTCGGTCAACGTGTCCATGCTCAACCTGGCCAAGGTGGACACCGCCGACCGCTACCAGGACCTGGCGCAGCAGGCCGGCGTGAAGCCGCGCGACGTGGTGCTGGAGATCACCGAGAGTTCGGTCATGGGCGAAGCCGCCAGCGTGCTGAACGTGCTGGCACGCCTGCGCCTGAAGGGTTTCGGCTTGGCGGTGGACGATTTCGGCACCGGCTATTCCTCGCTGTCGCAGCTGTCGCAGATCCCGGTGACCGAGCTGAAGATCGACCAGGGCTTCGTCACCGGCGCGCCCGGCCACACGCGCAAGCGCGCGGTGGTCGAGACCAGCTTGGAACTGGCACGCAAGCTTGACCTCGGCACGGTGGCCGAGGGCGTGGAGACGCTGCAGGAGTGGCAGATGCTGGCCGAGCTGGGCTGCCAGCTGGCACAGGGCTTCCTCATCACGCCGGCGGTGGCGGGCAATGCCCTGCCGGAGTGCCTGGCGCACTGGCGAAAACCCGGCAACTGAGCGGCCCGCCCGCGCGCGCCGCCGCTCCCGTCCTGCCCGCGAGCGATCCCATGGACATTCCGCAGCGCCGCCTCCGCATCCGTCAGCAACTCCTGTGGCTGTTCGGTCTGATGCTGGCCACCGGGGCGAGCGTGCTGCTGCTGGACGAGGTGGCCCACCGCGGCACTCTCGACACCTTCGATGGCCTGCGCGCGGAATCGCTCGACGGCCTGCGCCACGTCAAGCTGGTGTCGGATGCCTACGGCCTGGACGTGGTCGACACGACCTTCCGCGTGCGCAACAACCTCATGGGCTGGGAGCAGGGCGTGGAGGTGCTGGACCGCGCCACCGCGCGCATCCAGGAGCACTGGCAGGCGCTGCAGGACACGCCGCTGCCGCCGGAGCAGCAGGGCCTGGTCACCGAGATCGGCCGCGCGCGCGAGACCGCCGACCGCGCCGCGGCCAAGCTGCGCGCCATCCTGAAGTCGCAGGACATCGGCGCCCTCGGCCGCTTCGCCGATACCGAGCTGTACCCGGCCATCGACCCGGTGACCACGCGCCTGCAGTTCCTCTCCGATCTGAAGATGATCGCCGCGCAGCAGCGCCTGGACGAGGACATGGAGCGCACGCGCCGCCTGGGCTGGTGGCGGGTGGGGCTGTCGCTGCTGACCTTCCTGGTGGTGGCCCTGGTCGGGCGCCAGGTGCTGCGGCAGATCTACCGCGGCGTGGAGACCCTGGTCAGCCTGACCCAGGCGCTGCGCCGCAACCTGTTCGACGACGCTCCGGTGGAGCTGCCGCGCGGCGAGCTGGGCGACGTGGCCACGGCCTTCCTCGACATGCGCGACGACCTGCGCCGCAAGGCGCTGGAGCTGAGCGAGAGCGAGGCGCGCGCGCAGGAGGCCAATCGCGCCAAGAGCGCCTTCCTGGCCGCCATGAGCCACGAGATCCGCACGCCCATGGTGGGCATCAGCGGCATGCTGGAGCTGCTCTCGCACACCTCGCTCGATCCCGAGCAGCGCCACTGCGTCGACGTGATCGACAGTTCGGCGCAGAGCCTGCTGCAGATCATCGGCGACATCCTGGACTTCTCCAAGATCGAGGCTGGCAAGCTCGAGCTGGCTCCGGAGGCGAGCGACCTGCGCCGCCTGACCGAAGCCTGCGTCAACAACTTCCTGGGTGTCGCCTCGGGCAAGGGCCTCAAGCTCAGCTGGCGCTTCGACGAGGGCATCGGCCCGGCCCACCGCGTCGACCCACTGCGCCTGCGCCAGGTGCTGTCGAACCTGCTGGCCAACGCGCTGAAGTTCACCCACAAGGGCGGCGTGAGCCTGGAGGTGGAGCAGTTGATGCTCGACGGCGACACCGAGACGCTGGCCTTCCGCGTACACGACAGCGGCATCGGCATCGCGCCCGAGCACCAGGAAAAACTGTTCTCGCCCTTCAGTCAGGTCGACAGCGGCACGGCGCGGCAGTACGGCGGCACCGGCCTCGGCCTGGCCATCTGCCGCCGTCTGGCCCAGCTCATGGGCGGCGAACTCGGCCTGCGCAGCCAGCTCGGCGAAGGCACCACGGTGAGTCTGGTGCTGCCGCTGCCGCGCGTCGACCCGGCCCTGCTGCTGCAGGGTCCCAAGGCCGACGACGAAGTGCCGCGCCGCGCCCTGCCCACGCTGGCCCAGGCCCTGGCCGAGCGCAGCCTGATCCTGCTCGTCGACGACCACCCGACCAACCGCGAAGTGCTCGTGCGCCAGCTCGCCCGTGCCGGCTATGCCTGCGAGACCGCCGCCGACGGCGAGGAGGCCCTGGCGCGCTGGAAGAGCGGACGTTATGCCCTGGTGCTGACCGACATCCACATGCCGCGTCTGGACGGCTACGGCCTGGTGGCCGCGCTGCGCGAACAGGAGCGGCGCGACCGCCTGCCGCGCACGCCGGTGATCGCCCTCACCGCCAACGTCAGCAAGGGCGAGGCGGAGCGCTGCCTCGCCGCCGGCATGGACGACTTCCTGCCCAAGCCGGTGACCCTGGCGCAACTGGCGCGGCACCTGCGCCAGTGGCTGCCGCACGTGGTGTTCGCAGCGCCGCCCGCGCTGGCGCCGGCGCCGCCCGCACCGACGGCGTCCATGGTGCCGGCGCCGCGCAGCGACGAGGTGCTGGATGAGCGCGTGCTGCGCGACATCGCCGGTGCCGACGTCGTGCTGGCGCACAACCTGCTGGGCGACTTCCTCGCCGCCACGCAGCGCGATATCGCCGCGCTGGATGCGGCGCAGTCGGCCGGCGACCGCGAGTCCGCCGCGCGCGAGGCGCACCGCATCAAGGGCGCCGCGCGCCTGGTCGGCGCGGCGGCGCTGGCCCGCGCCGCCGCCGCGGTGGAGAGCGCGGCGCGCGATGCGGCCAGCCCGCTGCAGTCCAGCGCCGCGCTGCACGAGGGTCTGGCGGCGCTGCTGGCGCGGCACGCGTCGCTGCGTCCGTGAGCGCGCGCCCGCGCCCCCTGCTGATCGGCCTGTCGCCGCGCCTGCTGGCAGCGGTACCGCCGCAGCTCGGCTTTCGCGGCAAGACCCTGCAGTACCTGGAGCAGTCGGTGGCGCACTGGGTCATGGCCCTGGGCGCCCTGCCGGTGATGGTGCCGACGGTGCAGCACGACTCGCCCATCCGCCGCAGCGACGTGCACGTGCACGACTTCGTGGCCGCGCTCGACGGCCTGATCCTGCAGGGCGGCGCCGACATCCACCCGCGTCTGTACGGGCAGGAGGCCTCGCCGCACCTGGGTGCGGTGGACGAGCTGCGCGACCGCTTCGAGCTGGACCTGCTGCGCGGCTTTGCCGCGGCCGGCAAGCCGGTGTTCGGCATCTGCCGCGGCCTGCAGCTCATCAACGTGGCCTGCGGCGGCACCCTGCACCAGGACCTGCTCGCCGAGGGCGCCAGCGCGCAGGCACACAGTCACGCCGACGCCTACGACCGCCACAGCCATGGCCTGCACATCGCCGCCGGCACCTGGCTGTCGTCGCGCTATGACGGCGCCACGACCGGCCGCGTGAACTCCATCCACCACCAGGGCATTGCCCGCCTCGGCGCAGGCCTCGGGGTGGAAGCGCGCGCCGAGGACGGAGTGATCGAGTGCGTGCGCGGCAGCGGCGCGCACTTCCTGCTCGGCGTGCAGTGGCACCCGGAATTCCACGACGGCAGCGACCCCGACCTGCTGCCCGCCGATCCGCTGCTGCAGGCATTCCTCGACGCGGCGGCGCAGCGGCGCGGCTGAGGCGGCTGAGGCGGCTGAGGCGGTTGAGGCGGTTGAGGCGGTTGAGGGGGTTGAGGTGGTTGAGGTGGTTGAGGCGGCAGGCTACGGCGCCCCTGCTAAAGTCTTGAGCTCGGTACGCCACGAATGTCGTGCGGTGATCGCCTGCAGCTGCTTTGCTATTGGCGCGAGGCGCCGCAAGGGCAGTAGCGTTTCGCGGAATCCCGGAGCACTTCGAGCCATGGCGCGGTTGTCATGCCAATCGACGCACGGAGCTGCCATTTCTGTTGCGAGTCAACTGTGAGCCGCGAAACGGCGCCGATTTCCACAAAGGCCTAGCCATGGCCCACGTAGGTCGCCGAATGGAGGTTGGCGCGGAGGTGGATTCTCGATCGTCGTTAGGCCGGTGATAATGGGGAGGGTCGCTTCGCGCCGCGGCGTGCATTGCGCCAGGGAGATAGCCACCTTCGGGGAACAATTTCACATGACGGCACCTACCATCTTTGACGCCTGCCAGCCCCGCGATGACGTGCGCGAGGGGCGCGTCAGTGATGCTGATCTGGCTGCCGATCTCGCCGCGGTCATTCGCGGAACGTCGGTGCCGGACTATTCCGACCCAGCCCGCTTCTTCGCCAATACCTACCCCACGCGCGGCCTCAAGAATCTGCTGGAGGCCGTCTGCAGGCGCCTGAGTGGCGCCGGCGGCGAAGCGGCCGCCGTGCTTCGTCTGGACACCTCGTTCGGCGGCGGCAAGACGCACGGCCTTATTGCGCTGGTCCATGCGGCCGGCGGCATGAGGGGCGTCGCCCGGCCTGAGGAGTTCATCGACCCCGCCCTGCTGCCGGTCGAGCCCGTGCGGATCGCCGCGTTTGACGGCGAGAACGCCGACCCGGCCAACGGGCGGTCTATGGGCGATGGCGTCCGCGCGCATACGCCTTGGGGCGAAATCGCATACGCCCTCGCTGGCAAGGATGGCTTCGAGCGTGTCCGTGCCAGCGACGAGCAGGCCGTTGCACCCGGTGCCGACACCCTCAAGGAGCTGTTTGGAAACCAGCCCACCCTCATCTTGCTGGACGAGCCTGCCATCTATTTGCGTAAGGTCCGCGGACTGCCGCACGGCGGGCGTGACCAGCTAGCCGCCTTCCTGACCTCACTGATCAAGGCTGTCGAGTCCTCGCCCAACGTCTCGCTGGTCTTCTCTCTTGCGGTCGGCAAGGACGGGCGAGCCTCTGACGCCTACGCGGAGGAGAACGATTTCCTGGCCAGCCGGATGGCCGAGATCGAGAGTGTCGCCGCGCGAAAGGCAACGTTGCTGAACCCGACGGAGGACGATGAAACCGCGCTGGTACTCCGGCGCCGGCTGTTCGCTCAGATCGATCCGCAGAAGGCGGCCGAGGCCGTCGCGGCCTACCGGGCCCTGTGGAAGCAGCACGCCGCTGCACTGCCACCCACCGCAGCGGATGGGGACATCGCCGAGCAGTTCGAGCGCAGCTACCCGCTGCACCCCGCGCTGCTGGACACCCTGACGCACAAGACGGCTACCCTCGGCACCTTCCACCGCGTGCGCGGCATGCTTCGCCTGCTCGTCCGCACCGTCGCCCAGCTCTGGCAGGATCGGCCCGCCGACGCTACGGCGATACATCTGCACCACATCGATCCGGCCAACCCGGCGATCTACCAGGAGATCGTCACTCGGCTGCAGCAGCCTGAGCTGGTCCCGGCCATCCGCTCCGATGTCGCCGGTGAAAAGGGCCAGCTCGCGCTCGCCCAGCAGATCGACAAGGCGCAGTACGCCGGCCTGCCGCCCTACGCGGCCTATGCGGCGCGCACGGTTCTGGTTCACACGCTGGCGTTCAACTCGGACCTGCGTGGCGTCAATGCCGACGAACTGCGGCTGGCGATGCTCGGCCCGGCGCTGGACGGGTCTTTCATCGACGACGCGCGCACCCGCTTTCGCGACCAGTCCGCCTACCTCGATGATCGTCCCAACGCGCCGCTTCGCTTCCTCTACGAGCCAAATCTCACCCAGCTCGTACGCCGCGAGGAGCGCAACGTCGATCGCGAAGAGATCCGAGCCGCGCTGCAGGACGAGATCCGACGGATCTTCGGCGGCACGACCCTGGACCTCGTGCCGTTCCCGGCCGGGCCCTGGGACGTCCCAGACGAGGTCGGGAGCGGCGCGCCTCGCCTGGCGCTGATCAACCACGAGGCGGACGCAGTGGCCCCCGGACAGGAAGGGCTCCCCGATCGCGTGCAGGAGATCTTCGAGCGCAAGGGCAATTCCGGCAGCCTGCGGATGCAGCGCAACAACCTCGTGTTTCTGGTTGCGGAAGAGGGGCGAGTGCAGCTCATGGTCGAGCGCATGATGCGGCGCCTCGCCCTGCAGCAGATGACGCGCAACGAGCGCATCCGCGAGCTGCCCGAGCACCACCAGGCCAAGCTGCGCGAATGGCAGGAGCGGTCCCGCCACGAACTCGCGGTGGCCGTGGCGCAGTGCTACCGGAATCTCTACTACCCGGCGCGCAATCGCGCCGCGGGCGCCAACGTCGATCTGGCCCATTCGGTCATTGACCTGGGCACCGCATCTGATCGCCCCGGCGCTGGCCAGCAGCAGTTGCTCACGGCGCTGCGCGACCTCAACAAGCTGCGCGGCGTCGAGGACGCGCCGGAGTCGCCGGCCTACGTGCGCGATCGCACTCCGTTGAAGCGCGGCCAGATCAGCACCGTAGACTTACGCAACGAGTTCCGCAAGGATCCGGCGCTCTCGATTCTGCTCGGCGACGACGCCTTCATAAAGCTGGTTCGCACAGGCGTCGAACGCGGCGATTACATCTACCGGCGCGGGGACCTGGTCTATGGCCAGGGCGATCCCGGCGCGCAAATCATGATCGACGAGCAGTCCTTCGTGCTCACTCGCGCATTCGCCGAGCAAAGCGGGCTGTGGCCGCGTAAGCCTGCCGGAGGGCCCTCACCCGGCCCGATGGCGCCAACACCGCTGGGCAGCACTCCCCCTGGTGGTGGAACGCCGCAGCCCTACACACCGCATACGCCGACCGCTCAGCCTCTCGTCGCCGACGGGTCGTCGCGCCTGCAGGCTGAAGGGGCGCTCAAGGAGGCCCTGGGCATCCTGTTCGACAAGGCCCGCGGCAGCGGCTGCAAGCAGCTAGCCGCCCTCACGGTGCAGTGCTTCGATGCCGGCGACCTGTTTCGGCTTCTTCCGGCGGCCAATGGCATCTCGGGCGCCACCAAGCGGGTCAGCGTGAACGTGGACCTGGAGATGGCGGAAGGCGGCCTGCTGACGATCGAGTTCACGGGACCCCTAACCGAGGCCCAGTTGGTTCGAGAGTTCCTGCAGCCGCAGCTGACCGCCGCCAAGGACAAGAACGCCCGGATGCTCAGGTTCGAGCTTCGCTTCAGCGATGGCCTCGACCTCGCCGGCGATGCACCGGAGCGCCTGCGCGATCAGCTCACACGCGTGGGGAATGGCGCCGCTTTCGTGTCTGCTGAAGCGGAGCGCGCTTGATGGCCGACCGCAACATCAAACCCATCCGCCCCGCCCGCAGCGCGGCGCCCCGTTACGAGCTGAGGCTCTATCGCCACGGCCCCGGCGACAGCGAAATGCGCGTCTACCGTTTGCCGGTAGCCACCAGTGAGGACGGTGAAGCCGTATTCGTCGGCGGACTGCGCGGAGCGGGGATGGAGCGCTTCGAGCCTCGCATTCTGCGCATCCTGCGCCACCATGGCGTCCGCCTCGGGCCGGGCGCGCCGGGTCGGCGCAATGTCCAGGGCCTTGATGAGGAGACCGCCCTG
>DAOOVM010000061.1:1357-12726 GCA_035370085.1 Rhodanobacteraceae bacterium | reverse complement strand
GATCGCGCCCACCAATGCCAGGTAGGGGACGACATCGAAGGCGCGCAACGCGTAGTACGCGGCCACCGGGGGCAGCGTGTTGATCGCGGTGGTCTTGATGTACTCGCCGAGACTGCGAGGGGTGTCGGTGGGGGCTTCGGACTTGCCGCAGGCGGCCAGGGCAAGGGCGAGCAGCAACGGCGAAGAGGCGATCAGGCGGTTCATGCGTGCATCCCTGGCAAGCGCCCGCGGGCGCGGGACGGGTGGAGCGCGGCGACGGGCAGGAGCGGCCCCTGGGGCGGCATGTCGCCGGCGGTGAGGCGGAGATTTAGTGCACCCGCAAGTCTAATTTTCGCGACGGATCCGGGTAAAGCGCGGTGACGCCGACCATGGTCGGTGCGGGTTCGCGGCTTCCAGGACTTGCGCGCCGCGGGCGTGTGTGGGCACAGCGGCGCTGTCGCGCGTGCCGACACGCACAGGGGGCGCGGCCGCGGCCCGGCGCCCGCCTGAACGTCGCCGCAATCGCACGACTTAAACGCCCGTTTCGCCGGGATTTTTCGCTGGCCCGGGCGCTGCGCTGGCGCTATCCTTCCGCGTCTTCACACTCACCTTCAGGGAAGCCCATGTCCGCCCCCCGATCCGTCGCCTCGGCCGTGTCGGTCGATGCCGTGCTGCAGGAACTCAAAGGCAAACTCCCGGCGGCGCGCTACAAGGAAGCCGAGGGCTTCCTGCGCCACCTGCTGCAGCGCGTGCCGCAGGAGGACCTGTCCGCGCGCAACGCCGCGGACTGGGCGGCGCTGGGGCTGGATCTGCTGGAATTTGCCCGTGTGCGCAAGCCGGGGCAGGCGGCGGTGCGCGTGTTCCATCCCAGTCGTGAAGAGCACGGCTTCGAGTCCTCGCACACCGTGCTGCAGGTCGTCACCGACGACTCGCCCTTCCTGGTCGACTCCGTCGGCATGGCCGTGAACGCGGCAGGCCAGCTTGCCTACGCGGTGATCCACCCGGTGTTCCTGGCCGAGCGCGATGCCGGCGGGCACGTGCTCTCGCTCGGGGCCGACGGCGCCGGCGGCAAGGGCAAGCCTGAGTCGATGATGCATTTCGAGCTCTCGCGCGTGACCGAGGCGGAGGAGCTCGCGCGCCTGCAGGCAACCGTGGCCGCGGCGCTGGACGACGTGCGCGCGGCCGTGGCCGACTGGCCGGCCATGCGCGATCGCATGCTGGCGCTGGCCGGGGAGCTGCCGCAGCGCAAGCTGCCGGTGGACGCCAGCGGCGTGGCCGAGGCGCAGGAGTTCCTGCGCTTCGTCGCCGACGACCACTTCACCTTCCTGGGTTACCGCGAGTACGCCGTGGCGCGCGACGGCAGCGAGGACGTACTCAAGGCAGTGGACGGCACGGGCCTGGGCATTCTGCGCGGCGAACACACGGCGCCACGCGCGCTGAAGAGCCTGGCCGCGCGCGACCTGCCGCAGTCCGGCTCGTTCGACGCCATCATCCTGACCAAGACCAACGCCCGCGCCACCGTGCATCGCCCGGGCTACATGGACTACATCAGCGTGCTCGGTTTCGACGCCAAGGGGGTGCCGGTCACCGAGTACCGCTTCCTCGGCCTGTTCACCTCGGGCGCCTACATGCGCCGTCCGCAGGACGTGCCGCTGGTGCGGCAGAAGTTCGAGGCGGTGATGCGCCGCTCCGGACTGCGCCGCGACTCGCACTCCGGCAAGGCCCTGCGCCACATCCTGGAGACGCTGCCGCGCGACGAGCTGTTCCAGGCGACCGAGGACGAGCTGTTCGCCACCGCCATGGGCATCCTGCAGCTGGAGGAGCGCTCGCGCACCCGCCTGTTCGTGCGCCGCGACAAGTACGGCCGCTTCTACTCCTGCCTCGTGTTCGTGCCGCGCGACCGCCTCGACGCCGGCGTGCGCGAGCGCGTGGAGGGACTGCTCAAGCGTGCGCTGCACGGCGAGCGCGTGGACTCCACCATCCAGGTGGGCGAGGCGCCGCTGGCGCGCCTGCACGTGCTGGTGCGGCCCAGGGCGGGCGAGCAGCCGCACATGGACGCGGCCGAGATCGAGGCCAAGCTCGTGCAGCTGGTGCGCAATTGGCACGACGAATTGCGCGAGGCGCTGGTGCAGCGCCACGGTGAGGACAAGGGCGGCAAGCTGGCGCAGCGCTACGGCCGAGCCCTGCCGGTGAGCTACATCGAGGAGGTCACCGCCCACGTCGCCGCCAGCGATGTGGAGATGGCAGCGAGCCTCAAGGGTGCCGACGACATCCGCCTGAACCTGTACCGCTCGCGCCGCCGTTCCGACGCGCTGCATTTCAAGGTATTCCGCCTCGGCGCCGACATTTCCCTGTCGGAGGTCATCCCGCTGCTGGAGAACATGGGCCTCAGGGTGCTGACCGAGCACCTGTACGAGCTCGACCTGCAGGGCACGCCGCTGTACATCCAGGACATCACCGTGGAGCCGGCGGCGCGCTGCGACTTCGACATCGACGAGATCCGCGCCCCGTTCCAGGCGGCGTTCGAGCGCATCTGGCGCGGCCAGGCGGAAAACGACGCCTTCAACAAGCTCATCCTCGGCGCCAACATGGACTGGCGCCAGGTGTCGATGCTGCGCGGCTACTGCAAGTACCTGCTGCAGACCGGCGTGCCCTTCTCGCAGGCCTACATGGAGGAGACGCTCAACCGCTATCCGGCCATTGCGGGCCTGCTGGTGGAGCTGTTCGAGGCCAAGTTCGACCCGGCGCGCGAGAGCGCCGGCAAGGCGGCCATCGAGCAGGCGAAGAAGCGCCTGGCCAAGGAAATCGAGGCGCTGGTGGCCGAGGACGTGCGCAAGGCGGGGGCGGCGGCCTTCGAGGCACTGATCGGCGCGCGCGGCGAAGCGCGCGAGACGCAGGTCGAGGCGGTCATCGCCGCCGTGCGCGTGCTGCTCGACCGCGTCGCCAGCCTGGACGAGGACCGCATCCTGCGCAGCTTCATGGCAGTGATCCGCGCCACCCTGCGCACCAACTACTTCCAGGCGCGCGACGGCAGGCCGCGGGAGTACATCAGCTTCAAGTTCGATCCGGCGCAGGTGCCGGACCTGCCCAAGCCGCGCCCCTACCGCGAGATCTTCGTCTACGGCCCGCGTGTGGAAGGCGTGCATCTGCGCTTCGGTCCCGTGGCGCGCGGCGGCCTGCGCTGGTCGGACCGGCGCGAGGACTTCCGCACCGAAGTGCTGGGCCTGGTCAAGGCGCAGATGGTGAAGAACACGGTCATCGTGCCGGTCGGCTCCAAGGGCGGCTTCTTCGTCAAGCGCCCGCCCGTGGGCGGTGACCGCGACGCCCAGCTCGCCGAGGGCGTCGCCTGCTACCGCCTGTTCATCAACGGCCTGCTGGACATCACCGACAACATTGTCGACGGCGCCATCGTGCCGCCGGTCGACGTCGTGCGCCACGACGCAGACGATCCTTACTTGGTGGTTGCCGCCGACAAGGGCACGGCCACCTTCTCGGACATCGCCAACGCCATCTCGGCCGAGCACGGCTTCTGGCTGGGCGACGCCTTCGCCTCGGGCGGCTCGGTTGGCTACGACCACAAGGGCATGGGTATCACTGCCAAGGGCGGCTGGGAATCGGTCAAGCGCCACTTCCGCGCGCTCGGCCGCGACTGCCAGAGCGAGGACTTCACCTGCGTCGGTATCGGCGACATGTCCGGCGACGTGTTCGGCAACGGCATGCTGCTGTCGCGCCACATCCGCCTCGTCGCGGCCTTCGACCATCGCCACATCTTCCTCGACCCGAGTCCGGATGCGGCTACGTCCTTTGCCGAGCGCGAGCGCATGTTCAAGCTGCCGCGTTCCTCCTGGGCCGACTACGACGCGGCGAAGATCAGCGCCGGCGGCGGCGTGTTCCCGCGCAGCGCCAAGACCATCCCCGTGTCGCCGCAGGTGCGCGCGGTCCTGGGCATCGCTGGCGAGGCCGAGCAGATGACGCCGAACGAGCTGATGAACGCCATCCTCAAGGCGCCGGTGGACCTGCTGTGGAACGGCGGAATCGGCACCTACGTCAAGGCCGAGGTGGAAACCAATGCCGACGCCGGCGACCGCGCCAACAACGCCATCCGCATCAACGGCCGGGAGCTGCGCTGCCGTATCGTTGGCGAGGGCGGCAACCTCGGCATGACCCAGCGCGGCCGCATCGAGGCGGCCCTGAACGGCGTGCTGCTCAACACCGACTTCATTGACAACTCCGCCGGCGTGGACACCTCCGACCACGAGGTGAACATCAAGATCCTGCTGGGCGACGCCGTGCAGCGCGGCGAGATGAGCGTGGAGCAGCGCAATACCCTGCTCGCCGCCATGACCGACGAGGTCGAGCGCCTCGTGCTGTTCGACAATTACCGCCAGAATCAGGCCATCAGCCTGATGGAGAAGATGTCGGTCAGCCGCCTGGGCGCCAAGCAGCATTTCATCCGCGTGCTGGAATCGCAGGGCTTGCTCGACCGCCAGATCGAGTTCCTGCCCTCCGACGCCGAGTTCGCCGAGCGCAAGGCGCGCGGCCTCGGCCTGACCCGGCCGGAGCTGTCGATCCTGCTGTCCTACTCCAAGATCGTGCTGTTCCAACAGCTGCTGGATTCCGACGTGCCCGAGGATCCCTACCTGTCCAAGGAGCTGCGCCGCTACTTCCCGCAGCCGCTGCAGGAGCGCTTCGCCGAGCACATGGAGCGGCATCGCCTGAAGCGCGAGATCATCGCCACGGCCGTGACCAACTCCATGGTCAACCGCATGGGCGCCACCTTCGTGATGCGCATGGGCGAGGACACCGGCAAGACCCCGGCCCAGGTTGCCCGCGCCTTCACCATCGCGCGTGAGGTGCTCGATGCACGCGAGTTGTGGGCGCAGATCGAGGCCCTTGACGGCAAGGTCAACGGCAACGCGCAGATCGACGCGCTGCTGGTGATCTGGGCCAGCCTGCGCAACATGACGCGCTGGCTACTCAGCCACAGCGAGGCCACCCTGGACATCGCCGCCGCGGTGGAGCGCTACCACGCCGGCATGCAGGATGTGGTGCGCTGCGTGCACGACACCATCACGTCGCGCGAGCGCGGGCAGTACGAGGAGACCAAGCAGCGCTGGATCGACGCCGGTTTCCCCGACGGTCTGGCCGCCAGCCTCGCCGCCCTGCGCACGCCGGGATCGGGCCTGGACATCGTCGCCGTCGCGGCCGACCACAAGCTCAAGGCCGAGCGTGCGGCGGGCGTGTATTTCGCGCTGGGCGAGGCGCTGCACCTGTCCTGGCTGATGGGCAAGATCGAGGAACTGCCGGTGGAGTCGCGCTGGCACGCCCAGGCCCGCGGCAGCCTGCGCGACGAGCTGTACAGCCAGCACCGCGCGCTCACGGCGCAGGTGCTCACCGCCGGTGGCGAGGGCAGCGGCAGCGAGCTGGTCGACGCCTGGCTCAACCGCGACGACCCGGCGCTGAAGTTCACCCTGGCCATGTTCGCCGACATGCGCAGTCAGCTCGTGGCCGACTACCCGATCGTGTCGGTCGCGGTGCGGCGCCTGGCCAACCTGGTGCAGGCGGGCGCGCGCTGAGAGCCCGCTGCGGCGCGCAGGTCGATCCTGCGCGCCGTGCATCCCTGCAGGCGACTGCGCGTGACTTCCGGCAGTGGGGCCGCGCGCGGGCCTGGCGCACCGTGGCCGCGGCTGCCGTCCGGAGTGCCGCGATGAAGATCCCGGTGTTGGTCCTGCTGGCCCTGCTGGTGCCCGGATCGATTCCTGCGGCGGAGCCGGAGTGGGTGGCCCCGGGCGTGGAGCTGATCCGCGGTGAGTACACCCCGGGGCAGCAGCCCGACGGCAACAGCGTACTGCTGCAGGCACCGCAGGGACTCATCCTCGTCGACACCGGGCGCCACGCGGCGCACACGCAGCGCGTGCTCGACCGGGCGCGCGCACTGGATCGGCCGATCCGCGCGGTGGTCAACACCCATTGGCACCTCGACCACGTGGGCGGCAATCCGCGCGTGCGGGCCGCGTTTCCGTCCGTGCGTGTCTACGCCAGTGCAGCGATCGATGCGGCCCTGGACGGCTTTCTCGCCGACTACCGGCGCCAGCTCGAGGCTGCCCTGGCGCGCGGCGCGGATGCGCCGGCCACGCAGGCCTGGCGCGACGAGATCGCCCTGATCGACGCCGGTCCGGCGCTGCGTCCCGACGTGACCATCACCGCCAGTGGCGCGCGGCGTCTGGCCGGGCGACGCCTGCAGCTGCACCTGCAGGCGCACAGCGTGACCGCCGGCGACGTGTGGCTGTTCGATCCGTCCACGCGCGTGCTGATCGCCGGCGATCTCGTGACCCTGCCGGTGCCCTTCCTCGACACGGCCTGCCCCACGCGCTGGGCCGCGGCGCTCGACGACCTGGCGCGGCAGCCGTTCACGCGCCTGGTGCCGGGCCACGGTGCGCCGCTCGATCGGGCGCAATTCGACGTGTACCGGCGCGCCTACGGCGAACTGGTCACCTGCGCCGCCAGTGCCACAGCGAAACAGACTTGCATCGATCTCTGGCTGGACAGCGCAGCGCCGCTGCTCGACGCCGCCGCGCGCACGCAGGCACCACCGCTGCTGGACTACTACCTCGACCGCGTCCTGCGCGGCGACGCGGGCAGGATCGCCGCCCTCTGCGCTGGATGACGCCGGCGTGTGCGGCCCGCGGTGGCCTGGCGCCGGCGTCGCGGACCCGCAGCACGCTGCGGCGTCCCGTTTCAGCAGCCTCCGGGGTAGCTCAGCAGCACCTCGTGCACTATGTCGCCGTGGCGGCGCACGGTAAGAAGGCGCGCACCGAGGAATGGGGCGCAGGGTGCGGCTTGCTCCTCCGGTGCCAGGCCCGTCTCGCCCCAGTGGCGGGCGATGGCGCGGCGCAGCTCATCGTGCTGGAAGGCGGGAAACGGTGGCAGGGTCTCGTCCAGGGCGCCCGGCGGCAGCAGGAAGCGGTTTCCCTGGCGCGGCAGGCGCAGGGGCTCGGACAGGCCGCGCTTCCAGTCCAGCAGCTCGATGTGCGGCCCCTCGTAGTCGCAGTGCATGATGGACACGCTGCGCAGCTCCACGCCGTAGTCGGCGACGGGGCCGTCGCGCGGCTCGATCTCCACGTAGGCGAGCCGGGCGATGGTCTCCTCGCCGAGATCTTCGGTGTAGCTGGTCGACCGCAGCGCCGTGCGGCGGATCTCCAGCAGTGGCGTGCCCGCAGACGTGTACAACGCGATGCGCCGGAAAGGCATGGCGTCGGCCAGGGCGCGCATCCGCCGCGCGCAGTCCTGCACGCGCGCGAGCACGGCGGGTGCGATGCGGTTGATGGGGCGATCCCAGGCCGCGACGGTGCGCCCAGGCAGGTGGTGCTCGACGAACTCGCGCGGCGTGACGAACTCGCTGCCGTCGAAAACGAGGAAGTCGGCCGTGTCCAGCGTGCTGGCGGCACCGTCGGCGCCGCAGCGGGCGTCGGCGGCCAGGCGCACGTCGTAGTAGAGCCGTCCGCGTGCGTCGGTGCCGTCCGGATTGCCGGCGTAGTCGGCCGGAAGCAGGGCATCCACGTCGGCGTGCAGGCTGAGCGCACCTTCCGAATCGTTCACCGCGCGCACGTCGGCAACGCGGTAGAACGTCGTTCCGCCGATGATCAGCCGGCCCTGCAGCAGGCGTGCGACGTCCGCGGCCGCGGCGCGCGGCGTGGTCGGCGCCGGCGCCGACTGCGCGGCGGCGGGAGCGGCGAGACTCGCCGTCAGCACGGCGGCGGCAAAGCGTGCGGGAAGGGTCATGCGGCCTGTCCTCGGTCTGTCGCCGCAAGGCTGGGCCACGCCTCGGCGCCGGCCGGGGCCGGTCATGGCGAATTGCGGGCAGGCCAAGGCGCGGGGATGGCACGTGCGCCGCCGCGCCGCCTCAGGACGCCGCGGCGAGGGTTGCGCTCGGCTCGACGCGCACCGCCGCGAGCACATCGAACAGCGCCTGCGTGCAGGCGTCGGCACGTGTCGCCACCAGCGTGCGGATCGCCGCCGCCAGCGCCTCCAGCATGGCGGCGTGGTGTTCGATGCGCTCGGCCAGCGCATCGGCATCGAGGCGGTCGCGCAGGCCGCGGTTGAGCTCGCCGAACCAGGCCATGCGCACCTGGTCGAGCATCTGCGCGTCGTTGCGTCCGGTGGCGCTGCCCGCGGCCGTGCGCAGCAGCGCCTGCACCTCGCGATTGAGCGCCTCGCAGCGCGCCAGGGGCGTGGCCAGTCGCGCGAACAGGCCGAGGTCGGTGAGGCGCTCCTGGAAGAAGAACTGGCACAGCACGCCCCAGTAGTAGGCGTAGTCCCACACCACCTTCACCGGCATCCACTGCGCGTGGCCGAACATCGGGTACTGGCCTTCGTACAGCGCCATGGTGTTGCGGTAGAAGGAAAAGTACAGCTGCTCGTAGCGCCGCGCCAGGCGCGCGATGGGTTCGCCGCGGCTATCGCGGGCGATGAGGTCGGCGATGTAGGTATTGGCGATGGCGATGTAGTCGCTGCCGGGCGAGTAGAAGGGGTCGAGGAACAGCCCGGCGATGCCGCTGATGGCCCAGCGCTCGGCCGAGAAGACCTGCGCGCAGTCGTTGGAAAAGTGCCGCAAGAAGCGGAAATCCTGCAGCGCCGGCCGCAGCGGCTCCAGCGCGCGGTGCAGGCGCGGCTGGTGGTGCGCCAGCCAGTCCATGGCCTTGTCGTAGCTGTTGTACGTCTCCAGTGGATGCAGGCGCGCGTCGGCCACGATGCCGATGGAGTGCGAGCCCGAGGCCAGCGGAATCATCCACACCCAGTAGCCCGGGCCGCACAGGTGGTTGGTGGAGCGCCAGCGCTCCGGCGGGGTGCAGCGGGCGCGCCAGGCGGCGTCGCCCCAGTCGTCGATGGACACGCGCGCTGCCACGCGGAACCAGGCGGCGTTGGCGTCGTGGCCGTTGGCCTTTTCCAGTCCGCGTCGGCGCTTGATCAGACCGGTGCGGCCGGCCGCGTCGATGACCCAGCGCGCCTGGACCTGCTGCAGCGCGCCGTCGCGTTCGTACTGCACCCGGTGCGCGGCGCCGGTGCCGGCCAGCTCGACCTGGCGCACCGTGGCGCCGTCGATGAACTCGGCGCCCAGTTCCTGCGCGCGCAGGGCAAGGAAGTTCTCGAAGATACCGCGGTCGATCTGGTAGCTGGGCGTGGGGAACACCGCGCTGACGCCGAGCTCGGTGGTGGCCGTGACGTCGTCGCGACCGTCGCTGAAGAAGAAGCGGAAGCCGAACTTGCGCAGCTGCGCCTGCTCCAGGTGCTCGCGCAGTCCCAACACCGTGTCGAAATAGTGCGCGCCGATCTCCACCGTGGACTCGCCGACCTTGAATGCCGCCGCGGGTGCGGGATGGCGCAGGCGCTCGAGCACGCGCACGCGCAGTGCCGGCTGCTCGCGCCGCAGCTGGATGGCCAGACTGAGGCCCGCCAGGCCCCCGCCGAGTATCAATACGTCGCTATGTCCTGCGTCCATCGGGGTCCATCGCAAAGTGCTGTTCCGGCGCAAGGTACCACGCAGGCGCGGCGCCGCGATCGAGACGGCGGGGCGCGCGCCGCGGCCATTGGGTATAGTCCGGCGGCCGATCCGCCGGGAGGATGCCGTGCCCTACCGCTCCATCCATTTCGTCGCCAGCAAGACCGAGGAAGCGCAGGCTGCGCTGGCTGCGTTGCGCACCGCCCACGGCGAGGTGGCGCTGGAAGACGCCGACGTGATCGTGGCCCTCGGCGGCGACGGCTTCATGCTGCAGACCCTGCACCGCCACGGTGCCCGCGGCCTGCCGGTGTACGGCATGAAGCTCGGCACCGTCGGCTTTCTCATGAACCAGTACGGTGCCGACGCCCTGGTCGAGCGCCTGGGTCGCGCCCAGCCCACCGTGCTGCGTCCGCTGCTGATGGAAGTGCACACCGAGGGCGGCTCCAGCGTGACCGCGCGCGCCTTCAACGAGGTCTCGCTGCTGCGCCAGACCAAGCAGGCCGCGCATATCCGCGTCTCACTCAATGGCACGGTCAAGCTGGAGGAGCTGGTGTGCGACGGCATCCTCGTGTCCACGCCGGCGGGCTCGACCGCCTACAACCTCTCCGCCCACGGACCGATCCTGCCCCTGGGCAGCAACGTGCTGGCGATGACGCCGATCAGCCCCTTTCGCCCGCGGCGTTGGCGCGGCGCCATCCTGCCGGCCACGACCGCGGTCAAGTTCGAGATCCTCGACGCCTACAAGCGCCCGGTCAGCGCCACGGCTGACTCGCACGAGGTGCGCGACGTCGTCGAGGTGATCATCTGCGAGTCGCGCGAGCAGACCGTGACGCTGCTGTTCGATCCGGAGCACAACCTGGAGGACCGCATCCTCAACGAGCAGTTTCAGAGCTGAGCCCGGGCTTTGCATCGCCCCGGACAGGCCCTATGCTCGCCTCCCTGCGGCCGCGGGGGCCGCGTGTCGCGGCCGCGCAAGGCGGCCTGATTCGGGGAGAACACGAATGCACGAGTACACCAAGCGGGCGGCCGGCCGCCTGACGGCCCTGGCCCTGGCCATTCCGGCGGCGTTGTGGGGCGGCGCGGCCGCGGCGGCCGCTGTGGCGCCGTCGCTGCTGGCGCGCGCGCAGGGCGCGGGGCGCGCCGATGCGCTGATCGTGCTTGAGGCTCAGGCGCCCAAGGCGCTGCTGCGCCAGGACGGAAGCTACCTGGAGCGCCGCCGCAACCTGGTCGACACGCTGCGCGCCACCGCCGAGGTCTCGCAGGAGCCGCTGCGCCGCTGGCTGGAAGAGCAGGGGATCAAGTACCGCAGTTTCTGGATCGTCAACATGATCCAGGCCGAACTCACGCCCGCGCAGATCGCCGCGCTGGCCGGGCGCGCGGAAGTGGCCCGCCTGGTCGACAATGCGCCGAGCGGACTGCGCCTGCCGCCGCAGCCGGCTGCGGCAGGGCCGCAGGCGCCCGAGGCGATCGAGTGGGGGGTGAACAAGGTCCGTGCGCCGCAGGTGTGGGCGCTGGGCGTGAACGGGCAGGGCGTGACCATCGCCGGTCAGGACACCGGCATCCGCTGGACCCACAACGCGCTCAAGTCGCACTACCGCGGCTGGAACGGCAGCGGCATCGTCGACCACAACTACAACTGGCACGACGCCATCCACGCCGCCAACGGCAGTTGCCCGGCCGATTCGCCGCAGCCCTGCGACGACAACGGCCACGGTTCGCACACGGTCGGCACCATGGTGGGCGACGACGGCGGCAGCAACCAGGTTGGCGTGGCGCCGGGGGCGCAGTGGATCGGCTGCCGCAACATGAATGCCGGCAACGGCACGCCGGCCAGCTACAACGAGTGCGCGCAGTGGCTGCTCGCGCCCACCGACCTCGCCGGCAACAACCC
>DAOOVM010000061.1:0-1257 GCA_035370085.1 Rhodanobacteraceae bacterium | reverse complement strand
TCGTCGGTGCGCTCGGTCGTCAACTCCAGCGATACGTCCTACACGACCATGAGCGGCACCAGCATGGCCACGCCCCACGTGGCGGGCGCGGCGGCCCTGGTGATGGCGGTGAATCCGGCGCTCAAGGGCGACCCGCAGCGCGTGATGGACATCCTGCGCCAGACCGCCGTGCCCATCGCCAACAGCCAGACCTGCGGCGGCATCGCGCCCACGACGTATCCGAACCCGGTGCAGGGCTATGGGCGCATCGATGCCTATGCTGCGGTGATCCTGGCCGACACCATCTTCAAGAACGGCGTGGACTGAGCCGGCACGCGCGCGGCCCTTCGCCGCGGGCGTTTCGGAGTTTCGGGCACGCGCCCTCGCCCGCAGCCCTCTCCCGCAGGAGGGGGCTGCGCCGCGGGCCGCCGTGCTGCGATGGAGGCGCTACACTTCGCGCCATGAGCGAGCGCGCGTCCGCCCCAATCGCCGGCGATACGATCGACGACAAGCTGGTCGTGGCCATCTCCTCGCGCGCGCTGTTCGACCTGGGCGAAAGCCACGCCCTGTTCGAGCGCGACGGGCTGGACGCCTACCGCCGCTACCAGATGGCGCGCGAGGACGAGCTGCTCGGCCCCGGCATCGCTTTCCCGCTGGTGCAGAAGCTGCTGCGGCTGAACCAGAGCGGGCGCAGCGGCACGCGGGTCGAGGTGATCCTGCTGTCGCGCAATTCCGCCGACACCGGCCTGCGCATCTTCAATTCCATCGAGCACTACGGCCTGGGCATCGAGCGTGCCGCCTTCACCAACGGCGCCCCCACGCACGCCTACGCACAGCCCTTCGGCGCCGACCTGTTCCTTTCCGCCAACCCCGAGGACGTGGCCCACGCGCTGGCCGCGGGCGTGGCGGCGGCAACGATCCTGCCGTCGCGGCCCCAGGACGCGCGCCCGGACGACGCGACGGGGCGTGAGCGGACGGCGCCGCATGGCGAGCAGCTGCGCATCGCCTTCGACGGCGATGCGGTGATCTTCGGCGACGAGGGCGAGCGCGTGTCGCAGGAGCAGGGCCTGGACGCCTTCCACCGTCACGAGGTGGAACACGCCGCGCGGCCGCTGGCGGGCGGGCCCTTCCGCGGCTTCCTCGGCGCCCTGCACCGCATCCAGTCGGCCTTTCCGCTGGAGGATTCACCCCTGCGCACGGCCCTGGTCACGGCACGTTCGGCACCGGCGCACAAGCGCGTGATCCTCACCCTGCGCGCCTGGGGCGTGCGCATCGACG
>DAOOVM010000060.1:0-13130 GCA_035370085.1 Rhodanobacteraceae bacterium | reverse complement strand
TCAGATGATAGGTGTTGCCGAGGATGATGTCCGAGCCGAGCTCGCGCACCTGGCGCGCGCCGAAGGCGGCCGCGTGCTGTGCGGTGGCGAGGCGGTGCAACTCGAAGGGCGCTGCCGCGACGGCGTGTTCGTCGCGCCGACAGTGATCGAGGACCTGGGACCCGACTGCCGCACCAACCGTGAGGAGATCTTCGGCCCGGTGGTGACGCTGCAGCCCTTCGACGACGAAGACCAGGCGCTGGCCCTGGCCAACGCCAGCAGCTACGGCCTTGCGGCCTCGGTGTGGACCCGCGACCTGACCCGCGCGCACCGCGTCGCCGCCCGGCTGGACAGCGGCATCGTCTGGATCAACTGCTGGATGCTGCGCGATCTGCGCACGCCCTTCGGCGGCGTGAAGCAATCCGGCGTCGGCCGCGAAGGCGGCGCGGAGGCGCTGCGCTTCTTCACCGAAACCAAGAACGTCTGCCTGGCCCTGACGTGACTGCCGGCAGACCGCCCTGGCGCGGCGGCGCGGCAGCGCTGCTGCTGGCCGTGCTGACGTCGGCCTGCGTCGCGCCCGTTGCGCGGTCTCCCGGCCCGACCCGCGCCGCCGGCTCGGCACCGGCGCGCTCCGGCGCGCCATCGCCCGCGTCCGCCGCAGCCGCGGCGGCGGAAGCTGCCATGCCGCCTGGCCCCACGGCGCAGGGCGAGGCCCTGGCGGCCTTTGCCGCCCTGAATCGCGTACGCGCCGCAGCCGACCGCAGCGGCACACCGCTCGGCGCCTACGGCGTGTACCGGGAGGCCTGGCAGCACGCCGACGAGCCGCTGCGCGACTTCCTCGCCCAGGCCATGGCCGCTGTCGAGGCGCAGCTCGGCCTCTATGCCGAGGCCCTGCGCGACTTCCCCGCTGCCGCTCCGCTGACGCGCGGCGAGGTCGCGCCCTACCCCGACCCCGCGGACTACGAGGCCCGGCCCGCCGCGGCCGCCATCGCCGATCTCGCGCGCGGCCGGCGCCTGGTGATGGTGAACGAGGCCCACCACGATGCCCACACGCGCCAGCTCACGCTGGAACTGCTGCCGCGCCTGCGCGCCCTGGGCTTCACCCATTTCGCCGCCGAGACGCTCGATCCGCGCGAGACGCAGCTCGCCGCGCGTGGCTACCCGGTGCGCGCCAGCGGCTACTACTCCGACGAGCCCCTCTACGGCGAGATCCTGCGCCGCGCGCTGCAGCTCGGCTACACCGTGGTGGCCTACGAATCCGCCAGCGCGGACGATCGCGACCGGCGCGAGGCCGGTCAGGCGGACAACCTCTACCGCCGGGTTTTCGCCGGCCAGCCTCAGGCGCGCCTGTTCGTGCATGCCGGCTACGCGCACGTGCACAAGGCCCGCGGCTACCTGGGAGATACCGATCCGCTGGCGCTGCAGCTCGGCATGCGCCTGGGAGAACCCACACTGAGCATCGATCAGACGGTGCTGCGCGCGACGCGCGACGGCGCCGAGTACGGGGCCTACGCGCTGCTGCTGGACGCCTATGCGCCGCGGGCACCAGTGGTGCTGCGCGCGCGCCGGGACGGCGCCACCTGGAGTCTGCAGCCCCGCGTCTACGACGTCAGTGTGATCCTGCCGCGTGGCGCGCTGCGCCAGGGTCGGCCCGACTGGCTCGACCTCGACGGCACGCGCCACGCCACCGTGCCGCCGCCCGTGCTGTGCGACGCCGTGCGCCCCTGCCTGGTCGAAGCGCGCCACGCGGGAGAAGCGGACGACGCCGTACCGGCGGACCGCTGGCTGTGGCAGGCCGAGCCGGATCCGGCGCCGCTCTACCTCGCCCCGGGGCGCTACCGCCTGCGCGCCAGCGACGCGCATGGCACACTGCGCGCGGAACGCGAACTGGTCGTTCCAGCCGCCCCCTCTCCGCCGCAGAACCCATGAGCAAGCTCGCCGAATTGCTGGAGAACAACCGTCGCTGGGCCGAGGCGGTGCGGGCGCAGGACCCGGACTTCTTCAAACGCCTGTCGCGGCAGCAGGCGCCCAAGCACCTTTGGATCGGCTGTTCGGATTCGCGCGTGCCGGCCAACCAGATCGTCGGCCTGGCGCCGGGCGAAGTCTTCGTGCACCGCAATGTCGCCAACGTCGTGGTGCATGCCGACCTCAACTGCCTGTCGGTGATCCAGTTCGCCGTCGACGTGCTCAAGGTCGAGCACATCATGGTGGTCGGCCACTACGGTTGCGGCGGCGTGCAGGCGGTGCTCGAGGGCGGCCGCCTGGGTCTGGTGGACAACTGGCTGCGCCACGTCGGCGATGTCGCCAACAAGCACCACGACGCGCTGGCGGCCGTCGATCTGGCCAGCCTGCGCCACGCGCGCCTGTGCGAGCTCAATGTGATCGAGCAGGTGGTCAACGTGTGCCAGACGACAGTGGTGGACGATGCCTGGGCGCGCGGTCAGAACCTGACCGTGCACGGCTGGATCTACAGCCTGCTCGACGGTCGGGTACGCGATTTTGGCCTGGACGTCTCCGCGCGCGACGAACTGGCTCCGGCCTACGTCGAAGCGGTGCGCCGGCTCGGCCGGAAATCCGTCCACGCATGACCACTGCCGAGGGGTGCCCGCGATGATGTTGACCTGGCTTTGCGCACTGGCCCTGGGCGCCGGCACCACCCAGCCCGCCAAGACGTCACCGGCGCAGTGGCGAGCGCAGCAGCGCGCGGCCGCGGAGAAATCCGAGAAAATCCTGCGCGAGGCGGAGAAGGTGCGCGGCCTGCTCGGCCAGTATCAGGTGATGCAGGCCGCCTATCTGCAGGACAACAGCACCGCGTTCCGTCTGATCTTCGGCCAGTATCTGTCCTGGCACCAAACCTATCTCGGTCTGTACGCCGAGGCGCGCAAATCCTTCTCGATCGCCCAGGAACCCAGCCCGGAGGACGCACCACCGCCGCTGGACCACGGCTACAAGCCGCAGGCCGCCATCGAGGCCATACCGCGCCTGGCGAAGGACGCCCGCGCGGTGTTTCTCAACGAAGCGCACAATGCGCCGGTCACGCGCAGTCTCACCGTGCCGCTGCTGGCCAGGCTGCGCGCCGAGGGCTTCGACACCTTCGCCGCCGAGACGCTCTACGAGACCGACAAGGACCTGCAGCAGCGCGGCTACCCGACCGTGGACAGCGGCTTCTACACGCAGGAGCCGGTCTACGGCGAGATGGTGCGCACCGCGCTGCGCCTCGGCTACAAGGTGATCGCCTACGAGGCCGTGTCCGACGCCACCGGTGACGCGCGCGAAAGGGAACAGGCGCGCCTGCTCTACGAGCGCAGCTTGAAGAAGGACCCCAAGGCGCGGCTGGTGGTGAACGCCGGCTACGGGCACATCGTCGAGGGCGGCGCCTACCTCGGCGGGCGCAGCATGGCGCAGCACTTCCGTGAGATCGCCGGCGTGGATCCGCTCACGGTCGAGCAGACCATGCTCATCGAGCACGGACTGGCCGCCGAGGACCACCCCTACTACCGGGCCGCGGTCGAGGCCGCGCACGTGGACAAGCCCACGGTGTTCATGGACGCGGCGGGCAAGGCCTGGTCGCTGCGTCCCAAGGGCTACGACATCAGCGTGCTGTTCCCGCCCGAGCAACTGGTCGAGGGCAAGCGGCCGGCCTGGCTCACCCTGGACGGCCAGCGCCAGCCCTACGCCGTGGCCGGCGACCTGTGCCGCGGCGAGCTGCCCTGCATGATCGAGGCGCGCTATCTCGCCGAGAGCGAGGCCGCCGTGCCGGCCGACCGCATCGTGTTCGGTCTGCTTGATCCGCGCCTGGGCCTGCGCGAGCGCGCACGCATCCGCGCGGCGGAGATGCACAGCGAGCTGTACCTGCGCCCCGGACGCTACCGGCTCACCGTAAGCAACGCCGACAACCAGACCATCGCCACGCAGAAGATCGCCGTCACCGAACCCGGCGGCGCCACGCCATGAACGACACCGTACGCACCTCCCTGGCACCCGCCCCGGTCGGCGCCTACCCGCATGCGCGCCGCGTGGGCAACCTGCTCTTCCTCTCCGGCGTGGGGCCGCGCGATCCGCGCGACAACTCCATTCCCGGCAACCGCTACGACGCCGAGGGCCGTCTCCTCGCCTACGACATCGAGGCGCAATGCCGCCAGGTGTTCGCCAACGTGCGCGCGGTGCTCGAAGCCGCCGGCGCGCGCTGGGAGGACCTCGTCGACGTGACCGTGTACCTGACCGACATGGCGCGCGATTTCACGGCATACAATCGCCTCTACGCCGAGCACTTCAGCACGGCCCAGCCCTGCCGCACGACCCTGGGCATCACCGCCCTGCCCACACCGATCGCCATCGAGCTCAAGTGCGTGGCGGCCCTGCCGGGCTGAGTCGCGGCAGCGCACGTCCGCCGACGCGCCGGGGCGGACGGGTAGAATCGCAGCGTCCCGCCAGGAGCGCCGCCATGCTCGCATCGCCCATCAATTTCCAGCAGTGGATCGACGCCCACCGCCACCTCCTGCAGCCGCCGGTGGGCAACAAGTGCATCGTCGACGGCGACTTCATCGTGATGATCGTCGGCGGCCCCAACACCCGCACCGACTACCACGTCGAGGAAGGGCCGGAGTTCTTCCACCAACTGGAGGGCGAGATGGTGCTGCGCGTGCAGGAGGACGGCCGCGCGCGCGACATCCCCATCCGCGCCGGGGAGGTCTTCTACCTGCCGCCGCGCGTGCCGCACAGCCCGCAGCGCATGGCCGGATCGGTCGGCCTGGTGATCGAGCGCCGGCGCCTGGCCCACGAGCAGGACGCACTGCAGTGGTACTGCGCTGCATGCAACCACCGCCTGTACGAGGAGCGCTTCCACCTGGTCGACATCGAGCGCGATTTCCTGCGCGTGTTCGAGCGCTTCTACCGTGACGACGCGCTACGCACCTGCGCGCACTGCGGCACGCTCCATCCGCGCCCGGCGCGCTACGAGACGGCGCCGCAGGTCCCGGACGGGACGCGCTGAGGTGCGCGCGTCCCGCGTGGTCGGCCATGCCGCCCTGCTCGTGCTCGCCCTGGCGGTCGCTCCCGCGCGCGGCAGCAACGCCGTCGCCACGGCGCCGACGCCGGCCCTGGTCCTGCACGTCGGCCACCTCATCGCCAACCCGGGGGAGGCCACCCTGGGTCCGCATACGCTGGTCGTGCGCGACCACCGCATCGCAGCGATCGATGCGGGCTTCGTGCCCGCGGCGCGCTACGGCTCCGACGCACGCCTGGTCGACCTGTCGCGTCACTACGTGCTGCCGGGTCTGATCGACCTGCACATGCACCTGGCCATCGCCATGGATGCCGATACCGCCACGGTGGCGTCGCCGGCGCGCCTGGTCCTGCTAGCTGCAGGCTATGCGCGCCAGCTGCTCGATGCCGGCGTGACCAGCGTGCGCGACGTCGGCGACAACAGCGGCGTCACCTATGCACTGCGCGATGCCATCGCCGCCGGCCAGGTGCCGGGGCCGCGCATCTTCGCCGCCGGACGCATCGTCTCGCGCAGCGGCGGCCATGGCGCCCGTCAGGCGGCACCGGGCGAGATCCCTTTCGAGCCGGCGCGCTGCGACGGCGTGGAGTCCTGCCGCCGCGCCGTGCGCGAGGATGTCGAGGCCGGATCGGACTGGATCAAGCTGACCGTGTCGGGCTCCGGACGGGCTGCCGCCGGCCGGGCCGACTCGCCGCCGGACATGTTCGAGGACGAGGTGCGCGCCGCGGTCGCCGCCGCCACCCAGGCCGAGCGGCCGGTGGCCGCGCATGCACACGGTACCGCCTCGATCAACCTCGCACTGGAGGCGGGCGCGCGCACCATCGAGCACGGCACCTACTTCGATGCCACCTCGGTGCGCCTGTTCCGGCAGCAGCACGCCTGGATCGTGCCCACGGCTTTCGTGGCCGACTTCGTCGGCAGCCAGCTCGAGCGCTTCGCCGGTGGCCCCGACGGCAAGGACCGCGAACAGCTGCGGCGCTGGGTGGAGGACGCCAAGCGCACCCCGCTGCGCGCCTGGCGCGCCGGCGTGCCCCTGGCCCTGGGCACCGACGCCGGCCCGAGCTTCGGAGCAGACGCCACCGCACGCGAACTGGCGCTGTACGTCGCCGCCGGCGTGCCCGCCCGGGAGGCCCTGCGCGCCGCCACCGCCGGCAATGCCGCCGCGCTCGGACGGGACGACCTCGGCCACCTGCGCGTGGGCGCGCTGGCCGACCTCATCGCCGTCGACGCCGATCCCGCCGCGGACATCGCCACCCTGCGCGCGATGCGTTTCGTCATGAAGGACGGCGACATCGTGCGGGCAACGGACGCGGCGCGCTGAGGCGATCGCCCGGTCCGCCGCCGCCCGGAGCGTGATCCGGCGCACGCCACGGGTGTCGCCCAGCGCCGCGTTCCGCGCATCGCGGCGGCGGATTCAGTTGGGGTTGCCGGCCCGCGCCTAGCCTGCGATCGGCGCATCCGACGCGCTCATCCAGGGGAATCCCCGTGAACAAGTTCCTTTTCGCCTCAGCCCTCATCCTGGCCAGTACGGGCGCCCGCGCGCAACCCCTGGACGCGGGACTGCGCCTGTCCGCCGGCGGCGACGGCGCGGCCAGGCTGGCCCTGCAGGCCGACGGCCGCAGCGGGGTGCTGCGCGTGTCCGCCCACTTCGACGTCGATCTGCCCGTGCGCGACAGCGCCGAGGCGCACGACAAGGGGCGCTGGTACGAGGGCGAGATCCGCATCGACGGCAAGCCCTGTTCCGGTGCGCGCGCGCGCCTGCACGCCGACCAGGGCATGGCGCAGGGCCGCGCCAGCACCAGCTGCAGCATCGGCATCGGCGCCGATCGCGCCGTGCAGGTCGAGGCGGTGGTGCTCAAGGCCGAGGGCGTGGCGCGCGACGAGGTGCGCGTGAGCCTGGCGGCGGAGAAGCTGCCGCAGTAGGCGCCTGCGTCGGCCGCCGTTGGGCGCCGCGGCCGGCGCAGGATAGTGGCGGCGGCGGCGGGGCCGACAGGCTACACTCCGCCGCCATGCTGAAGATCGATACCCACGCCCACATCCTGCCGCGCGACTGGCCCAACCTCGCCGAGAAATACGCCGACGACCGCTTCCCGGTCATCGTGCACACCGACGGCCGCCACCGCATCTACAAGGACGGCAAGTTCTTCCGCGAGATCTGGCCCAATACCTGGGACCCGCAGCTGCGCATCGACGACTACGCCCGTTTCGGCGTGCAGGCCCAGGTGATCTCCACCGTGCCGGTGCTGTTCTCCTACTGGGCCAAGCCGCACCAGGCGCTGGAGCTGCACCGACATCTCAACGACCACACGGCCGAGGTCTGCCGCGCCCATCCGCGCCACTACGCCGGCATCGGCACCGTGCCGCTGCAGTCGCCGACCCTGGCCATCCAGGAGATGGAGCGCTGCGTGGAGCAGCTGGGCCTGGCCGGGGTGCAGATCGGCTCGCACGTGGAGGACTGGAATCTCGACGCGCCCGAGCTGTTTCCCTTTTTCCAGGCCGCCGCCGATCTTGGCGCCGCCATCCTGGTGCACCCCTGGGACATGATGGGCAAGGACAGCATGCCCAAGTACTGGCTGCCCTGGCTGGTCGGCATGCCGGCGGAACAGTCCCGCGCCGCCTGCTGCCTGATCTTCGGCGGCGTGCTGGAACGCCTGCCCGGCCTGCGCGTATGCCTGGCGCACGGCGGCGGCTCCTTCCCCTACACCATCGGGCGCATCGAGCACGGTTTCCGCATGCGCCCGGACCTGGTCGCCACCGACAATGCGCGCAGCCCGCGCGAGTACTTCCAGCGCCTGTTCTTCGACTCCTGCGTGCACGACTCACAGGCGCTGCGCTACCTCATCGACGTGGCGGGCGCCGAGCACGTGATGCTCGGCACGGACTACCCCTTTCCGCTGGGCGAACAATCGCCCGGCAGCGGCATTGCCGCACTCGACCTGGCCGCACCGCAGCAGCAGCGCCTCTACCACGGCACCGCGCTGGATTGGCTCGGCCTGCCCGCCACCCGTTTCGCCTGACCCGGAGGTTGCATGTCCGCACTGCGTTCCCTGTTCCTCGCCGCCCTCGCCGGCGCCGCGCTGCCCACGGCCGCGGCCGATTATCAGCTCAACGGCGGCATCGTGCGCTTCAGCGCGCCGGCGGATTGGGCCGTGGCCATGCAGATGAGCGAGGGCAATCCGCAGGTGGTCGCCTTCGCCGTGCGCGATCCGGCGGCCGAGGGCACCGACGAGGGTCCGCGCGTGTCGGTCACGTCGCGCCGGCTGGACGACGCCGCCGCCTTCCAGGCCCTGGTGAACGGCGCCCTGGACAAGGCGCGACAGCAGAGCGGGTACGAGCAGGACAAGGACAACGCGGACAGCGCCAGCCTGCGCTTCTACGCCAGCGAGGGCAAGGCGCGCTACCACTACCGCGAACACTTCTACTACAAGGCCGGCATCGGCGTGCAGTTGCGCTGCACGCGGCCGGTGCTGGACAAGACCAGCCCGCAATGGACGGCCGACTTCGAGAAAGGCTGCGACCAGATCGCCGCCTCGCTGGCGAAGTAGGCCCATGGCGCTGAACGGTCAGGACGAAGCCGAGGCGCTGGCGCGCGACGCCGCCGATCCGCTGGCGCCCTTCCGCGGCGAATTCCTCGTGCCACCGCACGGCAAGGGCGAGCAGGTCTACCTTTGCGGCAATTCGCTGGGCCTGCAGCCACGCGCCACGCGCCAGGCCCTGCTGGACGAGCTGGACGACTGGCGCGATCTGGCCGTGGAAGCGCACTTCCGCGGCCGGCATCCCTGGATGCCCTACCACGCCGAGGTGCGCGACCACCTCGCCGAGCTGGTCGGCGCCCAGCCCGGCGAAGTGGTGGCAATGAACTCGCTCAGCGTCAACCTGCACCTGATGATGGTGAGCTTCTACCGTCCGACCGCACAGCGGCCGGCGATCCTGATCGAACAGGGCGCATTCCCTTCGGACCGCTATGCCGTCGAGTCGCAGATCCGTTTCCACGGCTTCGACCCGGCCGAGGCGCTGATCGAGCTGGCGCCGGACGAACCGGGCGGCACCCTGTCCTTCGACGCGATTGCCCGCGCGCTCGATACGCACGGCCCGCGCATCGCCCTGGTGCTGCTGCCCGGCGTGCAATACCTCACCGGCCAGGTGCTGGACCTGCGCGCCATCACCGAACTCGCCCACCGCAAGGGCTGCGTGGTCGGTTTCGATCTCGCCCACGCCGTCGGCAACGTGCCGGTGAACCTGCACGACAGCCACGCCGACTTCGCCGTCTGGTGCCACTACAAGTACGTCAACAGCGGCCCCGGCGCCGTGGCCGGCTGCTTCGTGCACGAGCGCCATGCGCTGACGCCGCGCCCACGCTTCGCCGGCTGGTGGGGGCACGACCAGGCCACGCGCTTCCACATGGGGCCGCAGTTCGCGCCCACACCCGGCGCCGAGGGCTGGCAGCTGTCCAACCCGCCCATTCTCGCCCTGGCGCCGCTGCGCGTATCGCTGGAGATCTTCCACCGCGCCGGGCTGGGACGCCTGCGCGAGAAATCGCGCGATCTGACCGGCTGGCTGGCGCAGCTCATCCAGCGCGAGCTCGGCGACGTGCTGGACATCCTCACCCCGCCAGCGCCCGAGCGCCGCGGCTGCCAGCTCTCGCTGCGCGTGCAGGGTCCGCGCGACGCCGGCCGCGCGCTGTTCGAGCACCTCGCCGCACAGGGCATCGTCGGCGACTGGCGTGAGCCCGACGTGATCCGTGTCGCGCCGACGCCGCTGTACAACCGCTACAGCGACGCCCTGCGCTTCGTGATCGCGGTGGCGGCCTGGCGCGGGGCGCGCGGCGGCTGAGCGCGCGACAGCGGCGGGGTGTGCGCCCTTGCGTTCCGGCGCAGACTTGGCAAGAGTTCCGCGGCCGCGGGCGTTCCGCGGCGATGCCAACGGAATGCGCATGACCCAGCCCTCCTTCACCCTCGTCGGCGCCGGCCTGGTCGGCGCCCTGCTCGCCACCTTGCTGGCCCAGCGCGGCTTCGGCGTGGAAGTGTTCGAGCGACGCCCCGACCCGCGCCGCGCCGGATTCCAGGGCGGGCGTTCGATCAATCTGGCCCTGGCCGAGCGCGGCTGGCACGGCCTGCGCCTGGCCGGCCTGCAGGAGCGCATGCGCCCCATCGCGGTGATGATGCGTGGCCGCATGGTGCATGCGCTCGACGGCGCGACCAACCTGCAGCGCTACGGCCGCGACGATTCCGAGGTGATCTGGTCGGTCAACCGCGGCGCGCTCAACATGACGCTGCTCGACGCCGCCGAGGCGGCCGGCGCGCGCCTGCACTTCGGCCAGCGGCTGGAGCGGGTGGACTGGGCCACGGGCACGCTGCACCTGATCGACGAGGGCGATGGCACGCGGCGCGACCACGCTGCCCCGGTCCTGCTCGGCTGCGATGGCGCCGGTTCGGCCCTGCGCGCCGCCATGGCCACCCAGGTCGACCTCGGCGAGCGCTTCGAGCCGCTCGGCCACGGCTACAAGGAACTGCACATCCCGGCCCTGGCCGACTTCCCACCAGACCACCTGCCGGCCAACCTTGCCGCAGCGCAGGCGCGCGGCGAGCGCTTCGCAATGGAGCCGCACGCCCTGCACATCTGGCCGCGCGGCGGCTACATGTGCATCGCCCTGCCCAACGCGGAAGGCAGCTTCACGGTGACCCTGTTCCTGCCCAATGCGGGCACTCCGAGCCTCGCCGCCTTGCCCGATGCCGCGGCGGTGCGCGCATTCTTCACGCGCGACTTCGCCGACGCGGTGCCGCTGATGCCGGACTACCTGGAGGATTTTTTCCGCAACCCGACCGGCCTGCTCGGCACGCTCTACCTCTCCCGCTGGCACCTCGAAGGCCGCGCCCTGCTGCTGGGCGACGCCGCCCACGCCATCGTGCCCTTCCACGGCCAGGGGATGAACTGCGGCTTCGAGGACGCGGTGGAGCTGGCCGAGCAGCTGCGGGCCGCGCCGCGCGACCTGGACACGGCCTTCGCCAGTTTCCAGGCCCGGCGCAAGCCCAACGCCGATGCCATCGCCGCCATGGCGCTGGACAACTACGTAGAGATGCGCGATCGCGTCGACGATGCCGATTTCCTGCTGATGCGCGCCTTGGAGCGCGAGCTGGCCGCCCGCCACCCGCGGCATTTCGTCCCGCGCTACGCCATGGTCACCTTCTCGCGCCTGCCCTACGCCACCGCGCGCGAACGCGGCGACGTGCAGGCGGACATCCTGCGCCGCGCCACCGCCGGCAAGCGCACGCTGGACGAGGTCGACCTCGCCGCGGCGGACCATGCGGTGCGCGCGCGCCTGGCGCCGCTGCCGGCCGCATGAGCAGCACGCCGCCCAGCGACAGCGCCGAGCGGGTGCGCAGCCTGCTCACCTTGTACCGTGCCTCGCGCTACGACGCCTGCCTGCCCGACGGACGACGCGCCGTGCTGGAAGTGGGCTGCGCACCGGATCCCGCGCTGCGGCCGTGGCTGGGCGACGCGCCGCTTGCCGCCTACCTCACCGCCTGCAATCCGCGCTCGAGCGCCCTTCCCGCTGCGCAGAACGCGCGCCTGCTGGCGCAACTTCGGCGCGAGCTGGATGCGGCCGGGCTGCGCTACCTCGGCGGGGACGGCTACCTGCCTGGCGAGCAATGGCGCGAACCCAGCGTGCTGGTGGCCGGCCTGGCGCCGGACGCGCTCGACGCCCTGGTTCGCCGCTACGCGCAGAACGCCATCCTGGTGGTGCGGCCGGGCCAGCCGGTGCGGCTGCGTCTGTACCGGCCCGACTGGCGCGCGCTGACACCGGATGCGGCGGACCTGGAATGGGCCTGAGGACGACGCGGCCGAATGCCGCGCTGCGTGGCGGCCGCCGGAGCGCGCGGTTAGCATGGCGACCGGCATGAGCATCCCCGATCCGATCGACGCCCCGCCCCTGTTGGAGGCGCGCGGGCTGACCTTCCTGCGCAACGAGGAGCCGATCTTCGGCCCGCTGGATTTCGCCCTGCGCCCCGGCGAGGTGGTGCTGATGGAGGGCGACAACGGCGCCGGCAAGACCACCCTGCTCAAGGTGTTGTCGGGCCTGCTGGAGCCGGGCGCCGGCGAGGTGCGGTTGCGCGGCGAACCGCTGACCCTGGCACGCCTGTCGCACCAGGTCGCCCTGCTCGGTCACCTGCTCGGCCTCAAGCTGGAGCTCAGCGCGCTGGAGAACCTGCGCTTCGCCATTGGCCTCGGCGGCCTGCGTGCCGGCATCACGCCGCACCAGGCGCTGAAGAGCGTGGGCCTGGAGGGCTACGAGGATGTGGCCGTGCGCCAGCTCTCGGCGGGACAGAAGAAGCGCGTGGCGCTGGCGCGCCTGCTGCTGGTACCCGCTGCCCTGTGGCTGCTGGACGAGCCCTACGCCAACCTCGACCGCGAGGGCATCGAACTGGTCAACCGCCTGCTCGAGCTGCACGCCCGCCGCGGTGGCGCGGCGCTGATCACCTCGCACGGCGCCTACGCCTACACCTCCGGCACGCCGCGCCGCATCCGCCTGCGCGCGCCCGGACAGCCGGCGCAGGAGCTGGCTGCATGAGCTACGGCAGCACGGCCGGAGCCTGCCGCGCCCTGCTCGCACGCGATTTGCGCCTGGTGTGGCGCCGCCGCGGCGATGCGCTCAATCCCGCGCTCTTCGCCATCATGGTGGTGGCGCTGTTTCCCTTCGCGCTCGGGCCCGAGCCGCAGGTGCTGCAACGCATCGCCGCGGGCACCGTGCTGGTGGCCCTGCTGCTGGCCGGCCTGCTGAGCCTGGACGCGCTGTTCCGCAGCGATCTGGAGGACGGCTCGCTGGAGCAGCTGGTGCTGTCGCCGCACCCGCTGGCGCTGCTGCTGGCCTGCAAGATCGCCGTGCACTGGCTCACCACGGCGCTGCCACTGCTGGTGTGCGCGCCGCTCTTGGGCGAGCTGCTGAATCTGCCGCCCGCGCTGCGCCCGGTGCTGCTCGCCTCGCTGGGCCTGTCCACGCCGCTGCTCAGCCTGATCGGCGCGGTCTGCGTGGCCCTGACGGTGGGTATGCGCCGCTCTGGTATGCTGCTGTCCCTGCTGGTGCTGCCGCTGTACGTGCCGGTGCTGATCTTCGCCGCCGGCGCCTGCAATGCGGCGCAGAACGGCCTGG
>DAOOVM010000059.1:8809-13382 GCA_035370085.1 Rhodanobacteraceae bacterium | reverse complement strand
CGCGGCGCAGCGGCGCCAGCTCGAACAGGTTCCACTGTCCCTCCTTGGCCTGGTCGAGGAAGGGCCCGACGCCGAGGCCGTCCACCTCGGCGTGGGCGGCATAGGGCGCGGCCTTGTCGGCCGGATCGGTGGAGAAGGGAAACCAGCGGTTCACCGTGCCGCCGGCGGCCAGCACCAGCAGGTGGTAGGAGCGGCCGCCGTTGCTCTCGGCCAGTTCCGAGGCGAGGTTGCCGAGATCGAACTGGCCGGTGGGGCTGAGGCCGCGCCCCATGTGGTAGGCGCCCATGCGAAACAGCACGCGCGGCGTGCCTTCGCTCGCGGCCGCCTCGCGGTAGCGCGACATGAACTGGAATTTCATGGCGCGCGAGCGCTCGCGGTTGGAGTCGAAGGGCGCCGTGCGCTGGGCGCGGTAGATCGCGGCGCTGCTGTCGAGCAGGTCGATGATGGCGAAGGCCTCGGGCGAGGCGCCGGTATAGGCCTGGCGCAGGGCCTCGAAATCCTTGTCGCCGAGGCGCGTCAGCTGGGCGGCGTCGGGGTCGTGCTGGCGCACCATGCGCCTGTAGGCTGCGGTCTCGCTTTGCAGGTAGTCCTGCGCCAGACGCCGCGCCTTGGCATCGGGCGCCAGCGCCACCAGGCGCGCGAAGTGCACGCGCGGCGACAGGATGAACTCCTGGTCCACGCCCCACAGGGCGCGGCCCTCGGACGTACCGGCCACCGCCGCCGCGGCCAGGTCGGCGTCCTCGCGCCAGCCGAGGAAGGGCAGCCAGGAGGGCGTCTCCTTTTCCAGCCGCGCGAGCGCAGCGGGATCGCGCCGCAGCGCCCCTTCCACGCGCGCGGCCGAGAGCGGGCCGATCTCTAGCACCAGATGGCGGAAGCCTTCCGGCGCCAGCGCGCGCTGCAGGGCACGGGTGAATTGCGGCACCTCGGCGAAGCCGTGGTCCTCGCCGACCAGCACGAATTGCGCGGCACGCGCGGCATTCAGCACGCGCTCGCCGCCCGGGCCATCGATGTACTCGCCGTCGAAGTGCAGCGCCCAGCGCTGCGCGGCGACGGCCTCGGCCAGGGCGGGATCGGTCTCGGCCGCGCACAGCGGCAGGCTGGCGAGGGCCGCCACAGCGGCAAGGCACAGGGCGCGGAATAGCGGGGGCATGGCGGTCACTCCGACGGGGTGAGGGTGCCAGCCTGGGGCCACGGCCAGCGGCCGGCGAGCGACTTCGGCGCGAAGCGGGATGTGGATGGCGCGAAGGCGGCGGACGGGACCGCGAAGGCCCCGATGCACGCTTGGGAGGGCGCGCCGTGCGGAGCTCGCTCACCCGCCTCCGGCGCGAAGCGTGGGCGCGCGCGCAGCGGGTGGGCTTCGGCGCGATGCGCACCGCCCCCGCGTCGGGTCGGCCGCGCAGGGACAGGCGGCGCCGTGGTTCAGCGATCCAGCCAGCCGCGGAAGGCGCCGGCGCGCTCCTGGCTCACCACCACGGCCTCCTTCGCCGGGGGGTCCAGCACCACCTCGAGCTTGCCCTTGAACTGGCGCGTGGCGCGCACGATGGCCTCGGCGCGGGCCAGCACCTGGCGATTGAGGCGGAAGAAGCGCGCCGGGTCGAGCATCTGCTCCAGCTCGTCCAGGCTGTGCGAGACCGTGTAGGCGCGCCCGCCGCGCGTGACCAGTCGCACCACCAGTTCCTTGTGGAAGTAGGCGATGTCGTCCACGGCGATGGACTGCAGGTGCTCGCCCTGCTGCACGAGGAAGCGGGCGCGGTACTGCTGCGCGCTGCGGAAATAGGCCTGCGCCAGGTCCGCCGGCGGCGCCGCCGCGGGCTGGCCACTGGCCTTGAGGCGGCGCCACTTGGCCAGGGCCAGGGCCAGGCGCTCGGGCTTGATGGGCTTGAGCAGGTAGTCGATGCCGAACACCTCGAAGGCCTTCAGGGCGAAGGCATCGAAGGCGGTGGTGAAGATCACCGGCACCGCCAGCGGCAGGGCGTCGAAGATTTCGAAGCACAGGCCGTCGGCCAGCTGCACGTCCATGAACACGAGGTCGGGCGCGGGCGTCGCCGCGAGACGCGCGGCGGCGGCCTCGACCGTGGCCAGGGGGCCTTCCAGCACCAGGTCGGGCGCCAGCTCGGCCACCAGCTGGCGCAGGGTGCGGGCGGCGATGGGTTCGTCTTCGACGATCAGGGCGAGCATGGCAGCAGGGGCACGCGCACGAGGAAACGATCGGCGTCGCGGCGCACGTCCACGCCGCGCAGGTGGAGCAGGCGGTAGCGCTGGTCGATGTTGCGCAGGCCGGTGCCTGCCCCGGCGGTGGCGCCGCGCCGCGGCTTGAGCGGATTGCTCACTTCCAGGGTGTCGCCGTCGCGCGCGATGCGCACCACCAGGCCGTCGCCGGGCTCGACGCGGTTGTGCTTCACCGCGTTCTCCACCAGCAGCTGCAGGGTCATGGGCGGCAGCGCCACACGCTGCTCGCCGCCGCCGGTGGCGCGCTCGATGCGCAGACCGTCGCCGTGACGCGCGGCGAGCAGCGCCTGGAAGGCGTCGAGGAATTCCAGTTCCTGGGCCAGCGGCACCAAGTCGCGGTTGCCGTGGCTGAGGGCGTAGCGGAACACGTCGGACAGTTCCAGCACCAGGCCGCGGGCGCGGCGCGGGTCTTCGTCGATGAGGCCGTAGACGGCGTTGAGGCTGTTGAACAGGAAATGCGGATTCACCTGCGCCTTCAGCGCTTCCAGCTCGGCCTTCAGCGCCACCGCGCGCAGGGCTTCCGCTTCGCCGCGCGCCTGCTGCCAGCCGCGGTAGAAATCCACCACGGCGTGCAGGGCGTTGAAGGCCAGGGCGAAACCGAAAGCGAAGGCCGCGGTCAGCAGCAGGTGCGGCCAGGCCAGCTCGTCGTGCGAGCCCTGGCGGATTTCCCACAGCTTCAGCGGCACGTAGATCACCAGGGCCACCAATACCGCCAGCAGCGCCGTGGCGCCGAGCTGGGCCAGGCCGCGGCGCAGCACGCCGTCGCGCCAGGGCAGGCGGCGGTCCAGCGCCAGCGCCACGGCGCGCACGCTCTCGGAGATCAGCAGCACGATGCCGAGCAGCACCCCGGCCGAGGCGGGACTGAAGCCGGGCGGCTCGTCGAACAGGCTGGCCAGCCAGAAGGTCAGCGCGGCCACGCCGGCCAGCACGGCCGGCAAGAGCAGGCGCAGGCTGGCCTCGGCAAGGCGCTGGCGCAGGGCGGAGGTCATGGTGCGCCGATGCTGCCCTGCGCCGCCGGGCGCTGCCAAGCCGGCGCGCGCGAAACCGGCCGGGCGCGGCGCGAAGCCGGCAGCGGGCGCCGCCAAGCGGGCGCTCAGCCGGCCGGCTCGTCCTCGTCGGCCGCGCCCTCGTCGGCGCCGAGCAGCGCCTGGCTGCGCGCCGCGTCGAGCGATTCCACTGCGCGCAGCTTGCGTTCGATGGCGCGCGTGCGCACGCCGGCGGCGTCGATGCTGTTGGCCGCCTCGTCGAGCTTCTTCTTGGTCTTTTCCAGCACGCCGGCGAACTTGGCGAACTCGGTCTTCACCGCGCCCAGCAGCACCCACACCTCGCTGGAGCGCTGCTCGATGGCCAGGGTGCGAAAGCCCATCTGCAGCGAATTGAGCAGGGCCGCCAGAGTGGTCGGCCCGGCCACGGTCACGCGCAGGTCACGCTGCAGCGCCTCGAACAGGCCGGGACGGCGGATCACCTCGGCGTACAGCCCCTCGGTGGGCAGGAACAGCAGGGCGAAGTCGGTGGTGTGGGGCGGCCCGATGTACTTGTCGCGGATGCGCCGTGCCTCCTCGCGCACGCGCCGCTCCAGCGCCGCGCCCGCGGCGTGCGCGGCCTCGGCGTCGGCGCGCTCCTGCGCGTCGAGCAGGCGCTCGTAGTCCTCGCGCGGGAACTTGGCGTCGATCGGCAGCCACACCGGGCGCTCATCGCTGCCGCCGGGCAGGCGCACGGCGAATTCGACGCGCTCGGCGGAGCCCGGTAGGGTGGCCACGTTGGCGGCGAACTGCTCGGGCGTGAGGATCTGTTCGAGCAGGGCGCCCAACTGCACTTCGCCGAAGGTGCCGCGCGTCTTCACATTGCTCAGCACGCGCTTGAGATCGCCCACGCCGGCCGCCAGGCCCTGCATCTCGCCCAGGCCGCGGTGCACCTGTTCCAGGCGTTCGGACACCAGACGGAAGGACTCGCCCAGGCGTGCCTCCAGGGTGTGCTGCAGTTTTTCCTCCACCGTGGCGCGCATGGCGTCGAGCTGCTTGGCGTTGTCCTCCTGCAGGGCCTTCAACTGCGCATCCAGGGTGCCGCGCATCTCGGTCAGGCGCGCGGCATTGCCCTGGCCCAGTTCCACCAGGCGCTGGCCCAGCAGCTCGCCGAAGCGTGCCAAGGTGGCCGCACCCTCATCGCGCGCCTTGCGCGCGTCGTCGGCGAGGCCCTGGCGCAGGCTCTCCAGGCGCTGGTCGGTGCGCTGGGTGAACTGTTCCAGGCGCGTGCCGAAGCCCTCGATGCGCTGGTGCTGCTGCGCGGCGAGCTGCACGAACTGCTGCTGCACACCGGCACGCAGCTGCTCCATCGCGGCGGCCAG
>DAOOVM010000059.1:6014-8709 GCA_035370085.1 Rhodanobacteraceae bacterium | reverse complement strand
CGGCGCGCCTTCGACCTGCTGCAGATCCTGTGCGAGCAGCCCGGTCGTGTGCTGACCCGCGACGAGCTGAGCGAGCGCCTGTGGCCGGGCGGGCAGATCGTCTCTGACGAGGCCCTGACCCAGGCGATCTTTCGCGCCCGCGCGGTGCTGGGCGCCCAGGGCGAACGCATCGTCACCGTGCGCGGCGTGGGCATCCGCTTCGATGCGGCCGTGGTGTGCGAGCGCACGGAGCCAGCGGCCAACGGCGCTTCGGCTGGCGTGCCGGCCGAAACCCCGCGGGCGCACGCCGCCGCCGCGGCGCTCCCGCCGGCCCCGACGGACACGGGCACGCCGGCCGGCGACACCGCCCCGGCCGTGCCGCGCCGGCGCGCCAGCGATGTCGCGCCACCCGCCGCCACCGTCAGCGCACACCGCGGCCGCGCTGGGCGCGCGGCGGCGGCGGCACTGTTGCTGGTTCTGGCTGCGCTGGCGTGGTGGCAGTGGACGCGGGCTGCGCCGGACTGGGTCGACGCCGGCTACGGCATCACCGGCGCCGACGTGCACGCCGAGCACGCCGATGGGCCGCGCCTGCTCGGCGAGGCCATCGCCTACGACAACGCCGGTGACCGCGCCCGCGCCCGCGCCCTGCTGGAAGCCCTGCACGACAGCGACCTGCGCACGCCCTGGCCGGCGATGCTGCTGGGGCTGTGGTCGGTCGGTGCCGGCGACGCGCGCAGCGCCGACCAGTGGCTGGTTCGCGCGCATGAGCGCGCTGCGCCGCTGCGCGATCCCTACGTCAACGCCGTGCTGCGCTACATCGAGGCCGAGCGCAGCGGCGGCGCGCAGGACGTGATCCGCTACGCCGGTGCCGTGCTCGATCTGCGCCACGACGCCTGGCGCATGTACCTGGCGCGCGCCCACCTGAAGTTCTACCAGGGCCTGCGCGAGGCGGCCCTGGCGGAAATCCGCCAGATCCGGGTGACCGCGCTGGGCAACCGCAAGCTGGAGAGCGCCGTGGCCGATCGCGCTTCCTTCGGCGACGTGGCCGGAGCCCAGGCCGTGCTGGACAGCCTGCCGCGCACGACCGATGCGGCCGCCTGGGAATACCTCGCCGGGCGCATCGCCTGGAGCCGCGGCAATGGCGTCGCCGCCCGCGCCGCCTGGGAACGCGCCGCGGCAGAGGCGCAGAAGAACGGGCGCAGCGACATCGGCAACCGCGCCGAAGCCAATGCGGGCCTGGCCGCCGCCCTCGGTGGCGATCAGGCCGGGGCCATCGCCCATCTGGAGCGAGCCCGCGTGGGCATGATCGAGGCCGGCTGGGTCGGCGACGAGATCGACCTGTCCCTGCTGCTGGCGCAGCTCCACGCCCTGGACGGCGACGCCGGCGCGGCGCGGCGCGAGTTCGAGCGCGCCGTGAGCGCCGCCCGCCGCACCAGCGACGGCATCCTGACCAGCCAGATCGCCCTGGTCGGCGCGCGCCTGTTTCCCACCGCGGACCTCGGTCTCGCCAGCGACCCCAGCGCGGCGGTGCAGGCGCTGCTGGCGGCCCGGCAGGCGGCCACTCGCGGCGACCGCGAGTCGGCCCGACGCCTGCTCACCAGCGCCGAGCAGCGCGGCGTGCTGGACCTGCGGTTTGCCGATGAGGCGCGTCTGCTGGCGGCCGAACTCGACCACCCGGTCGCCGCGGAACACCCCATCGACCCCCCCTACCCGCCCCTGTCCATCGCCGGCGCGCGCCTCGCCCTGCACCGCCTGCAGGCTGCGCAGGCGCCTGCAGTGCATTGAACGAAAAAGAAATAATCCGAGAGTAAGGCGGCCGTAGCGCGGCCGTCAGGCACGCTGCCCGAGTGCGCCCCACAGTGCCCGCCATCGCGCCGCCACGGCGCCTCGACGAGGCACCCCCATGCCCTCCCTGCCGACCCGGACACGCGCCCGCAGCGGCCTGCCGCTCCTGGCCCTTGTCGGCCTGCTCGCCCTCAATCTCCTGCTGGTCCTGAGCGCGTCGGCCCTGGCTCGCCCGCCCGCACGGACCGACCGCCCGTCTTCCGGTGCGGCCGCGCACCCGGTGTGGCTGCGCCTGGGGCACACGGCGATGGACCGTCCCCGCGACGCCCTGCCCCGACGCCAGTCGCGGCCTTGAGGCCGGGCCGCCAGCCCTTTCCCGATCCCCCGACAACCTCCCGCTAGGACCTCCCTCCATGTCCCGAGTGCTTCGCCCGCTCCTTTTGCTGTGCCTGTTCGCCTTCGCCCTGCCCGGGCAGGCTGCCGTGTGGTGCGTGGGCACCGCCCAGCAATTGCACGATGCCCTGTTCAACGCCCAGGTCGTGGCCGACAGCCTGGTCATCATCAAACTGCGCACCGGCACCTACATCGACGGCGCCGGCATTGGCCATTTCAACTTCACCCAGGCGCACTCCAACCAGTTGGTCGAGATCTCGGGCGGCTGGAGCGGCCCCAACGGCAACTGCCAGGACAAGAGTTTCGATCCGGCGCTGACGGTCATCGCCGGCGCCAGCAACGCCGCCGCCCTGTACCTCAACACGGGCACCGGCCAGAGCGGCAACCTCGTCTATGCACACGACCTGAGCGTCACCAACACCGGTTACACCGGCGCCGGGACCGGCGCCTGCCTGGTGGGGCAGATCAGCGCGGACAACGAGGTGCTGGTCGAGCGCGTGCAGCTGCGCGACTGCATCTCTTTCAACGGCAACAGCGC
>DAOOVM010000059.1:0-5914 GCA_035370085.1 Rhodanobacteraceae bacterium | reverse complement strand
GTCTACTTCACCCGCGTGCACTACGGCCGTCTCAGCGGCACGCCGGACGTGAACAACAGCCCGGGCTCGGGCGATCCCGGCTTCGTCGCTGCGGGCGACCCGCACCTGCGTCCGGATTCGATCCTCATGGACAGCGGCGTGGCCAGTCCGCTCGGCGGCAGCGGCAGCTTCGACGCTGACGGCAAGGCGCGGCTGGTGGGCCCGGTCGACGTTGGCGCCTTCGAGTCGGCGCTCGGCGCCGACACGATCTTCCGCCACGGTTTCGAATGAGCCGCCGCCCTTCGCCTACGTCTCTCTTCCGGAGATCCCCATGCGCCACATCACACCGACGCCGTCGCTCCCGCGCCTGCTCGCCACCCTGGCCTGCTTCCTGGCCGTGCCGACCCATGCCGCCGTCCTCTGCGCAAAGACGGGCACCCAGCTGCGCGATGGCATGGTCACTGCCGCGAACAACGGCCAGGACGACGAGATCCGCATCGTCAAGGGTGCGCTCGACGCCGGCCCGGCCCTGGCCAATGCCGTCCGCTGGGAGTACCGCGCGTCGGCCAACGACCTCACCACCACTGTCGACATCTCCGGCGGATGGGATACGACCTGCACGACCCAGACCGGCACCCCGGCTGATACCGTGCTCGACGCCGAATCCAAGGGCGCTGCGTTCAAGTTCTACTCCGCCCTGGCTGGCGGTCTGGGCGGTAAGGTGTCCCTGCGCAACCTCACCATCACGCGCGGCCGCAGCGACTACTTCGACGGCGCCGCGGTGGCCTACTACGGAGCCGCTTCCGGTGGGGGATTCACCCTGGAGCGTGTCGCGGTCCTGGCCAGCGACACGGTGAGCTACGGCCACAGCATCGTCTACGTCAACCAGAGCGCCAGCGGACAGGTGAAGCTGCTGGACAATGAATTCGCGCAGAATCAGGTCAAGGTGTCGAGCAGCTCCATCGTTGTCGTCGACTGCGCCGGCGTGGCGCTGTGTTCGGTCAACAACAACTCGATCCACGACAACTACGCCTACGACGACAAGCATCCGTTTGCTCTGTTCCTTCTCGGGACGGTGTACGCGGCCAACAACGCGGTGGCCAACAATCTCGCCGGCACCGTCTACGGCGGTGCCCAGGCGGGCACGGCGGGCACGCGCACGCTCAGCCTGCGCAACAACCACTTCGAGAACGACAATTTCTCCGGCGAATACCTGGAGCAGGGTACGACCAGCGGCAGCGCGAAGTGGACCCTGGTGGGCGCCTATCGCACCCCCAATCCGAACTCGCCGCTGCGCAACAGCGGCGTGAACAGCCCGCTGGGCGGCGTCGGCAGCAAGGACATCGCCGGCCAGGCGCGCATCCAGGACGGCACCATCGACCGCGGCGCAATCGAAGTCGCTCCCACGCCGAACTCGGCGCCGCAGCTGAACGTCCTGCCGCAGTACACCGTGCCCGCCAGCGTCGGCGTCGGCTTCGACCTCTTCATCGCCTACGCATTCGACGACGGTCTGCCGCAACCCCTCGCCTTCAGCTTCACCTACAACAGTTGCCCCGACCTGGTGACGATCGCGGCCGCCACGGGCGCGGTGCGCCTGAAGGCGCCCGTGCCCGCCGGCCTGCCCGGCTGCAGCCTCGAAATCCAGGCCTTCGACGGCCAGTACGGCGACGTCGCGACGACCGTGCTGCTGTTCGATGCGGACGGCGGTCCCTCCGACGGTCTGTTCAAGGACGGCTTCAACTGAACCGCGACCGGCGCCACGCCTCATCCCCAACACGGAGCTCTCTGCCATGCAAGCTCGCCCTGCCCGCCTCCTGCTCGGCCTGGGTCTGATGGCCCTGGCCATGCCCGGCCACGCCATCACGACCTTCTGCGTGCACGACGCGACGGAGCTCTACACGGCCCTCAATCAAGCCTCCAACACCATCGACACGCCCGTGATCGTCAACATCCGCTCGGGCGTCTACGACGCCGCCAACGCCCCAGGCAGCTTCAACCTGGTGCAGACGCAGAACAGCCAGCTGGTGGCAGTGAGCGGCGGCTGGTCCGGCGACAACGGCGCCTGCACCCAGAGCAGCAAGAACGCCGCGGACACGGTGCTCATCGGCAGCGCGTCGCGCCGCGCGCTCCGAGTGGCGACCGGCAACGCCAATCCGCACAGCGGCAACACCCTCTTCGTCAGCGACCTGACGCTGCGCAGCCCGACGGGCGCCGGCACCGGGGCCTGCCTGCTGTTCGAAGTCACGCCGGGCAACAGCGCCATCGCACAACGACTATTGCTCGAGCAGTGCGTGGCGACGAGTTCGAGCTTTGACACCGTGGCGAGCTTCGTCGCCAGCGGCGGCCAACTGGCCATCGACAATGTCGTGGCGCGCAACAACCAGGGCATGTTCCTCGGCGGCATGGGCATCTCGGCCCTCAATGGCGGCCACGCCAGCCTGAGCCAAGCCAGCATCACCGCCAATCTCGCCGATATCGGCAGCGGCTTCGTCACCGGCAGCGGCCTGGTCCTAACGACCGATAGCAATGGCAGCAGCATTGATGTGGGCAACAGTGTGGTCTGGGGCAATGCGACCGATGCCGACAGCAAGGACATTTCGGTGTCCGGCCCGGGCATCGCGCTCAACCGCGTGCATTACGGCAGCCTCAAGGGCACGCCGGCGTCCAATCTGAGTTCGAGCACCGGTGACCCGCGCTTCGTCGCGCCCGGCGATCCGCACCTGCGCGTCGACTCGCCGCTGCGCGACTCGGGCATCGTCGGGCCGGTGGGCGGCAGCGGCACCTGGGATATCGAAGGCCGCTCCCGCGTCGTCGGCGGGGCGGTCGACGTCGGCGCCTACGAATGGCGCGACGCGATCTTCGCCAACGGCTTCGATCCGTGAGTGACGGCGGCCGCCCGGCCGTTGGCGACGCGCCGCGGCTCCTGGCGCCACGCCCCGCAGCGGCGCCCGGGCGGCCACCCGGCGGACCCGCGCCGAGGGCGCCGGAGCGCGCCGCGCCGCCCTGGTCGCCGCCCGACGAGGCCGCGGGCGGCTGCCTGCAGGACCTGGAAGACGCGCGCCCGTGGCATCCGCTAGGCTTCGCCGCGGGGGCGTCGTGAGCGCGATGCCCGTGTCACCCCCGCGACAGATTCCGGAGATGGTCATGCGTGCCGAAGACATCGAGCTCGTGCGCCGCAGCCATGCGCAACTGCGCGATGCGACGGCATTCGGCCGCCGCTTCTATGCCCTCCTGTTCGAACTGCAGCCGCAGGCGCGGCGTCTGTTCCCGGCCGACATGGAGGCTCAGGTACGCAAGCTGACGGACATGGTCGATGCCATCGTGCGCGGCCTGGACCGGCCCGAGGAGCTGCGCGCGACCTTCACCGCCCTTGGCCAGCGCCACGCCGGTTACGGCGTCGGCGAGGCCGACTACGACGACGTCGGCGCGGCCCTGTTCAAATCCCTGCGCGAGACCCTGGGCGATGCCTTCACGCCCGAGGTGGAGCAGGCCTGGGGCGCGGTGTACGGCGACATGGCCGAGATCATGATCGCGGCCCAGGGCGACCTGGCCGCCGAGTAGCCGAGACGGCGTCGGCGCGGAAGGCTACAGGCCCACCAGGCGCAGGAACTCGTCGCGCGTGCGCGCGTCCTCGCGGAAGCTGCCCAGCATCTGGCTGGTGACCATGGAGACGCCGGTCTTGTGCACGCCGCGCGTGGTCATGCACTGGTGCGCCGCCTCGATCACCACGCCCACGCCGCGCGGGTGCAGCACGTCGTGGATGCAGTGGGCGATCTGCGCAGTGAGCTTTTCCTGCACCTGGAAGCGCCGCGCGTAGGCTTCCACCACGCGCGCCAGCTTGGAGATGCCAACGACCTTGTCGGTAGGCAGGTAGCCGACGTGGGCCTTGCCGATGATCGGCGCCATGTGGTGCTCGCAGTGCGACTCGAAGGTGATGTCGCGCAGCACGATCAGCTCGTCGTAGCCGGCCACCTCCTCGAAGGTGCGCTTGAGATAGGCGTGGGGATTGACGGCGTAACCGCTGAACCAGTCGCGGTAGGCCTCGGCCACGCGCTTGGGCGTGTCCAGCAGGCCCTCGCGCTGCGGATCCTCGCCGGCCCAGCGCAGCAGGGTGCGGATGGCGTCCTCGGCCTGGGCACGGCTCACGGCCGGGCGGCCGGCGGTCGCAGCGCGCGCGGTCTTCTTCATCGGCGTCGCCTCGAGCGGTCGGAGGCTCAGTCTAGCAGCGCTGCCGCGACAGCCCGCCGCGCGCGCAGCCGCGCGGGATGCGCGAGCGATCCACGCGGTGACGGTGCCGGAAGCGCCCCGCGCGGGCGTGTACGCCGGGCGGCCGGTCGCGCCAGCCCCGCGCCGGCCGCCGCTACGTCGGGCGGCGTGGACGCCGGCGCTCGCTGCCCTCGCGGCGCGCCGGGCGCGCTTCCAGCGGGGCCAGCACCCAGGACAGCGCCATCAGCTGACGTCCGTCCTGCGCATCCGGCGCCGCCGGCTGCTGCAGCAGGTCCATCAGACGCGCCAGCAGGCGATTGATCTCCTCCAGATTCTCCCGACCGACCCAGCCCTTGCCGCGGGCGGCCCACAGTTCGCGGCGTGGCCCCTCGACCACCGTGTCCGCATCGGCCAGGGCGCGGGCAAAGTCGCGCCCGGCCACGCGCAACATGCTCGCGGCCACGCGCCCGACGGCCGCGGCGTTGGCCGTGGCGCCCGGGCGATAGCGCAGACGCAGGCGGTCACTGCGCCGCGTGCGCGAGCGGTAGCGGCGCCCGTCGGGCGCGTCCTCCTCTTCGATCAGGCCCCCAGCGGCCAGCTGGCGCAGGTGGTAGTAGAGGCCGTCGGCCGGACGGCCCAGGGCGGTGGCCAGTTCGGCCACGGTCACCGCCTCGTGGAACGACTCCAGCGTATCGACGATGTCGATGCGCGTGGGCGAGGCCAGCAGGCCGATTTCCTCGGCGTCTTCGACCAGAGCGCTGCCTTTCCGTGCCATTGGTTGGGTTGCCTGTGTTGAAATTAGATGGAATTATTCAAAGAGCGAGGGCGCCGCACAAGCCGGCGCCGGCAACCGGGAGACGACGATGGGCAGGCAGACAGCGGCGCTGGTGGCGCTCGCACTGGGCGTGGCGCGGGTCGCTTGGGCCGACACGGCGGGCGAACTGCTGGAGCACTACAAGCAGGCCAGCGGCGGATCGCGCTGGGATGGCGTGACCGCCTTGCGCAGCGAGGGCAGCCTGACGGCCGGCGGCCTCGCCGGCAGCTTCACCGCGCTGCAGGATCTGGCCAGCGGCCGCTCGGTCATGCGCTACCGGCTGGGCCCGGTGGAAGGTGCGGACGGCTACGACGGCAAGCTCGCCTGGAGCCAGGATCCTGGCGGCGAGGTGACCGCGCTGGACGCTCCCGAGGCGCAGCGCCGAGCGCGCAGCCAGGCCTGGCTGGATGCCCGCGCCTACTGGTATCCGGCACGCCTCGCGGCCACGTATGCGGCGCCCGAGGCACGCGAGGCCGAGGGCCACCGCTACACCGTCGTGGTGGCGACGCCGGCCGGCGGCGATCCGGTCACGCTGTGGTTCGACCCCCGCACCCACCTGCTGGTCCGCACCGAACAGAAGCAGGGCGCCGACCGCGCCACCACGGTCTACGGCGACTGGCGCGAGGTCGACGGTCTGCGCCTGCCCTTCCACACGATCAGCTTCCTCACCGATGCGGCCGGGCGCACCGATGCGCGCAACCGCAGCGAAACCAGCGTCACGCGCATCGCCCTCGAGGCGACCCTGGCGGACGCCGACTTCGCCATGCCGGCCATGACGGCGAACGCGCGCATCCTCGCCCCCGGCGGCGTGACGCGCGTGCCCTTCGAGCTGGTCAACAACCACATCTATGCGCGCGGTTCCATCGACGGCAAGGAGGCGCGCTTCCTCGTCGACACCGGCGGCATGAACCTGCT
>DAOOVM010000058.1:0-13451 GCA_035370085.1 Rhodanobacteraceae bacterium | reverse complement strand
GGGTCTCGTGGCGCCGCGGCGGCAGGGGCTCGTTGGGCCCGTCCGCGGCGAGCCGTCGCGCCGCCTCCGCCTGGTCCAGGCCCTGCGGCGTCGTGCCCAGGGCGCGCAGCAAGGTGCCGAGGTCGGCGTCGAACCCGTCGTCGCGCGCCGCGCGCGCGAACGCCGCCGGCACGCGTGGGGAGGCGCCCGGCGCCTCGTCGTTCATGCCGGCATGCGCCCCTGCAGGCGCGTCGGCGGTCGGGCGCGGTGCGGCGGGATCACCACGCTCAGCCGGCCAAGGCCTGGTCCAGCCGTTCGCGCAGCTGCGCCGGCGGCAGGGCACTCAGGTCGTGGCCGATCTGGCGCTGCACCAGGCGCTGCAGCGGAGCCTCGAAGCTGGCATGCAGCAGCCCCAGGAAGCGCGGTGGTGCCACGAGCACGAGCCGGTCCATCCGCTGCGCGGTGCGCGCCTGCTCGAGCAGGTCGCGCAGGCTGCGGGCGAAGCGCTGCTGGCTCTTGTCGTGTTCGTCGGTGTGCGGCTCGATGGCGTGGCGCGCACTGCCGTGGCTCTCCTGCGTGCGCGGCAGGGCGCCGAGATGGCGTTGCGGCGCGCTGCCGTCGGGATTGGTGTGGCAGGCGATTTCGGTCAGGGCGCCGTCCGCGGCGCGGGCGAACAGGCGCGCACGGGCGCCGTCGGCCACGAGGATCCAGGTCTGGCTCATGTTGACCTCCGCGCATGCGCAGGGGGCGCCGCACTGCGCCGGGCGTCGGGACGGTGCCGGTGTACCGGCCACGCGGCCACTCTAGCGCCGCACCGGCGCGGGGCCTTGACGACCGTCAATCCGCGGGGGATCGCTGTGCACTCGCCGCCGCGGCCGCCTTGCCGCTACCCTTGCACCTTTATTCCGGGCGATCCCCATGTCCCTCATAACGACCCCGATTTCCCACGGCGAGCTGCTCGACAAGATCACCATCCTGGAGATCAAGGCCGCGCACATCGCCGACGCGGCCAAGCTGGCCAACGTGCGCACCGAACTGGAGCTGCTGGACCGCACCTGGGCTGCCGACGCGGCCGCGCAGGTGGATCTCGGCGACGCCCGCGCACGGCTAAAGGCGGTCAACCAGAAGCTGTGGGACATCGAGGACGCCATCCGGCTGAAGGAGCGGGCGCAGGCCTTCGATGCGGAATTCATCGCGCTGGCGCGCGCGGTCTATTTCACCAACGACGAGCGCGCGGCGATCAAGCGCGAGATCAACCTCAAGCTGGGCTCGGCGCTGGTCGAAGAGAAGTCCTACCAGGACTACCGCGCCGGCTGAGGGGGCGCTGCTCCCGCGGCTCAGGCGCGCGGCGCGCGGCCGGCGCCGGCCGCGAAGGCTTCCAGGCGTTCGATCACGTCGTCCACGGCGATCAGGTCCATCACGCCGGCGTGCTCGATCTTGCTGCCCCAGGGCAATTCCGCCGCCGGACGGCCGCGGAAGCGGCGTGCCGCGGCGTCGTAGCGGTCCACGCACCAGCGGCGGTCGGAGTAGGGGCCCGAGCGCTGCGGGTTGCTGGCCGCGTGCAGGCCCAGGACCGGCGTGCCCACGGCATTGGCCATGTGCATCGGGCCGGAGTCGGGCGTCAGCACCAGACTGGCGCGCCGGCACAGGGCGAGGAACTGCTTGAGCGTGTCCTTGCCCACGAGGTCCAGCGGCGGCATGCGCGCGTGCGCCAGGATGGCGTCGGCGAAGTGGCGCTCGAAGGCGCCGGGCCCGCCGCACAGCACCACACGCCAGCCCAGGCTGCGCGCCGCGTGGTCCATCACCGCCGCATAGCGCTCCGGGCGCCAGTTGCGCAGGGCGTGGCTGGAGCAGGGGCTTACCAGCAGGGTGGGTGAGTCGCCCGGCAGATGCTGCGCGGCGAACGCCTGGGCGGCGTCAGGGATCGGGATGTCCCAGCGTACCGACGTCTGGCGCAGGCCGAGCGGCTCGACGAAGCTGCCCATGGCGTCCAGCACGTGCTCTCCGCTGCGCGCGGCGATGCGCCGGTTGACGAACAGGCCGTGCAGATCCTTGGCGCGGGCCCGGTCGTAACCGATGCGCAGCGGCGCGTGCACCAGGGCGGACAGGAGGTTCGCGCGCAGCGCCACCTGCAGGTGCAGCAGGGCGTCGAAACGGCGCCCGGCCAGGGCGCGGCGCACGGCGCGGTAGCCTTGCAGCCCCGTGGCCTTGTCGAAGACCACGAACTCGACGCCGGGGATGTCGCCGACCAGCCGGTGCTCGAGCTTGCCCACGATCCAGGTGAGCGCGCACTGTGGCCAGGCCGTCTGCAGCGTGCGCAGCAGGGGCACCACGTGGGTGACGTCGCCCAGGGCGGAGGTGCGCAGCAGGCACAGCGAGGTGGGGGGCGCGGATGACACCGGTTTCATGCGGGATTGTTAGACTGCGCGGAAATGACGGTCTCGACGATTGCGGCAGCCGCTGCGGGCGCCGCCCAGCCGATGCATCCAGCGCGACTCCAAGCCACCGCCGACGGTGCGATTCTGTTCGACCCGGCCTGCGCGGCACAAGCCGATGGGGCGTGGTTCGACGCCGCGGCCTGGCGCGACCGCGGCCTGGCCGAGCGCGCCGACGCCGGGCGCGGCGATGCCTGGTTCCTGCGCGCGCCCTGGGGGGCCAGCGTGCTGCGCCACTACCGTCGCGGCGGTCTGGTGGCGCGCGTCCTCGGCGACCGCTACCTCTGGACCGGCGCCGAGCGCACGCGCTGTTTCGCCGAGTTCCGCCTGCTGCAGGAGCTGCTGGGGCGCGGCCTGCCGGTGCCCGCGCCAGTGGCGGCGCGCTATGTGCGCCGCGGCCTGCACTACCGCGCCGATCTCATCACGCGGCGGATCGTCGGCGCCGAGACCCTGGCTGCCCGGCTGGCCTCGAGCGACGCGGACGCGGATCTGCTCGCGCGCGTCGGGGCCACGGTGGCGGAGTTCCATGCCGCCGGTGCCTTCCATGCCGACCTCAATGCGCACAACGTGCTGCTCACGGAGGGACGCGTGTGGTTGATCGACTTCGACCGCGGCGCGCGGCGCACGCCGGCGCGCGCCTGGCAGCAGGCCAATCTGGCGCGGCTGCGCCGTTCGCTGCACAAGGTGCTGCCCGGACGTGCCGCCGCGGACATCGACGCCCGGCTGTGGGCACCGTTGAGCGCCGCGCACGCGGCGCGGCTGGCCCAGACCGCCAGCGGGGGGCGCGGCGCATGAGGCTCGACCTGCATTTCCTCGGCGTGGGCTCCTCCCAGGCGGTGGAGCTGGGATCGTCCGGTGCGGTACTGGAGCGCGATGGCGAGCCACTGCTGCTGATCGACTGCGGACCGGAGACACTGACTTCCTATCTCGACACCTACTCAACACCACCCCCGGCGATCTACGTCACCCATACACACCTTGACCATGTCGGCGGCTTCGAGCGGCTGTTCTCGCGCCTGTACTTCGATCCGGCGCGGTGCGGCAGCACGCGCGTGTTCGTGCACGCGGCGGTCGTGCCGCTGCTGCAGGCGCGCGTGGCGGACTACCCCAACGTGCTGGCCGAGGGCGGGGCGAACTTCTGGGACGCCTTTCGCCTCGTGCCGGTGTCGCGCGGGTTCTGGCTCGACGGCCTGTGGTTCGACGTCTTCCCGGTGCGCCATCACGCCCCCGACACCGCCTTCGCCCTGGCGCTGCGCGGCAGCTTCGTGTGGACCGGCGACACCCGCCCGATTCCGGAGATGCTGGCGCGCCACGCCGCCGAGGGTGAGTTGGTGGCGCACGACTGCGGCCTGGTCGGCAATCCTTCGCACAGCGGCGCCGACGATCTGCTGCGCGAGTATTCCCCGGCGCTGCGCGCGCAGCTGCTGCTCTACCACTACGGCAGCGCGGCCGACGGCGCGGCGCTGGCGGCGCGCGGATTCCGCGTAGCGCAGCGTGGCGCGCGCTGGGCGCTGGCGGTGCCGCGGCCGCCGCGCTTCCTCGACCCGGTCGTCACGGCGTGAGCGCGCCCATCCCGCTGCAGGTGCTGAATACGCCGCGCGACATGCTGGGGCGGCCGCTCACCGATCTGCGCATCTCGGTGGTCGATCGGTGCAACTTCCGCTGTCCCTACTGCATGCCCGAGGACGAGTACCCCGAGCACCACCGCTTCCTGGACAAGCGTGAACGCCTGAGTTTCGAGGAGATCACGCGCCTGGCCACGGTGTTCGCCCGCTTGGGCGTGCGCAAGCTGCGCCTGACCGGCGGCGAGCCCCTGCTGCGGCGCGAGCTGCCGACCCTGGTGCAATGGCTGGCCGCAGTGGCGGGCATCGACGATCTGGCGCTGACCACCAACGGCGTGCTGCTGCCGCGCAGCGCCGCCGCGCTGCGCGCGGCCGGCCTGAAGCGCCTTACGGTGAGCCTGGACAGCCTCGATCCCGCGGTCTTCCGCCGCCTCAGCGGCGGGCGTGGCGAGGTGGCCGAGGTGCTGGCCGGCATCGCGGCGGCCGAGGCGGCGGGTTTCGCCCGGCTCAAGCTCAACTGCGTCGTACTGCGCGGCGTCAACGACGACGGCGTGCTGGACCTGGTGCAGCGTTTCCGCGGCACTGGCCACATCCTGCGTTTCATCGAATACATGGACGTGGGTACGCTCAATCACTGGCAGCGCGGCAGCGTGGTGCCCAGCGCGGACCTGGTCGCGCGCATCCACGCGCGCTGGCCGCTGCAAGCCCTGGACCGCAATTACCGTGGTGAGGTGGCCGAGCGCTACGCCTTCGACGACGGCGGCGGCGAGTTGGGCTTCATCAGTTCGGTCAGTGCGCCCTTCTGCGGCGACTGCTCGCGCGCGCGCATCTCGGCCGAGGGCCGTCTGTACACTTGCCTTTTCGCCCGTGACGGCTTCGACCTGCGCACGCCCCTGCGCGGGGGAGCCAGCGACGCGGAACTGGCCGATCTCGTGGCCGCCCGCTGGCGCCTGCGCGCCGACCGCTACAGCGAGCGGCGCGCCGAGCTGCGCGCGGCCGGCGTGCGTGAGAAGGTCGAGATGTTCGCCATCGGCGGCTGAGCCCGAATGGAGGAGGCATGGCAGTGAAAAGACACTTGACCCACGTCTCGGCGCAGGGACGCCCGCGCATGGTCGACGTGGGCGACAAGGTGGTCAGCGCGCGCACTGCCGTCGCGCAGGCGCGCCTGCGCTTCCCGCGCGAGGTGGCGGCGGAGCTGCTGCGCACCGGTCTGCGCGGCAGCAAGGGGCCGATCCTCGATACCGCAGTCATCGCCGGCACGATGGCGGCCAAGCGCACGCACGAGCTGATCCCGTTCTGCCATCCGTTGGCGCTGGAGCGCTGCGTGTTCGACTCGGAGTGGACCAGCGACCGCGACCTGGTGATCCGCTGCGAGGTGGCCGTGTCGCACAAGACCGGTGTCGAGATGGAGGCGCTGACCGGGGCCAGCGTCGCCGCGTTGACCGTGTACGACATGTGCAAGGCCTTGTCGCACGAGATCGTCATTGCCGAGGTCAAGTTGGTGGAGAAATCCGGCGGCAAACGCCGCGTCCGCGCCGGCAGGGTGGTGGCATGAGGCTGACCCTGCGCTACTTCGCCGCGCTCGGCGACGCCGCCGGGTGCTCGGAGGAGACTGTGGACATTGATGCGATCGACCCGCGCGCCCTGTATGCCGAGTTGGCCGCGCGCCATCGCTTTCCCTTCGCTCCGGAGCGCCTGCGCGTCGCCGTGAACGGCGCCTTCGCCGCCTGGGAGCAGCGTCTGCAGGACGGCGACGAAATCGTGTTCCTGCCGCCGGTGTCGGGAGGCTGAGGCCGTGGGCCACCGATTCGAACTGTGCGAAGCGCCCCTCGACGTCGCCGCACTTGCGCGCGGCCTGGCCAGTGCCTCCGCGGGCGCCTGCGTCAGCTTCGAGGGCTGGGTGCGCGAGCGCAACGCCGGGCGCGCGGTGCAGCGCCTGGCCTACCAGGCCTACGCGCCGCTGGCGCGCAGTGAGGGCCAGCGCATCGTCGACGCAGCCGCGGCGCGCTTCGCCATCGAGCATGCCGCCTGCGTGCATCGCGTGGGGCTGCTTGAGATCGGCGAGCTCGCGGTATGGGTCGGCGTCAGCGCGGGCCATCGCGACGCCGCCTTCGCCGCCTGCCGCTGGATCATCGACGAGGTGAAAGCGCACGTGCCGATCTGGAAGAACGAGCACTATTCCGACGGCGAGTCCGGCTGGCTGCATCCGGACAACACGCCGGTGCAGCAGGGTCCGTCGCTGCGCTGAAGTCCGCACGCGTCCTTGTGCCGGGGCCGGCAGGCGGCTATCATCGCGCGCCCTCGATCGCTCGGCCCGTCGCACCGCGAACGCGCACGGCCTTCGGGGGCGAAAAATCGAGTCCCAGGCGCGGAGAGGTGTCCGAGTGGTTGAAGGAGCACGCCTGGAAAGTGTGTAAGCGGCTTAACCCCGCTTCGCGGGTTCGAATCCCGCCCTCTCCGCCACTCGATTCGCGCAGCAGACGTCCTGCGCCTTCTCTATGGCGACCCCGTCGGTCCCCTCGCGACGATAGCTCGCAAACCCCGCCAGGTCCGGAAGGAAGCAACGGTAGTGAGTGATTCGGGTGCCGGGGTGCGGCTGGCGGGGTTGCCACCCTCTCGCCGCGGCCGCGCCTTGCCGACGCGCGTCGACGCTTCCCGCGACTCTTGGCACAATCGGGACTGATCCGAGGAAGCCGCATGTCGTACCAGGTTCTCGCCCGCAAGTGGCGCCCCAAGCGATTCGCCGAGCTGGTCGGCCAGGAGCACGTCGTGCGCGCCCTGACCAACGCGCTCGACACGGGGCGGGTGCACCACGCCTTCCTTTTCACCGGCACGCGCGGCGTGGGCAAGACCACCATCGCGCGCATCTTCGCCAAGTCGCTCAACTGCCTGCAGGGACAGTCCTCGGACCCCTGCGGCGAGTGCGCCGTGTGCACCGAGGTGGACGCGGGTCGTTTCGTCGACCTGCTCGAGATCGACGCCGCCAGCAACACCGGTGTGGACGACGTGCGCGAGATGATCGAGAACGCGCAGTACGCTCCCGCGCGCGGCCGCTTCAAGGTGTACCTCATCGACGAGGTGCACATGCTGTCCAAGAATGCCTTCAACGCGCTGCTGAAGACGTTGGAGGAACCACCGCCGCACGTGAAGTTCCTGCTCGCCACTACCGACCCGCAGAAGCTGCCGGTGACGGTGCTTTCGCGCTGCCTCAGGTTCAATCTCAAGCGCCTGTTGCCCGCGCAGATTGCGGGGCAGATGCGCCATATCCTCGACGCCGAAGGCGCGGCTTACGAGCCCGCCGCACTGGCGGAACTGGCGCGGGCGGCCGACGGCTCGCTGCGCGACGGACTGTCGCTGCTCGACCAGGCCATCGCCTACGGCGGCGGCAGCGTGCAGGCGGGCGAGGTGCGCCACATGCTCGGCACCATCGAGCGCGCCCACGCGGCGCGGCTGGTCGAGGCCGCCCACGCCGGCGACGGCCCCGGGCTGATGGCGCAGATCGACCAGATCGCGGAGTTCTCGCCGGATTTCGACAGCGTTCTGGACGAGGTATCGGGCCTGCTGCACCGCGTGCAGGTGCGCCAACTCGTGCCGGAGTACCGCCTGGACGATGCCGAGGATGCCGCCGCGGTGGATGCGCTGGCGGCTGCCCTGGCACCCGAGGAGGTGCAGCTGTACTACCAACTGGTGACTGCCGCGCGGCGCGAGCTGCCGCTGGCACCCACGCCGCGCGCGGGATTCGAGATGGCCCTGCTGCGCTTGCTCGCGTTCCGGCCGCTGGAGGCGGGGGCGGGCGGGGCAGGGGACGGCAGCACGGCGCGCGGTGCGGCTGCGGCCGCCGCCACCGTCCAGCGCCTGTCACCGGCGGCGGCCGGCGCGACGGTCGCCGTCGCGCCGCCGCGCGCGCGCGAGGCAGTCGCGGTTCCTTCCGTCGCCGCGGCGGCGGTGCCTGCCGCGGGCGCAGCGGCCGCCGCGCCGCCCACCGCTGCCGAGGCGACATCGCCGGCCGTGCCTCTGCCCCCCCTGGCCGCCGCTGACTGGGCCGATCTCATCGATCGTGCCGGCCTGCGCGGCCCGGTCGGGCAGTTGGCGCGGCATGCGGCCCTGCTCGGCGTGGACGGGCGCCAGTTGCGTCTGGCCCTGCGCAGCGAGCATGAGCACCTGATGTCGCCGGAGCTCCAGGCGCAGATGGAGGACAAGTTGGCGCAGGTCCTCGGCGGACCGCTGCGCCTGCGCTTCGAACGGCCCGTGGCCGGCATGGCGACGCCGGCAGAGCAGGCCGCGCGCGCGCGCAGCGAACAACAGCAGCAGGCGGAGGCCGCGCTCGATGCCGATCCGCTGGTGCAGGGCCTGGTGCGCGAGTTCGGTGCGCGCGTGGTGCCCAATTCCGTGCGGCCGCCCGCCGCCGATCCGGGCGACGCGGGCATGGGCCCGCGCTGACGTCCCGGGGGGCGGCTTGCCCGGCACGCGGCCGTATTGGTCGCGGCCGTTCCCGCCGGCCCCCAGCCGAATTCCCACAAGGAGACAACGATGCGAGGTCCGCTCGGCAACCTGATGCAGCAGGCGCAGCGCATGCAGGAAGACCTGAAGCGCGCGCAGGACGAGATCGCCCGCCTGGAAGTCACCGGCAGCGCCGGCGGCGGCCTGGTGACGGTGGAAATGACCGGGGCACACGCGGTGCGACGCGTGCGCATCGACCGAAGCCTGCTCGGCGGCGACGCGGAGATGCTGGAGGATCTTATCGCCGCCGCCTGCAACGATGCCGCCAACAAGGTGGCCGAACAGAGCCAGGCGCGTCTGGCCGGTGTGGCCGGCGGCATGAGTCTGCCGCCGGGCTTCAAGCTGCCCTTCTGAGCGCAGCCGCTGTCGCGGCGAGCCGTCTCCGCCTCCGCGCCAGGCGACGTGCTGCCGCGGGCGCCGCCGTCGCCGGGACCGGCCCGTCCGCCCGCGCGGCAGTGCATGCCGCGCCAGTGCTGCCAGATCCTGCGCCCGTTCCCCCGCCACGTTGTGATGCCGACGACCCCATGTCTTCCCCCCTCCTCAACGAATTGATCGACGCCCTGCGCTGCCTGCCCGGAGTGGGAGCCAAGAGTGCCCAGCGCATGGCCTTTCACCTGCTGGAGCGCGACCGCGACGGCGCACGGCGCCTGGCCGAGAAGCTGACGGCCGCGGCCGAGCGCATCGGCAACTGCACACGCTGCCGCACCTTCAGCGAGACGCCGGTCTGCGCGCTGTGCACCAGCAGCGCGCGCGACGCCAGCCTGCTGTGCGTCGTGGAGAGCCCGGTGGACCAGTTGGCGATCGAGACGGCCACGGGATTCCGCGGGCGCTATTTCGTGCTGCTCGGGCGATTGAGCCCTCTGGATGGCCTGGGTCCGCAGGAACTCGGCGTCGACCTGCTCGCGGCGCGCCTGGCCGAGGGCGAGGTGCGTGAGCTCATCGTCGCCACCAACCCCACTGTCGAAGGCGAGGCCACCGCGCATCTGCTGGCCCAGGTCGCGCGCCAGGCCGGCGTGCGCGCCACGCGCCTGGCCCACGGCGTGCCGCTCGGGGGCGAGTTGGAATTCATCGATCGCGGCACGCTGGCACATGCCTTTGGCGGTCGCCAGAACCTCTGACCGGCGGGTGCTTGCAAGCGCCAGCGCCGCCGCCCCGCTGCGCTATGCTTCGGAGCGACGCCGCCGCTCCGATTGCCGCCCATGACCGACACCCTCTTCAGCAAGATCGTGCGTCGCGAGATTCCCGCCGACATCGTCTACGAAAGCGATAGCGTGCTGGCCTTCCGCGACATCAACCCGCAGGCCCCTGTGCACGTGCTGTTCATTCCCAAGCAGCCGATCGCCACGTTGAACGATCTGGACGCAGGCACTGCCGCGCTCATGGGCGAACTCTACCTGGCGGCAACCTCCTGGGCGCGGCAGCAGGGATTCGCGGACAACGGCTACCGCTGCGTCATCAACTGCAACCGCGACGGCGGCCAGACGGTTTACCACCTGCACCTGCACCTGCTGGCCGGGCGCCAAATGCACTGGCCGCCGGGCTGATGCCCGCCATCCGCTGCCCGGTACGGGCCTACTTGCCCGGCTTGGGCGGCGGACTGGGCGCCTTGGGGTGCACCACGATCACCTGCGGCGGTCCCCACCAGCCCCAGGCAGGGCTCCAGAAGGGGTCGTTCCACGGCCCGAAGCCCCAGGGGTAGGGATCGTAGTAGCGCACCACGCGCGGCGCCTTGGGCCACAGGTAGATGGCGTCGGCGGCCACGCGCGGATACAGGTAATCGTATTCGCCGACCTTGCGCCGCTCGCTGCCATCGACGCGGCCGGTGACCGTCACTTCGCGGCCCCGCGTGTAGACCTCGGGATCGAAGAAGCCGGCGCGGCACGCGAGGAAGCGCCCCTGCTGCTCGTCGCGGCGCAGCGGCCGCGCATCGCTGCCGAGCGGACGGCCGAGGATCTCGAAGCAGGTGCTCTCGCTGGCGGGGTCGACTTGGATGATTTCCCCGCCCCAGCGCACGCGCTGGCTGCTGCTCCCCTGCTCGCGCGCCTGCTGCGGTGTGAGGGCGGCGAATTCGCCGTCGAGGGGCTTGGGTACGCTGGCGCAGGCACCCAGCAATGCGGTGGCGGCTAACGGGAAGAGGAGGCGTCGCATGGTCGAATCCTCGGTGGCGTATCAGGAAGACGGAACGCGGCGCGGGGTGGTCGCGGCGGCTGGCGGCAGCGCCCTGGCGCGTGAGAGGTAGTTTCGCACCGCGCGGCTGAACTCTTCGACATCGGCCGGCGCCGCCTGGATGCAGGCGTAGCGCAGCGTGACGTAGCGCCGGCCGAGGTTCTGCAGCTCCGCGCGTGCCTGCGGCCAGGTGGACACGGCGCGCGCGATGTAGTCCTGCGGTCCCTCGCTGGTGGCTCGCGGCAGACCGCGGCGCGCCAGCGCCCGTCCCAGGCGCGCCCAGGCGCGGTCCAGGGCATCGCCCCTGGCGCGCTCGCGGCGCAGGGCCCAGGCGAGGGCCGCGCCGATCACCAGACCACTGCTCAGCAGCAGGGCCAGCCCCAGCTCGCGCAGGCCGGCCCGGTCCACGCCGAAAGGCTGCAGCAGGCGGCCCTGACGCAGGCTGTCGAAGCGCAGCACGGCGTTGTTCCACAGGCGGTTGGCCAGATCCCAGCGGTTGCGCAGGGTCAGCCACCAGCCGGCGCCGTACCAGGGTTTGTCCGCGCCGTTGGCCGCCTGCGCGCCGAGTTGCACGCGCTGCGGACTGATCGCCGCGGTGGGGTCCACCCGCACCCAGCCGCGGTCGTCGAGCCAGATCTCGCTCCAGGCATGGGCGTCGGACTGGCGCACCACCAGGTAGCGGCCGAAGTCGTTCCAGTAACCGCCCTGGTAGCCGATGACGACGCGCGCCGGAATCCCGGCGGCGCGCATCAGCACGGTGAAGGCCGAGGCGTAGTGCTCGCAGAAGCCGGCGCGGGTGTCGAACAGGAAATCGTCCATGGCGTCGCGTCCCAGCGGCGGGGCGCTCAGGGTGTAGCTGAAGCGGTCGTGGAACAGGGTCAGCGCCGCGCGCACCACGTCCATGTCCTCATGGGCAGCCGACCGCCAGCTCCGGGCCAACGCCTGCGCGCGCGGATTGAACCCGGGCGGCAACTCCAGCGCCTGCCGTCGCCACGCCGGCGTGAGGCCCTCCAGGCGGTAGTCGAGCACCGCCTCGGCGCGGTAGGTGCGCAGTTCCTCGATCGGGCGACCGACGCTGAGGGTGAAGTCGCGGTCCAGGCGGGCGCCCTCGGGCGCGGCCAGGGGCATGTCGAGCACGAACAGCTTGCGTTGCCGCGTGGGCTCCAGCGCGACCTCGTAGCGCAAGGGCGCACTGCGCCGCTGCAGCGGTTGCTCGCCGGTGCCGAGGGGGCCGCTGCCCTGGCCGCGCCAGACGGCACCGTCGTAGTCCCACAGCACCTTGCCGCGCCAGTAGCGCTGGTCCGCGCGCGGCGGCGCGCCGGCGTCGAAGCTGACGCGGAAGGCCGGGCTGTCGTCGATCAGCAGATCGGTCAGGCTGCCCGGACTCATGTCGTCGCCGACGCCGGTGCGCTCCTGGGCCTGTCCCGGCGCGCCCCACAGGGGGCTGCTCAGCCGCGGCAGGAAGAGGAATGCCGTCAGGCCCAGCGGCAGAGCGGCGAGCAGCAGCAGGCCCGCTCCGGCCAGGTCGCGCCGCGCGAGGGCGAATCCCGCCTCCGAGTCCTCATCGCGCTCCAGGGCGCGCAAGGTGGCGAAGGGCGGCACCAGTCCCAGCGCCACCAGCAGGGTGCCGGCCAGGCTCTGGTCGAACAGCAGGGCAGCCATCAGCAGGAAGCTGGCGAAAGTGACCGCGCTGCGCGCGTCGCGCGGCCGCTCGCTCTCGCTGAGTTTGAGCACGAGCATGCCGGCCGCCAGGGCGCTGCCCGGATCGCGACCGAACAGGTTGCCGTACTGGGCGATGATGGCCAGGGGCAGGGCCAGGGTCAGCGGCAGGCGCACCCACCAGGGAAACCCGCCCCAATCCGGTCGCAGGCGGCGCTGCAGCCAGCGCACCGCCAACAGGGCAAGCATGGCCAGGTCCAGCCAGACCGGCAGGTGGGCCATGTGCACGGCCACGGCACCGGCCACCGTCAGTCCCAGCAGGTCGAAGGCATGGCGGTCCAGGCGCGTCACAGCAGGGCCAGTTCGCGCAGGCAGGCGTGTCGGTGGTGGGGGCCAAGGTCCGGTCCGAGGCGGCACGATGGCAGGTGCAGGGCATAGGGCCGGCGCTGCTCCTCGGCGCGGCACACCCAGTGTGCCAGCCGCGCCACGCGCGCCTCGGTGTCGAGCCCCTCGAGCGCGCGCCAGTCGAGCACCACCTCGCGCTGCGGCGCCTGCTCCTGCTCGCGCACCAGCAGGCTGTCGTGGCGTGCACTGGCCTTCCAGGCGATGAGCCGCGGCGGATCGCTGCTGCGGTAGTCGCGCAGGGTGGAGAACTCGTCACCGTCGCGCTGCCGCGCGAGGCCGCCGCCGCTGCGCAGGCTGTCGGGCAGCGGGGGGCCCTGCGGCTCCGGGTGTGGGTAGACCAGGGCGCGAAATTGCGGATGCAGCCAACTCCATACCCAGAACAGGCCGAGCGGGTAGGCGGTCCACAGGCGCAGCCGCGGCAGCTCGAGGTAGCCGCGCCGCCGCGTCGGCACAGTCAGCGCAAGGCGACCCTCGCCATCGGCCGGCAGGCCGAACAGGCGGCTGCCGCCGAGATGGTCCAGGCGCAGGGCCTGCCGCGCCCGTCCACCGGCATCGAATTGCAGCTGCAGCGACAGTGCCTCGCCGGCAAAGCAGGGCGCAGCGTGGATCGCCTGCAGGCGCAGTCCGTCGAGCGTGCGGAAGGCGACGAACATGCTCAGGAAGGCGCCGCCGCCGATCAGGCAGGTGAGCAGCACGGCGGCATTGTTGTTGTAGTTGAGCGCGCCCAGCAGCATGACGAACAGCA
>DAOOVM010000057.1:0-13686 GCA_035370085.1 Rhodanobacteraceae bacterium | reverse complement strand
AGCAGGGCGACCTTCACGGGCTCGCTCCGCGGCGACGCCGCGCCGGGAGCGCAGGCGGGTGCTTCACTCGGTCACGCCGAGACGCTGGCGCAGCGCGGCCAGCTCGGCGCGCAGGGCGGCCAGCTCCGCCGCGGCGTGGTCGCTCTCGTGCAGCAGTTGGCCGAGCCGGCGCTGCTCGCGCGCGATGCTCGGTAGCGCGGCAATGAGCACGAGGCGCTCGATCAGACCCCCGAGCAGCGGCCACTGCGTGGCGCGCCAGAAGGCGTAGCGCGGCGCCAGGCCGACGACGCGGACGCCCTGGCGCCGTCCCTCGGCGCTCGCGCGCAGATCTCCCAGGATGGCGATCTTGCTGTCACCACGCTGCAGTCGCTCCAGCGTGGCGAGCAGCGCCGCGGCGTCCGGCGGGCGCTTGAGCAGGCAGCGGAAGGCGCGTTCGACGAAGGCCTCACCGTGCACGTGCACGAGATCGTCGAGGCCGTAGCGCTGACGCGGCGCGCTCGCCGGCGCGGCCACGCTCACTGCGGCCGCCGCGGGCAGGCTGTCTGCGGCCGGCCACTGTGCCGCCTCGGCGCGGATCTGCGCCGCCAGCGCGTCGCGCGTCGCGGCAGGGGAGGGGTCGGACATCACGGGCGTGGGCTCGCGGCAGCGCGGGCGGAGGCGGCCGACAGTGGAAGGATGCCATACGACCGTGCCGTGGCCAGGTCGATCCATTGGTAGTCGGGGTCGTGCCGACCGAATCGCCGTGCCGCGGCGTGATAGCGCGCGCTGCCCGCCGCCAGCGCCGCCTGGAAGCTGGCCAGGGCGGCGGGGTCGCTGTCACCCTCGAGCCGCGCTCGGAACGGCGGCGGTGCCGGCGTCGTGCCGTGGCGTGCGCCCAGCGCAGTGGTCTCGATGAACACCGGCGCGCCGGCGTCGGCGCGCGTGTACAGGGCCAGCAGGGCGTGGCGCGGCACCAGCAGCAGCACCGCGCGCAGCCCGATGCGCTCGGCGGCGGCGGCCAGTAGCAGGCTGCCGTCCAGGCAGTTGGCGCGGCGCTCGCTCCATACCTCCCCGGCGCGCCGCACGTGCTGGCTCCACAGGCGCGGGCCGCGGGCGCGTCCCGGATCCTCCTCGGCGTAGCGCACGCCGTGGGTGGACAGCGCCTCCCACAGGGCATAGGCCTGCGCCAGCACCGCTTCCGCTTCGCCGCTGGCGTAGCCGTCCAGGGCGAGCCTGGGATGGGCATCGCGCACGCGGGCCAGCAGCGCGTCCACGGCGGCATCCTGCGGGTCGGCGTAGGCGGCGAAGATCCACGAAAGATCCACGTGCTCGGCGCCGTCGCGCACGAAGTAGGGCGCCTCGTCGAGCGGATGCAGGCGCGCAGTGACGCGGCGCTCGGCGGTGCCCGCCGCGCTGTCCAGGCGCAGTTGCAGCACCTCGTCCACGCTGACGTCGAGCGCGGCCACACGCGCCCGGTCCCAGTCCAGCGCCGGGCGCAGGCGGTAGCGCGCGCCGGCGCGCGGCAGCACGGCGTCGAGGGTGGCGCTGCGCGCCAGGTGCGGTGCCTGCACGTGCAGGCGCACGCGCTCGCCATCGCGGGCGGCGCGCACCTCGACCTGCAGCAGGCCGGCGCCGTCGCCGAAGGGGGCGGCGGCGCGCGGCTGCGACAGGTCCAGCACGGGGAACAGCGCCCCGTCGGCGACGAGCTCGACGCGCCAGTCCTGCGCGGCGGCGGGCGCGGCGAGGAGCGCGCCGGACAGCAGCAGGGCGGCGAGTCGCGCGGCGGACGAATTGCGTGCGGGCATCGCCGCCACTATCGTTGCCGCGGCCGGCCACTGTCCAGCCGCCGGTGTCCCTTCCCTGCGAGTGCCCCCCATGCGTTTCCGACTGGCCCTGTTTCCGCTCATCGCCGCGCTCGGCGCCTGTTCCGGCCCGACTCCGCCCGCCGTGCCCGGTGCGGCCGCGCCTGCGCCGGCACCCGCGCCCGCCTCTGCGCCCGCGCCCGCTTCCGCGCCGGAGTCGGCGGCGGCCAAGCCCGACGCCGCCGCCGCGCCGGCCAAGGTGGTGCCGGTGGGGACGTGCGGTCCACAGGACCAGGTGGCGGCCGACCAGCGCATCGCCAACACGCCGCGCTGGACGCTGGCCAGCCAGCAGGACACGTTCGGCTTCGACGTCTACCGCGGCGAGGTCGAGGCCGGACCCTTCACCCGCATCACCGCCAAGCCCATCCTTGGCGCCGGCACGACCGACGAGACGCACAAGTACGAGTTCCGCGACGACAGCATCGATCCCTGCAAGGACTACTGGTACTACGTCGAGGAGATCTCCAACAACGGCGCGCGCAGCAAGTTCACGCCGGTGTTCCGTGCGCCGGCCAAGCGGCGCGCGGCCGATCCCGCCCAGTGAACCTCGCGGCGCCCGCTGCGGCGGCGCCGCCGGAACCGCAGGCGGCCCTGCGCCGCGCCCTCGGGCTGGCCGCTGCCATGTACCTGGCCGAGCAGGCCCTGCTCTGGGCGCTGTACTGGTGGCCGGCGCCCAAGGCCCTGGTCGGCGACGAGGTGCTGTACCTGCAGCGGGCACTCGGTGTGGCCGGGCTGGCGCCGCTGCCGGAGAAGCTGTGGCTGTGGCCGCCCCTGCAGCACTGGTTCCTCGGTGCGCTGTTCCGTCTGTTCGGGCCGCACCTGGTCGTGGCCCAGCTGGCGCAGAATCTGCTGCTGCTGGCCTCGGCCGGCTTCCTGCGCGCGCTGTGGCGGCGCCTGGACGGCCGGGCGGCGGCGGGCGATCTCGCCGCGGCGCTGTACCTGCTCAACCCCTCGGTGCTGGCCTGTGCCTGGTGGCTGTGGCCCGAGCCGCTGCACCTGTTCCTGCTGCTGGGCGCGCTGTGGCTGCTGGCGTGCGCGCCCTGGCAGCGCCTGGCCGCTCCCCTGGCCGGTGCGGCCGTCGGCCTGGCCATCCTCGCCAAGAGCCTGCTCATGCCGTTCTGGCCGGCCTTCGCCCTGTTGTGGTGGCGCGGCGGCGGCCGCGCGGTCCTCGTGCGCAGTGCGGCCTTCGCCCTGGCCCTGGGCGTCGTGCTCGCGCCCATGCTGTGGTACGGCTGGCGGCAGACGGGCGCGCCGCTGATCGCCGACAGTTCGGGCTTCAACCTGGCCGGCGGCCTCGCCGACCGCTGGCGCAGCGACTACATCGACGATGCCGTGGCACCGCTTTTCGGACGCTACCTGTCCGCGCCGGGCGGGCCGCGCGAGAAGAATGCGGCAATGCTGGCCGCGGCGCGCGCGCAGTTGCAGCAGCACGGACTCGCGCCGATCCTGGCCGAGCAGCTGGGCAAGCAGTATTTCCGCCTGTTCAGCGCCAAGACCCTGCTGGTGACGCAACTGCCGGGCCGCGCCTGCGCGGGCTACCTGGGCGCCTACCGCCTCGACCCCGGTGCCCTCGCGTCCGCGCTGGCCTTCCTCGCCATCGCCTGGCACCTGCTCGTGCTGGTCTGCGGCGCCCTGGGGATCGCCGCCTGGCGCCGTTGGCGCGATCCCCTGGCGTTGTGGATCGGACTATTCGCCGCCTACCAGCTCGCCCTGTTCCTGGGGCTGCACGTGAAGGCGCGTTTCCTGCTGCCGTTGCTGCCCTTTCTGGGCGGATTCGCGGCCAGCGCGCTGCTGTCCCTGCCGCGCCTGCGCGGGTCGCCGGCGGCGCCCGCTGACGCCTCCGGCGACGCCTGCGTGGTCGCATCGCGCCCGCGCTGGTGGTTCGGCGCCGCCCTCGCCGCGTTGCTCGCCTTCCTGGCCCTGGGCGGGCCGCTGCTTGACCGCAGTTGCGGCTGAGACCGAGGCGCGCGGCGTGGCCGCGGCATCCGTGCGGCGCACCTCCCTGCGGCACAATCCCGCCATGACTCCCACGCCGCAGGAACTGATGCAGCGCCTGGCCGAGGCGGAAGCCGCGCAGGCCGAATTGCAGGCCCTGATCGATGTCCTGCTGCGCGAAGGCGAGGCGGTATTCGCCTCGCGCCGCTGGCGCCTCGGTGCGGCCCTGCTGCGCCCGCTGGAAGCGCTGTTGCGTGTGCTAGGCCGACCGCTGCCGCCGGCGCAGGAAGCGGCGCACTGGCACGCGCTGGTGCAGGCGCAGCGCGCGGCCATCGCACAGCGCGCCGCCCTGCTGGCGCAGCTGCAGGACGCGGGCGCACGCGAGCTGCCCGAGGCCCTGGCGGCGCTGCAGGCGGCCGCGGCCCGCGCCCGCACCGTCGTGCCGCCATGAACGGAACGGCGCCGCCCACCCTGATCATGCTGGCCTGGAACGGCTGGGAGCTCACCCGCCGCGCGCTCGACAGTCTGCTCGCCACCGCCCTGGACGGCGCGCGCGTGCTGGTCGTCGACAATGGCTCGAGCGACGCCACGGCGGCGGGCCTGGCCGCCTACGCGGACCGCATACAGGTGCTGCGTCTGGCGCAGAACCTCGGCTACGTGCGCGGCAACAACGCCGGCATCGCTGCGGCCGACGCACGCGCCGACGTGGTGCTGCTGAACAACGACCTGGAATTCGTGCAGTACGACTGGCTGCGTCGCCTGCGCGCTTGCGCCGCGGCCGAGCCGCGGCGCGGCATCGTCGGTTGCCGCCTCGTCGACGGCGCGGGGCGCCTGCTGCACGCCGGCAGCCGCGTCCTCGGCGACGACGCCCGCGGCGTGCAACTCGACAGCGGCCGCGTCGAGCGCGACATCGGCCAGTACGCCGGACGCGATCGCGCGGTGCAGGGCGTGGTGTTCGCCGTGGCCTACCTCAAGCGAGCGGTGCTCGACGCCATCGGACCCTTGCACGCCGACTACGACACCTATTTCGAGGACAGCGACTACTGCCTGCGCGCGCGCGACGCCGGCTTTGCCACGCTGCTGTGCGGCGGCGTGGAGGTGGTGCACCGCGTGCACGGCTCCACCGCGGACGATGCGCCGCGGCGCGCGGCCCTGTACGCGCAGGGGCAGGCGACGTTCCGCCGCCACTGGCAGGCGCGTCTGCAAGGTTCCTACCGGCACACGCTGGTGTGGCAGTCCGCACTGGAGTTCCCGCCGCGCTATGCCGCCTGGTCGCGCCCCCTGCTGCCCGCGCTGGATGCCGCCGGCGTCGACCTGCGCTGCAGCAGTCTCTACCGCGATCTGCCGCCGCGCCTGCGCGAGGACGCCGACAGCCACCACCACGTGCTGAACCTGCTGCGTGCGCGGCCCGTGCCGGCGCGCCCGGCGCGGGGTCTGGCCTGCGGCGAGCCGGCGCTGTTCCGCCACCTCGATGCGCGCTGCCGCATCGGCTGGTCGGACTTCGCCGAGCCGGCGGCGCTCGACGCCGCCACTGTCGCCGCGTGGAATGCCCTCGACCGTGCCTGGGTGCCGAGCGCGTGGCACGCCCACACCCTGCGCGATGCCGGCGTGACCACGTCGATCGAGGTCCTCGCACCGGGCGTGGACCTCGACTACTGCCATCCGCAGTTGCGGGTCCCGCCCCGGGCGGCCGACGAGCGGGTGTTCCTGCTGCAGGCGGCCTGGACGCCGCAGGAGCGTCCGTGGTGCGTGCTGCGAGCCTTCGCCCGTGCTTTCCGCCGGCGCGACCCGGTGCGTCTGCTGGCCTGCCTCGATCCGGCCGGTGTGGACCTCGCCGCGGCCTGGCGCGCGCTGGCCCTCGATCCCCACGGCGGCCGCATCGACGTGCTGGTGGACCGCGCCTTCCCGGGCTACCAGCGCGGCCTCGTCTATCGCGCCGCCGACGTGCTGGTGGCGGTGCCGGTGGGGGCGGACGCCGACCTCGGGCTGCGCGCGGCCATGGCCGCGGGACTGCCGCCGATCGCTCCCGCGCATCCGGCGCGCAGCGACTGGCTGCACGCCGCGCAGGCCTGGCCGCTGCCGGCGCAGGGCGCGCAGGCGGGCGCAGCCGCCGAGGCCCTGCTCGCTGCCGCGCTGGTCGACACCCTGCGCGCCGTGGCCGCCCAGCCCGCGGCCGTGGCCGCACGCGGCGCCCAGGCGGCGCGCCATGCGGCGGCGCACTTCGACGTGGCGCAGACGGCGCAGTGCATGGCGGCGCGCCTGGAAACGCTCGTCGCGGCCGCGGCGCCGCGGCCGGCGCGCCCGCGCCCCGCGCCGCCGCGCGGACGCGTGCTCGTACTGGGCATGCACCGCTCCGGCACGTCCTGCGTGGCCGGCGCGCTGCAGGCCATGGGTCTGTACGGCGGCGAGCCCGGCACCTTCCTCGCCAACGAGGCGGAGAACCCCTGCGGCTTCTTCGAGCGCGCCGACCTGCACGCCGCCTGCGTGCGTGCGCTGGAGCGGCGCGGCGGCGACTGGTCGATCCCGCTGGGCTGGAGCGAGTCTGAGGCCGCGCCGGCGCGCGCCGCGTTCCGCCGCGAGCTGGCCCCGATCCTGGCCGCGCTGGAGGCGCGCGGTGGCTGGTTCGTCAAGGAGCCGCGCCTGTGCCTGCTGGCGGCGGAGTGTCTGGATCAGATCGAGGCGCCGCTGCTCGTGCACGTGCTGCGCGAGCCGACGGCGGTGGCGCGCTCGATTGCGCAACGCGACGGGCTGACCCTGCCGCACGGCCTGGCGCTGTGGGAGTGCTACACCCTGGCCCTGCTGCGCGCGGCACGGGGCCGCGAGCTCGTGCGCCTGGACTATGCGGCGCTGCAGGCGGCGCCTGCGGCGACCCTCGCTGCGCTGCATGCGGCGCTCACCGCGCAGGGCGCGGCTGGCCTGCGTGCGCTGCAGCCGGCAGAATGCGCCGCCTGGGTGCGGCCGCAGTTCGATCGCGCCGGCGTCGGTGCGCCCCTGCCCCTGCCGCCCGCCATCGACGCCCTGTGGCGCGCACTGCGTGACGGCGGGCGGCCTGAGCCGCCGCCCCTGTCCGACGCCAGCGCGGCGCTACTGCAGCAGCTGCACGGCGAACACGCGGCGCGCCGCCGCCAAGATGCCACCGGAGCCCCATGACGCTGCGCGACTTCGACTGGAACGGCCACGTCCTGCGCCTGCGCGCCGAGCCCGCGGCAAGGCTGCGCCTGGACCTCGACGGGGTGCCGTTCGCCGAACTGACGTGCGATGCGGCGGGCGTGGCCGCCCAGGCCTTCCCCTGGTCGCCCAGCGGTCATGCGCAACTCAACCTGCAGCTCCACCTCGCCGCCTCGGCGCTGCCGCTGCGGCCGGTGGGCGTGCGCCTGGGTCGGGCCGGCCTGTGCGCTGCGGCGGCGCCGCGCGCGCCCGCGCCGCTGACCTCGGCCGAGTGGCTCGCGCCCGGCGCCGCCCTGCGCGCGGCCGCACGCGAAGTGGCCGTGGTGGTGCCTGTCTACAACGCACCGTCGCTGGTGCGCGCCTGCCTGGACAGCGTGCTGGCGCACAGCCGCGGGAGCTGGCGTCTCATCGTCGTCGACGACGCCAGTCCGGATGCGGCCATCGCGCCCCTGCTCGATGCCTACGCCGGCCACGCGCGCGTGAGCCTGCTGCGCAACACGGCCAACCGCGGCTTCACCGCCAGCGCCAACCGCGGCATCGAGGCCGCCGGCGAGGCCGACGTGGTGCTGCTCAACGCCGACGCCGAAGTGGCGCCCGGCTGGCTCGACGGTCTGCGCCGTGCCGCCTGGGCCGCAGCCGATACGGCCAGCGCCACGGCGGTCTCCGACAACGCCGGTGCGTTCTCCGTACCGGATCCCGAGGTGGAAAACGCGCTGCCGACTGGCTGGAGTTTTCACGCCGCCGCGCGCGCCCTGCGCCAGCACGCGGGCACGGCCTACCCACGCCTGCCGACCGGTAACGGCTTCTGCCTGTACCTCAAGCGCGAGGCGCTGCAGGACGTCGGCCTGCTCGACGAGGCGGCCTTCCCGCAGGGCTATGGCGAGGAGAATGACTGGTGCCAGCGTGCGGAGGCGCAGGGCTGGCGCCACGTCGTGGCCGGGGACGTGCTGGTGCGCCACGCGCGCAGCGCCAGTTTCGGCCATGAGCGCCGCCAGCGCCTGGGTGAGGCGGGCATGGCCGTGCTGCGCACGCGCTGGCCGCAGTACGAGGCGGCGGTGGGTGTGACGCTGGCGTCCTTCGAGCGCCGCGTGCTGTCCTGGCGCGTGCGCCGCGCCTGGGCCGGTGCACCGCCGCGACCGCGCTGCCTGGACGCCGATGGTGAGCGTGCGCCGGACGCGGCGTTCGAGTCGTGGCGGCTGCGCCGCGACGCGCCGCTGCTGCACCTGGAGCGCTTCGACGGCTCGGCCTGGTGCCCGGTCGACAGCCTCGTGGCCGACCCCGCCGCGGCGGAGCACGCCGCCGCGGCCTGGGCGGCCGAGTCAGTGCTGCTGCGCTGGCTGCAGTTGCACGCCATCGAGCGCGTGCAGGGCGATCTCGGCGCCTTCGGTCCGCGCCTGCCGGCGCTGTGCGCGGCGCTTGGCCTCGACCTCGTGTGACGCGCGCCCGCACGCCGCCGCAATGAAGGTGATCCTCAACGTCGATGCGATCAGCGCGCCGCTGACCGGCATCGGCACCTACACCCTGCAACTGGCCCGCGGCCTGGCGCGCGAGGCGTCGGTGCAATCGCTGCGGCTGTTCTCCGCCTACCGCTGGGTGGACGATGCCGAGGAGGCTCTGCGCGTCAACCGTCACGTCGCCACGCTGCGCCGCGTGGCGCCGTTCAAGCGCCTCGCGCTGGAAGGTTATACGGCCCTGCGCGCGCGCCTGTTCCGCCACCACGCGCGGCACCTGGCCGACCACGTGCTGCACGCGCCGAACTTCGTCCTCATGCCGTTCGACGGACCGGCCGTGGCCACGGTGCACGACCTGTCCTACCTGCGCTACCCGCAGCACCATCCGCTCGAGCGCGTGCGCTTCCTCGCGCGGCACCTGCCGCCGACACTGCAGCGCGCCGACGCGCTCATCGTGGACTCCCTGGCAGTGCGTGAGGAACTGCTCAGCGTGTTCGGCGTGGACGAACGCAAGCTGCACGTGGTGCCGCTGGGCGTCGACGCGTCGTTCCACCCGCGCGGCGAGGCGGAGCTCGCGCCCGAGCTGGTGTCGCTGGGGCTCGCGCCGCGCGGCTACCTGCTGGCCGTGGCCACGCTGGAGCCGCGCAAGAACCTGGTGCGCCTGGTACAGGCCTATGCCGGCCTGCCCGCGCCGCTGCGCGCGCGCCTGCCGCTGGCGCTGGCCGGCGCACGCGGCTGGTTGGACGCACCGCTGCGCGAGGCACTGGAACCGCTGGAAGCCCGCGGCGAGGTGCGTCGCCTGGGCTACCTGGACGAGTCGCGTCTGGCGGCGGTCTACGCCGGGGCGCTGGGCTTCGCCCTGCCGTCGCTGTACGAGGGCTTCGGCCTGCCGGTGCTGGAGGCCATGGCCAGCGGCGTGCCCGTGCTCACCTCGCACGACGGCGCCCTGGCCGAAGTCGCCGGGGCGGCGGCACTGACGGTGGACCCGCTCGACGTCGCGGCGATCCGCGCCGGCCTGCTGCGCCTGGCCGAGGACGGCGACTGGCGCAGCGCCGCCGCGCGCCGCGGCGTGGAGATCGCCTCTGCCTACACCTGGTCGCGCTGCGTGGCCGGCACCCTGGCCGCCTACGCCGCGGCGCAGCGCATGCATGACGCCGCTGCGGCGCCCGCCGCTGCTGCGGCGCCGCCCGCTCTCGACGCGGCCGCGCCGCGCATCGGCGTGGTGCTGGTCAACTACAACACCGCCGACCGCACGCTGCGCTGCCTCGCCTCCCTGCGCGGCGGCGCCACGCCGCTGCGTCTGGTGGTGGTGGATTCCGGTTCGCGGCCCGAGGACCTCGCCGCCCTGCGCGCTGGACTGGCCGGTGCCTGGCCGCAGGCGCAGCTCATCGCCAGTCCGGTCAATATCGGCTTCGCCGCCGGCTGCAATCGCGCCATCGCCGCCCTGCTGGCGGAGTCGGCCATCTCGCATGTGCTGCTGCTCAACAACGATGCCGAGGCGACGCCGGCGCTGCACGACTGGCTGGGCGGTTTCGCCAGCGGGCGCGATACCGCCGATCTCGCCGGCGGGCGCGTGCTCAAGCTCGACGGTGTCGCGGTGGATTCCCTCGGTATCGCCTTCTACAGCAGCCTGCTGGCCTCCAACCGCCTGGATCCGGCCGAACCCTGCTTCGGCCCCACGGGCGGCTGCGCGGTGTACGCGCGGCGCGTGCTGGAGGCGCTGCGCGACGCCGATGGCCAGGTGTTCGACGAGGATTTCTTCTGCTACGCCGAGGACACCGACGTCGCCGCGCGTGCCCTGCTGCTGGGCTTCACGCCCGGCTACTGCGATGCGGTGCTGGCACACCATGAGGGTCAGGCCTCCAGCGGCGGGGGCTTCAACGATTTCGTGCTCTACCACGGCATCCGCAATTCGGTGTGGATGCTGGTGAAATGCGTGCCGGCGCGGCTGGTCGCGCGCCACCTGCCGCTCCTGCTGGCCATGCACGCCGGCATCGTGCTGCGGCACAGCCTGCGCGGCAAGGCGGGCGTGGTGTTCCGTCTGTACCGCGACGCCCTGCTCGGATTGCCGCGCATGTGGCGGCGGCGGCGCGGCATCCAGGCGGGCAGGAAGGTGCCGGTGGCGGCCTTCGCCGCGCGCATCAGCCCGCGCTTCTACGATCGCGGCTACTTGCGCAACGCGCTGCGCGAGCTGTGGCCGTTTGCGCAGTCGCCGCAGCCGCCACCGCCCTGAGCGAGCGCCGCGCGCGAGGGCGCGGCGGCGCCGCCGGCCGCATCGAAGCCGTTGCGCAGGATACGGTCAGGCCGCTTGGCCGCCTCTTCCGCGCTCACCTGCGGCACGGGTGGCGGCGGCGCTTCGAACGTGCGCGGCACCTCGGCCGGTGGGGTCGGCTTGGCCACCGGCGCGGCCGCGGCGCCGGGCGGCGGAGGCAGGGCGAGGCGGCCGATGCCGTCCCAGGCACGGTCGGGGTCGGCGGCGTAGACGCGCAGTTCGCTGGCGCCCGCGGCGGCCGCCGGCACCGGCAGCACGAAGCGCCGCCCGCGCACGGCGAAGCGGCTGGCCGCCAGTACCCTGCCGCTGGCGTCGAGCCAATCGGCGCTGACCTTGCCGTCGAAGTGCTCGGGTTGCACCGTCGCCTCGATGCGCTCGTGGCCGAACACGCCCTGGCTGCGCACCAGGCGCAACTGGTCGGCGGGTCGCTCCAGGATCAGGGCCGGATCACCGAGCAGGTTGTAGGTCTCCACCAGAGTGGCGTCGCCGTTCTTGGCCTTGGCCGCGACGATGGCCTCGCCGATGGTGGTGCCGGGCTTGAGCAGGTTCTCGATCAGGTCCTTGCTGTAGGCCGGCGAGGGCGAGTTGCGCCAGGACGCCGCAAACACCGCCACGGCGCCCTTGTTCGGCTCGCGCAGGAACTTCTCGCCGATGGAGTCTTCCGTGGGATTGTCGAAGGGCGCGGAGTAGCAGGTCATCGACAGCACCATGGGCAGACGCCCGCCGTTGGACAGATGGGCCACGTCATCGAGGCCGAACAGATCGTGGTTCTTGCGCAGGTCGGGTGGTCCCGTGCGCCAGATGTAGCGGCCGCCGTGGCCGAGGAAGTGCACCAGCAGCCGGCCCTGGTTGAGTCCGTCCTTGATCGCCGCCTGGTGCGCCAGGTTGTCCTTTTCCTGCGGGCTGGCGTAGACCCTGTCGGCGACGAAACCCTGGTTGCCCAGCGCCGCCACGATCTGGTCGGAGGACTGCTTGAAGTAGTCGCTCTCGTCGGTGATGAACATGGTGTCGCGGCGCCACTCGCCGTAGCTCGGGCTGCGCAGGTAGGTGATGGTCTTGTCGACGATGGCCTTGACCTCGTCCGGCTGCACCACCGGGAAGCGGCCCACGGCCAGCACCGGACGCATGGGGTCCTCGCCCACGCTGGCGAAATGGTTGTCGCTGGCCGACTGGCCGTCGTAGGAGGCGAACTGCCAGGTCGGGATCAGATTGCGGTTGGGCAGGTCGTCGGGCGTGTCGCTGTAGGGCGTGCTGGGGATGTCGCCGAAGCCCGGCCCCTGCAGCAGCTCGCGATCGGCCCACTTGGCCAGGTTGAGGCGGTCGATCTTCTTGTGGCGGATGTCGAAGCTGGCGTCGCCGACCAGCAGCAGGAAGCGCGGCCGCGGCGCCGGCCAGCGGTGCCAGGCCTGGTCCACGAGGTTGCGGATCGCCTGCGGGTGGGGGATGCCGTGATTGAACTGGTCGTACACGTCGTCCACGTCCAGCACCGCGACCTTGAGTCCGCGCGCGCGGTGGAACTCGGCCAGCGGACGCACCGCATCGAGCAGGCGCGGGTGCGCGACGATGAGGTAGTCGGCGCCTTCGGCCGGCGCGCGCCATTCGGTCGCGGACACTGCGCGCAGGCGCAGCGGCGCCAGCGCGCGCTCCGGCAGCAGCGGCTGCAGCTCGGTGTCGGCGCCGGCCGCGGCAAAGCGCCAGCGTCCGGGGCCGACCGCGCGGGCCAGGTAACGCCGCCCGTCGCTGCCGAACAGCTGCGGTGCGGCGCCGCGATACAGCAACTGCGCGCCGCCGCGTTCGGCGCGCAGCGCGCCGGCAGCGGCGTCGAGGTCGCCGGCCGCCGAGTAGTCCACCTCCGCCCGGTTGAACATGACCACGTCCACCAGGGGCGTGGTCGCGTCGGGCAGGGCATGGCGCACCGGCACGTGCAGGCGCAGCAGGTTGTCCTTGGCCTGCAGCAGTGCCGGCGGCACCGCCAGGGTGTGCACCACTTCGGCACCGCCCGACCACTCGTAGGCCCCGAGGGCGCGGCCGTTGAGTTCGATCTCCACGCGGTGGTCGGGGGGCGTCTCGCCCTGCAGACGGCGCGGCACTTCCGACAGGCCGCGGAAGGTCAGGCTGAGCTGCGCCGCCGCCCCGCCGGTCGCAAGATCGGCCAGATCGAAGCGCGTCTCGAACGGCTGCGCATCGACGTGGGTGAGTTTGGCCCAATGCCAGAAATCCGGTTCTTCCCAGAGCTTCACGTGGCTCTGGTTGAGGCGGATCATCAGGTTCTCTTCTTCCAGATGCGCGCGCCGGCGCAGTGTGGCGGCGGGCGCGTCGACCGGCGCGGCGTCGACGTAGCGCGCATGCGTCCCCGTCGCCGCCGACAGCAAGTACACGTTGTTCAGGCTGTAGGCGTCGAACCAGGACTGTGGGCCGTGCAGCGGCTCGCCGCGCCACAGCAGGCGCGCGCCGGGACCGAAGCGGCCGTCGCGCTCGCCCTCGATGTGCAGCGGCACTTCGCGATCGCCCTGCGTCAGGCGCAGCGCCTCGCTGCGGCAATCGGCCAGCCCCGGCTGCGCCGCGGCGATGGTCGCCTGGTCGAGCGCATAGACGCCGGCCTCGGCCAGTTCAATGTGCAGGCTGCCGGAGCAGGCGAGCGCCGTCGTGGGCAGCAGGACGAGGGGAAGCAGGCAGAGGAATTTCATCGGCGATCCACTGGCAGCCGCGGCACGCAGACGGCGCCGGGCAAAGAGGCAAGGCTAGCCGTGGCGGCGCGGCGGCGCAAACCGCCGATCACGCCGCCGGGGCGTCGTAGAAGGCGCGCAGCAGGCGCGCGACTTCGGGGGCGGCGCGCGCCAGCACTGCCGGGGCGGAAAAATGCAGCTCGCTCACCACGGCGAAGTACTCGTCGGCCGCTTCCGCCGCGTAGGGATCGATGAGGGTGCGGCGGCCGCGCTCCACGGCGCGGCAGTGGGCGTCGTAGGCACGCTGGAAGGTGACGATCCAGTCGCGCCGCGCCACGTGCGCGGGCAGGGGC
>DAOOVM010000056.1:0-13835 GCA_035370085.1 Rhodanobacteraceae bacterium | reverse complement strand
CGCCGACCTTCGCGCGATCCTCCTTGCATTGGCGCTGGAGTTCCTTGATGCGCTCAGGATGGGCCACAAGGTAGTCCACAGTTTCCGAAGGTTGGGATTGACCGCATGCCGCCAATGCGGCGGCGATCATCAGCAGCGGTAGCAATTTGTTCATGGCTCCAGTCCTTTCATCGCAGTTCTGGAAATCTTAGGCAGTGCCAATGTCATCTGTTGAATCGAGGCAAGCAACTCGTTCAATGAAGCGAGTCAACATCTCGCATGGCTCCATGTCGCGGCGAAGTAGATAGGTTGTCAACATCGGTGGTTGTCCCGCTAACGGCCGACCTATGACGCCAGGCTCGCGGCTGCCTGTGATGTGCGCCGTGCCGGCCAACCCCAATGCAATTCCAGCAGAAACGAGTGTCATCATCAGATCGAAGCTGGCGACGTGCTGGACGATCAACGGCTCTTGTTCATGTTTGCGCAGGATACGTTCGACCTGCCGTGCATGGCCCTCGCATACGGCTGGATCGCCCAGAACCAGCGGATGGCGCAATACTTCCTCCAACGGAACGCGCTTATAGGCCAGCACCGGATGGCGTGCCGGCACCGCCAGCATCAATTCATCTTCCCAGGCGGGAGCAACCAAGATGCCATCACCCACGTCATCTGCCATCGAAAATCCAGCATCGTATAGGTCATCGTGAAGACCCTTGATCTGCTGGGCTAGTGGCACTTCAAACAGCCGTATCTCTACTTCGGGATCTTCTTCACGGCATCGTGCCAGCAAGGCCGGCAAGCGCGAAGGCGTCACACCATCGGACAAGGCGATGCGCAACTGACCGTGAAAGCCGTTGGCAGCGGATTTGACGCTATCGCGCGCTTGCTCCAATGCAGCGAAGATGCGCGGCACGTGCTCCAAGAGTAGTCGGCCAGCGCGGGTCAATTGCGTGCTGCGGGTGGTGCGAACGAAAAGGCGTGCGCTAAGTTCTTCCTCTAGTTCCTTGATGGTACGGGATAGCGGCGACTGGTCAATGTGCAGTCGTTCGGCGGCACGAGCGAAGTGGAGTTCCTCCGCAACCGCAAGAAAGCATCGTAGATGACGTAGCTCCATGTTCGTGGATCGAGCTACAGCAGCGACTTGCGCTCGTTGCGAACCCGAATGGCTTCCATTAGTCCCGCGAGCCAGCAGGCGGGACACCCGCGCATAAGATAGATGGCCAAACCAAATAGCCCTGCCGCAGGCCAAAAGTTAGGGGTTAAAACGATGGCGCCCGCAATGGATGTCACGGCCAATGCGCCACGAACCAATTGCGCTTTAACAGAAGTGCTGCAATACATGATGCGCTCCTATCACCTGGGAACGGTGCGACGGGAAGAACTGAGAGATGCTGAGGACGCCCCCCTTGGGCGGCCGCACTACTCCCTCCTGCCAATAAGAGGGGCGCAACCGCCAAAACGGTTCGCCGCATGTGCAAAAAAGCTGGCCCTGCCAAAAGCGGGGACAGATTCCGCAGTGCGGCCTCGCAGATTTTTTTCGCTCGGATGCGAACCATCTTGACGACTCCCCGCCTCTTAGGAAGAGGCCGTCACTCTTGGCGACCGTGTTCGCCCGCGCGAGTCATCGCCTTGGGCGGTTCTCCCCTTATTCAGGATTACGCCCATGAAACTACGTATGACCGCCGCCTTTCTCGCTCTTGCCACGTTCGCCAGCATCGCCAGCGCCGGGGAGATCAAACCGTTCAGCCAAGCCGAGTTCGACCGTCTGACGCAGGCTGGCCAGCCCGTGGTAGTGGACGTCAGCGCGACGTGGTGCCCGACCTGCAAGGCGCAGAAGCCGATCTTGGAAACCCTAATGAAGCAGCCCGCCTACAAGGACGTGACCTTGCTGACCGTGGACTTCGACAGCGAAAAGAGCACCGTCCGGGCCTTCAAGGTCAGCATGCAAAGTACGCTGGTAGGCTTCAAAGGCACCCAGGAAGTGGCCCGCTCCGTGGGCGACACCACCGAGGCCGGCATCGAGGGCCTGATTCAGAAGACCACGCGCTGATGACGCTCGGCCTCGGTTCCTACGGCCTCGGACTGCTCGCGGGGGTGCTTTCCACGCTGTCGCCTTGCGTCCTGCCCATCGTACCGATCCTGATTGGCTCGGCGGTCAACGCCCATCGGCACGCGCCGTTGGCCCTGGCGGGCGGCCTCGCTCTGTCCTATGCCATTGTCGGCACGGCGCTGGCCTGGGCAGGCGCCTCGCTCGGCATCGACACAACGATCTTCCGGGGCGTGGGCGCGGCCGTCCTGGGACTGTTAGGCGTGGTGCTCATGTCCAGCGCCCTCCAGCAGCTGTTTGCGTCGCTGACGGCCGGCATCGGCAATGCCGGGAACGACCTGCTTGCGCGTGTCCAACTGGACGGGCTGACGGGGCAGTTCGTGGTGGGCCTAGTGCTGGGGCTGGTCTGGAGTCCCTGCGTGGGGCCGACGCTTGGCGCGGCCATCGTTCTGGCCAGCCAGGGTACGAACCTGGCGCAAGCAGGCTCGATGATGGCGGTGTTCGGTATCGGCGCGGCATTGCCCCTGGTTGCACTGGCCTATGTGTCGCGCAGCGCGATCGGCCGCACGCGATCCAAGCTCCTGCACGCCGGCAAGGCCGGGAAAGTCCTGTTGGGCGCGATCATGCTTGCCCTGGCCGCCCTGATCCTGACAGGCGCCGACAAGCCGATGGAAGCATGGCTTGTGGAACATTCACCGGCCTGGCTCACACAACTGACGACGAGGTTCTGAGCCATGCCGCGCCCGAATTTCACCTTCGTTTCGACAGGGTGACGCCGTGGGAAACATCTTGGACAGCATCGCGCGCCGCTGTGGAGAAGGACTGAGCCGCTACCTCAGTCGGCCCCACCATGTGCATAGCGTGGCCCCGCCGACCGATCCAGACCTTCTCATGGCGTGCCTGCAGCCCGGCGACGTGCTGCTGGTCGAAGGTCAGAGCCGGGTCAGCGTGGCCATCAAGTACCTGACCCAATCCACCTGGTCGCACGCGGCACTGTTTGTCGGCACGGCCGGCAGGCCGACCGATGCCGAAGGGCGGCCCCGTTGCTTTCTTGAAGCCGATCTACGCGAAGGCGTGCGTCTGGTCAGCGTGGCCGAGTTCGCCGATCTGCATACCCGAGTGTGCCGGCCCGTGGGCCTGACCGCTGCCGAGATTGACACCCTGGTCGGCACGGCGGTGGCTCGGCTGGGCCATCAGTACGACTTGAAGAACGTGATCGACCTGGCCCGATATCTGTTGCCCACGCCGCCGGTGCCGGTGCGTTGGCGCCGTCGCATGCTCGGCCTGGGCAGCGGCGACCCCACCCGCGCCATCTGCTCGACGCTGATCGCCCAAGCTTTCCAGTCGATTCGCTATCCGATCCTGCCGCTGATCGAGACCGTGCCGTCGCAGGACCCGATGTGCCCCGGCTGTGTGGCCGAGATTCTTCATGTGCGGCACCACAGCCTGTTCGCCCCGCGCGACTTCGACGTCTCGCCCAACTTCGCCATCATCAAACCCAATCTGGAAGCCGGAATATTTCCACTTAGGAGCACTCCATGAACGCCAAGCTGACACTGCCTCTTCTTACCGAAGACACCGCCCCTGAAAGGAGCCGCGAGTTCCTGAGTAACACGCGCAGGAAGCAGGGATTTGTTCCCAACATGTATGGAGAAATGGCCCACGCCCCTGGCGCGCTCTCGACCTACCTCCATGGGTATGACTGGTTCCGCAAGGAATCCGGCTTCACGCCGGCCGAGCAGGAAGTCGTGCTGCTGGTCATCAGTCGGGAAAACGGCTGCCACTACTGCGTGGCCGCTCACAGCATGATCGCCGAGAAGGTATCGAAGGTGCCGCCGCAGGCGCTCCAGGCAATCCGTGAGGGCACGCCGATGGATGACCCGAAGCTGCACGCCCTTACCGCCTTCGTCAAGGACATGGTGCAGACGCGGGGCAATCCGTCGCAGGCGAGTTTGCAGACCTTCACCGACGCGGGCTACAGCGAGCAGCAGGCTCTACAGGTGGTGCTCGCCATCGCCGTCAAGACGATCTCGAACTACACCAATCACCTGTTCGACACACCCGTGGACGCGGCCTTTGCGTCCTACGCTCTGCCGATAGGGACGAAATAAGTACGGCGCCCCACCTTGGAGTCAACCATCACTTGCCCGAGGTGGGCCTTCAAGAAAATGGATGTCGTGGATGGAAGGCATGAGATTGTTTGGTATACGGCGATCGTCGCTGCCGTGGGGATTCTTTGGGGAGTTGCTGACGGCGCTCTACATGGGTGTCATCGCGTGGATCGCGGCGGCCACGCATGTTCACTACATTCTTTTTCCCGAACTAGGCGCCCTGGCCCATGACATCATCAAGCGACCGCACGGCACCTGGGCCAAAGCGCCGGGGATGCTGGTTCTCACACCGCTTCTTACCGGGCTGGTAGGCACGATCTTCGCCCGAAGCATGGGCAGCGGGATCGTGCCGATCCTGCTGGCGACCGCAGCCGCGATGCTCATCATCCGCATATTGAAGTCATCGATTGCCCCGGCCATTTCGGCGGGCGTGCTGCCAATCTCACTCAACATCACAAGCTGGTACTACCCGGCATCGTTGCTGGTCGGCCTGATATTGCTCGCCGCGATCTCCCTTGTCTGGCCTCGCTTCGTCCCGCTACCGCCGGTGCGAACCGCCTCCGATGTGGCCGATGACGTTACCGAGGAAACTCCAAGCACCTACTCGTGGCTCCCGTTCTTTCTGGTGTTTCTGGTAGGCACGGCGATTCTGGCCGAAGCCACGGGTTGGCGGTTGATCCTGTTCCCGCCGCTTATCGTGATCGGCTTTGAAATGTTTGCCCATGCGGACGTTTGCCCTTGGGTCAAGAAGCCGCTGCTGCTGCCGGTCGCGTGTACCCTGAGCGCATTGATCGGGGTTGCACTGGTCACGACGTTCGGGGGCGCCCCGCTGGCGGTGATCTCCAGCGCGGCATGCGGCATCCTAATCTTGCGATTATTCGATCTGCACGTGCCGCCGGCGCTCGCCGTGGGCCTGCTGCCGTTTATCATCCCAGCCGTCGATTACCGATTCGCGGCCTCCGTGGGCATTGGCACCTTAACTCTGACCATGCTGTTCCTCGTATGGGGCAGGCTGAGAAGGATGCGCCTTTCACCGTCCTGAGGGGGCGCAACCTTCTTAGCTTTTGCTATCCAGCGCAGCACGATAGCTGCTTCACGTCCTTGCTGAAGGTCTGCGCGGCGAGCTTCAGGCCCTCGACCATCGTCAGATACGGGAACAACTGGTCGGCCAGTTCCTGCACCGTCATGCGCGCGCGGATCGCCAGCGCCGCTGCCTGGATCAACTCGCCCGCTTCTGGGGCCACCGCCTGCACGCCGATCAAACGGTGGCTGCCTTCCTCGATCACCAGCTTGATGAAGCCGCGCGTATCGAAGTTGGCGAGCGCGCGCGGCACGTTGTCGAGGGTGAGCGTGCGGCTGTCGGTCTCGATGCCGGCGTGGTGCGCCTCCTGCTCGCTCAAGCCCACGGTAGAGACCTGTGGGTCGGTGAACACCACCGCTGGCATGGCGGTCAGGTCCAGCGACGCGTCGCCGCCGGTCATGTTGATCGCGGCGCGGGTACCAGCCGCCGCCGCGACGTAGACGAACTGCGGCTGGTCGGTGCAGTCGCCGCCGGCGTAGATGTCCGGGGCGCTGGTGCGCATGCTGAGGTCGATCTCGATGGCCCCTTGCTTGTTCACCGCCACCCGGGCGGCTTCGAGGTTGAGGCTGCGCGTATTAGGTGTGCGGCCCGTCGCCACCAGCAGCCGGTCGGCACACAGTTCGCCATGGTTGGTGGTCAACACAAACTCGCCGTCCACGTGCGCGACCTGGCTGGCTTGCGTATGTTCCAGCACCTCGATGCCCTCCAAGCGAAACGCCACCGTCACGGCTTCGCCGATGGCCGGGTCTTCGCGAAAGAACAGCGTGCTGCGCGCCAGGATCGTGACCTTGGCCCCAAGCCGGGCGAAGGCTTGCGCCAGCTCAACAGCCACTACCGATGAGCCGATCACGGCTAGGCGTGCGGGAATCGTGTCGCTCACCAGCGCCTCGGTTGAAGTCCAGTAGGGCGTGTCCTTGAGGCCTGGGATCGGCGGCACCGCCGCGCTCGCGCCGGTGGCGATCAGGCAGCGGTCGAACGAAACCACGCGCTCGCCGCCCTCGTTCAGCCGCACGGTGAGGTTGCGGCCGTCCTTGAAACGGGCTTCGCCCGCTAGCCGCATGATGGCTGGGTTGCCGTCCAGGATGCTTTCGTACTTGGCATGGCGCAACTCATCGACGCGCGCCTGCTGCTGGGCCAGCAGCCGTTCGCGCAGGATCAGCGGCGGGTTCGCCTGGATGCCGCCATCGAACGGGCTTTCGCGGCGCAGGTGGGCGATGTGGGCGGCGCGGATCATGATCTTCGAGGGCACGCAGCCGACATTGACGCAGGTGCCGCCGATGGTGCCGCGCTCGATTAGCGTCACCCGTGCGCCGCGTTCGACGGCCTTCAGCGCCGCCGCCATCGCGGCCCCACCGCTGCCGATGACGACAATATGCAGGCCGCCGTCGTGGCTGGCCTTGTCGCCGCCGTCGACCCAATCGCGCATGCGGTCGAGCAGTCCGCCTTTGGGAAGCGCGTTCGACGCATCGGCCAGCGCCGCGCGGTAGCCGAGTCCGGCGACAGCCGCGATCAGGGCATCGGGTGAAGTGCCGGCCGCGATGGCGAGCTGGGCGCTGCCCTTGGTGTAGGACACTTCGGCCGATTGCACGCCAGGCACGTTTTCCAGTGCTTCCTTGACGTGGACCGCGCAGGAGTCGCAGGTCATGCCGGTGATCTTCAACTGTGTCATGAAGTCATTCCTTTCAATTCGTTGTGGCGCAAGCCAGTCAGCCGTGTTTCGCGGGCAGTTCGCAGCCGTCAGGACCGCAGCGGCGGTTGGCCTGAGATACCAAATCCCAGACCGAAACGACGGCCATCAAGGCGATCCCCGTATAGACCAGGGGCCGCATCCAAGCGGTGCCAAGCAGCCAGACCGCGCCCACGATAACGATGGCGGGACCGACCATACCCAGCAGACTCCGGTGCCATTGCCGGTGGCGTAGCCAACCGAGCGCGTTGGCCGCAAGCGCCAATGCAGCAAACAATGGCAACAGCCTGGAAATGAACAAGCCTTCGTATTGCTGGAGAAAACCCAGCCCGATGGCCGCGCCTAGGCTGGCGAGTGCGGGAAAGCACATTGCGCAGCCCATCGCGGAGACGAGGGTGCCCAATGCCCCGGCTTTGTCGGCGATACGCGCAATCGGTTTCATGGCATCGCTCCCGGTTTAGCGCTTGACGCTGGACGGATAGCCCGCGTCTTCGGTGGCTTTGGTCAGCTTCTGGACGCTGGCCTTGGCATCATCAAAGGTGACGACCGCTTCGCGCTTCTCGAAGGTCACATCGACTTGGCTGACGCCCTCGACCTTGGAGAGCGCCTTCTTGACGGTGATCGGGCAAGCGGCGCAGGTCATGCCGGGCACGGCCAGCGTGACGGTCTGGGTAGCGGCCCACACTGGAACGGTGACGGCAACGAGCGCAAGGGAGGCAAGCAGTTTTTTCATGGTGAACTCCCGATCAATAGAAGAAAGGCAACACGTAGGGAAATCCGAGCGCGACCAGAACGAGCGCTGCCACGATCCAGAAAATCAGCTTGTAGGTGGTGCGAACCTGCGGGATCGCACACACCTCGCCCGGCTTGCAGGCAGTTGCCGGCCGGTAGATGTGTCGCCAGGCGAAGAACAACGCCACCAGCGCCGCGCCGATGAAGATCGGGCGATACGGTTCCAGTGCGGTCAAGTTGCCGATCCAGGCACCGCTGAAGCCCAGAGCGACCAGAACCAGTGGCCCCAGGCAGCAGGTCGAAGCGAGGATGGCGGCCAGCCCGCCGGCGGCGAGGGCGCCGCGCCCGTCTTGCGATTCCGACATCAGGTTCTCCTTTCGAGGATTTGCTCGTTGGAGTAACGTTACTTCCGTAGTCAACTACGGAGTCAAGCGGAATGGAAAACACCTTGGAAAGCCTGACCATCGGCGCCTTCGCCAAGGCAGCCGGGGTCAACGTGGAGACGATCCGCTTCTATCAGCACAAAGGGCTGCTGCCGACGCCGAACCGGCCCTACGGCAGCATTCGACGCTACTGCAGCGCCGACGTGGCGCGGGTGAAGTTCGTGAAGGCGGCGCAGCGGCTGGGATTCAGCCTCGATGAAATCGGGGAGTTGCTGAAGCTGGAGGACGGCACCCATTGCAGTGAAGCAGCCGACCTTGCCGCACTGCGGCTGGCCGATGTTCGCACCCGCCTGAACGACCTTATGCGGATGGAACAGGCGCTGTCAAAATTGGTGAACGAATGCTGTGCGCATGAGGGCCATGTGTCCTGCCCGTTGATTGACGCGCTGCATGGCGGTTGAACTGGCATATGGACGGCTGCTGACACTACGGCGTGATCGCAGCGTTCGTCAGTACCGCCCTCGATTGCCGATTCGCAGGCTCTGTGGACATTGGCGCCTTGTCTCTGAACATGCTGCCCCCAGTATGGCGCAGGCGGAGCAAAACAGGCGCTTCACTGCCCTGACGGTGAGGCCAAGACGGACGAGCGCGCTCACTTCCGAATCGCCTCCTGCGTCATGCCGCCCAGCGCCTTGGAGATGTTTTCCACGACGGGGCCGCAGTTGTCGGCGCCATGGCGCGATGCGAGATACTTCGGATCGTTGTAGCCAAGCCACACTTGCCCAGTCGCGTCCTGCCAGGCCAAGGCCTTGAGCGGAAGGTCGATACCGGCAGTCTGCGCGCATTCCATCAAGGGGGTGCCGCCCTGGGGATTGCCGAACACCAGAAGCTCGGTCGACCGCAAGTCCTTGCCGACCTTCTTCGCGCCCTGCGCGTGATCGAGGCGCAGGAAGATATAGATGCCCCGAGACTTGGCGGCCGTCTCGAAACGGTCAATCGTTTCCTTGACACTGTACGGGCTTTGTACCGCAATCAGCCCATCGGCAGCTCCGGCCCCCGAAGCAAAGAAACCTGCCATCACGAGGGATATGGCGCGCAATGCAAGCATGCTGACCTCCTTGTCAGGCCGAAGCCTCGCAATGCTCCAAGAAGCCGCGAATCCCATGGTCGAGTGAAAGCCGGCCCGGCCCGATAGCGATCAGGGCAATCGCCATCGTCGCCCAGGGCAAATGAAAGTTCGCCCACCCGTCCGGCACGATGAGCTGGATCACCGCCGTCATGCCGAGCAAGCCCAGGGCACTCATGCGCGTGCCAAGTCCGAGAATCAGCAGGATCGGAAAGATGATCTCGGCCGATCCACTGGCGAAGGCGAGTACGTCCGGCGCAGGCAGGTCATAGACCTTCCCCAGGATGTGCAGCTTGAATTCATCTTCAAACAGAAAACTCGCCGCTGGCGACAGCGACAGGAGACCGTCCCATTTGGTGAGGCCCGACTTGAAGAAGGGCAAGGCCAGCGCCACCCGAAGGAACAGCGGCGCGGCCATGCCGGCGATCTTTGCCAGCCAGTGCAATGCACAGTTCGCCGCGCCAAGTATTCCGGGCCAACCTTTCGGCACTTGGAAGTTACTCATGATCGTTCTCCCCGGCTTCCAACGCGAAGCCGACAAAGGCGCCCATCTGGATCAATTCCCGCAAGTTCTCCGACAGGTCAAAATCGCCGTCGGTGGCGAGGGCCGTTTCCATGGCCTGCGATAGCGTCAGGCCCTGGCCGAGCGCGGCTACGAAGTCATGGCTCGCGGGAAGTATCTTGCGCACGTCCACCTCGGCGTCGGGGCGTAGCACCATCGTGTCCTGCGCTTCGGAGAGGTCAACGGGTGCTGGCGTGCCATCCGAGGTGTTCATCCTCCAGATGGTGAAGGCTGGGAATGGCGAACGCACCAGGCGCACGGAAGGGTGGAGCCGAAACCGCAGCATGGAAGCTTGGTCAGGCGGTACTCCTGCAAGCACGCTGGGCGCCAAGGGTTCTGCCTCGTGCGCGTGGTACGCCTCGGTCGCGGCGCGCTCGATGCGGGCCACGTCGGCGAGATAGGGTAAGGGTTCCGCGGGTGGAAAGGACGCGATGAAGTCCGGGAACTCGGCGCCGTAGTGCAGCAGCACCGGCGAGCTGGGCGGCGTGGCGGCCGCGAAGACGCGGGCCATCGCCGCGAAGAATTCGTCGCCCACCAGCTTGACGACGCAGGGAAAGCCCGCGCGCAGCGCGTCCGTCAGGCCAACGAACACATTGTTCCGATAGACGGCAAAGCGCCGTGCGCTCGGCTCGCCGTCGGGGCCGACCAGCCCCTCGGGCACCGCGCGTTCCGGGTCGAGCAGCGCCGAGGCGAATTCCTCCAGGCGTTCAGCCAAGCGTGCCATGGCGTCGCTCCTGTACGTTGGACATGCCCATCAGCACATCGGCCATCACAGCCTCTGTTTGCAGCTCGGGCCATGCGGGAATGTTGGAATCCCACTCGATCAGCGTAGGGACTGGCCCGATGCATTGGATGACCTGCCTAAAGAGGTTCCACACCCGCTCATCCACTCTTTGGTCGTGTGAGTCGATCAGCAAAGGGCGTCCCTTCTCGTCCGTCTGAAGGGAGTGGCCGGCCAAGTGGATTTGCTGCACATGGTCGAGGGGGAAATCGTTGATGTAGGCGCGCGCGTCCCATTGCTGATTCGTGCTCGCCACGTGGACGTTGTTCACGTCCAGCAGCAGACCGCACCCGGTTCTCCGGGTGATCTCCCTGATGAAATCCGTCTCGCGCCATGTGCTCTCCTTGAACCAGATGTAGGTCGCGGGGTTCTCCAGCAGCATTTGCCGGGCCATAGCTGTTTGCACCTGGTCGATGTGCTCGCAGATGCGGTTCAGCGTGTCGTCGGTGTACGGCACCGGCAACAGATCATCGAGGTAGCTGGTGCCATGTGAAGACCATGCCAGGTGTTCGGAAAGCAGGCCGGGTTCGTACCGCTCGTTCAGCGCCTTGAGACGCAGCAAATGCGCTTGGTCGAGTGGCCTGTCGGCACCGATGGACAGGCCCACGCCGTGCAACGACAGGGGATAGTGTTCTCGGATGGCCGTCAGGTAGCGATGGGGCGGGCCGCCAGCGCCCATGTAGTTTTCCGCATGAACTTCAAAGAAGCCCATATCCGGCCGCGTTTCGATGATGGTTCGGTAGTGGTCGGCCTTAAGGCCTACGCCGGCTCGCGCAGGGATTCCCCGCCCGGCGGCGTGCGCAGTTTGGTGAATGCCCATGTTGATCCTCGTTGTCACAAGCTGGCGGGCGGGGCGACAGGCCACCGCCCACCAAGGTGAATGCTCGCGTCAGGACTTGGCGCTGAGACTGCCGTGCCCGTTGGGCGTCGAGATCGTGGTGCAGGTGCCCTTGGCGACCAGCTTCCAGGCGTTCCCCTGGTAGTCGGCGGTGCTGGTACCCGCGCAACTTGTGCCGGCGCCGGCGAAGCAGTCGTTCTGCCCCTTCAGGGCAACGCCATAGCACTTGTCGAACTTGCCGGTCTTCATCATCTCCATGCTCTTGGCTTGGTTCTCCTGCATCTTCTTCTGCATGTCGGCCTGGCTCATGCCCTGCGAAAAGGCGGGGGCGGCGAAGGCTGCGACAAACGCCGTGGCGACGGCGGCGGACAACATACGGTTTGACATTGTGATCTCCTGATAGGAAAGAAGCAGCCGAGTGAGCTGCGGGTAATCGGCCAGCAATCGCCAGCCTCATTTCCTAAGAGGCGACCGCCGTGCAAAACGGTTCGGTAGAAAGCAAAAAAACCTCAATCACTGGCCTGGGCCTAGCAATTGAGGGTTATCCATGACAATGCGCAAGAAATTGCCGCCTCGCTTGGCGAGGCGGCCCGGACGAGGACTCAGCTTGGCTATTTCGTCGGTGTGCGGTGTCCGTGCCCCGAGGATGGTTCTGAACTGAGCATGTATTCGCGCACTAGCTCGCGGGCACGATGGAGCCGACTCTTGATCGCGCCGGGCTGCTCACCCAACTGAGCAGCGATCTCGGCAATGGTCAATTCCTCGAAGTCGCGCAGAAGTACCACTTCGAGGTAATGGGCAGGCAACGACTCCAGGGCATTGGCAAGATCGATTCTCAATTCATCGTCGGGACGATGAAGCAGCAGCTCCTCGGCTACTTCATCAGGCAGTGGCTCGTGCTTGAACATCATCCGCGCGAGCTTGCGGCATTCGTGCTTGATGACCGTGAACAGCCACGATGAAAAGGCCGCAGCCGCTTTTAGCCCGCTGACCTTGCGAGAAATGATGAGTAGTGATTCTTGAACCGCATCATCAACGTCGCTCGCATGGCAGTGCTTGTACGCATAGCGGCGTGCATCGGCTTGGCACACTGCCAGCAGACGGGAAAGGGCGGCCGCGTCTCCAGTCTGTGCCGCCATGATTAAATTGTTGCGGTCGCCAACAGGGGTGCCCATGCTGATCTCCTGTGCTGACTCGATGATTGGTTAATTCAGCGAGCCTTTATTTGTATTTCGCTCCGATTCTCGGGTCTTCGGCTACGATTCCTAATTTTCTGATAAACACCTGTCGCAAGCAAAGCGGGAGCTGCTACAACGCAAACCGGGCAGACAAAGCCTGCTAAAACGCTGGTGGCTGTCACATAGCTACCCAGTCCAAGGCCCAACCCGACGTAGAGCGTACTGTTATCCGGCGGAATCTCGCGTTCCGCCGTAGCCTCTGTGTCCTTCATCATTTTCGTATCCTCAATATGGCAATTTCTGCTCATTAAGAAGTTGCAGTCCGAACAGCGCACGAATTGGCATTGAGCCGACCATAGGTGTAGCCCAGCACTGCGCCCCAAATGAGGTGCATCATCAGGGTCATCATCGGCGCCATCATCCCCAGGTTCATCCCGAACAGGCCTGCGTCGGCCATTGGCATCGGACCGATCATCATCATGAGCCAAGCTAGCAAGGAAAACGACATTCCCTTGAGCAGCGCACTGCGCCCTGGCAGCCTGCCATACAGCAGTTGGAACAGGATGCCCCACACGACGGTGCCAATCATGAAGTGCGCCACCCATCCGACCATGGGCGAAGCCGGCATACCCATTTTTGCGTGCGCCATCTCCGTGAGCATGGCGATTGGATTCAATTCGGGCATCAAGCCCATGGCGCCCTTCATCAGCATCAGCAGCGACAGCGCTACAGTGGCGACAAATCCAGCCACCATCGAACGAACGTAACAAGACATGGTTACAAGCTCCTCAAGGTTGGGGATCGTTGATCCCGGATTGGATGGAGGCACCGACTGCTCCCATTTTTCCTATAAGAGGCGCCGAACTGGAAAAACGATTCGGTTGATCCGCTAAATTGTTGGGCCGAGTTGCCGTCCCCACCTCCAGGACACCTGCCCGCCGCGCACCGTTGCGGCGATTTGCTGCCCCAAGCGCTGCTCGATCACCGGCCGCCACGGCACGAGGCTAAATCCCATGCCGTCATCCAGCATCGCGTAGCGCCCGCTGGCAAGCATGACGCTGCGCCGGTAGATGCCGGCCACGCGCTGCCCGTCGGCCACGGGTCGATGCTCCAGGCCGGTGTCGGCGGCAATGTCCTTGGCGGACTGCGCCAGTTCCCGGTTGCGCAGCGTGCCCAGCAGGTTGCGCGCCAGGATCACGCGCTGCCCGCGCCGCTCGGCCAGCCCCTGTTCGGCCAAGAACTCGGCACGATGCTGCATCGCCTGCTTGGCCTCTCCGCCAAAGCCCAGGTCGCCCAGGCCCGAGCCGCCGCCGATCAGTTGCTGGTCGAG
>DAOOVM010000055.1:6633-14003 GCA_035370085.1 Rhodanobacteraceae bacterium | reverse complement strand
CCCTTCCGCCTGGGTGTGGCCAGCGGCGATCCGGCCCCCGACGGCGCGGTGCTGTGGACGCGTCTGGCACCGCAGCCGCTGTGGCCGGACGGCGGCATGCCGCCGGCGCCGGTGGCAGTGCACTGGGAGGTCGCCGAGGACGCGGCCTTTGCGCGCATCGCGCGCCGCGGTACCGCGCTGGCGCGCCCCGAGCGCGCCCACGCCGTGCACGTGGCTGTTGCGGGCCTCGCGCCGCGGCGCGAGTACCACTACCGCTTCCTGTGCGGCGAGGCCGTCAGCCGCAGCGGGCGCTTGCGCACCCTGCCGCCGCCGCATCTGCCGCTGGACGCCTTCCGCCTCGCGGTGGCGTCATGCCAGCACTACGAACACGGCTGGTTCGCCGCACACCGCCACCTTGCCGCGGGCGACCACGATCTCGTGCTGCATCTCGGTGACTACGTCTACGAGGGCAGCTTCGGCGAGCGGGTGCGCCGCCACGAGCAGGACGGTCCGCTGCGCAGCCTGGCCGACTACCGCGCGCGTCACGCCTGGTACAAGCTCGATCCTGACCTGCAGGCTGCGCATGCCGCCGCCGCCTGGGCGCCGATCTGGGACGATCACGAGGTCGCCAACGACTACGCCGGCGAGGAGGCCATGGACGGCGAGGATCCCGCGCTGTTCCGCGCGCGCCGCGCCGCGGCCTACCGCGCCTGGCTGGAGCACCTGCCGGTGCGCGCCGCCCTTGCCGACGGCAATACGCGCATCCACCGCCGCTTCGCCCTTGGCGCGCTGGCCGACCTGCACCTGCTGGACGACCGCCAGTACCGCGCACCGCAGGCCTGCGCGCCACGCGATCGCGGGTACGCGCCGGACATCGATCCCGCCTGCGCCGAGCGCACCGACCCGGCGCGCTCGCTGCTGGGGGCGGCGCAGGAGTCCTGGCTGCACGGTGGCCTCGCCGCCAGCAGCGCGCGCTGGAACCTCATCGCCCAGCAGACCCTGATCGCGCCGTTCCAGACGCGCGGCGAGGACGGCCGTGCGCAGGTGTGGAGCGACGCCTGGGACGGTTACCCGGCCACGCGCGAGCGCCTGCTGCGCCACATTGCCGCGCTGCGCCTGCCCAACGTGGTGAGCTTCGGCGGTGACGTGCACGCCTTCCACGTCTGCGACCTCAAGGCCGACTTCGCCGATCCTGCGTCCGCCACGGTGGCGACCGAGTTCGTGACCAGCTCGCTCACCACCGACGACGGCGACTATGCCGCGCTGCAGGCCGCGCTGCCGCTCAATCCGCACGTGCGCTACGCCGACTGCCGCTCGCGCGGCTGGATCGAGGCGCGGCTGACGCCGCAGCGCATGGACGTGCATCTGCGCGCACTCGACGACGCGCGCACTCCCGATGCACAGGTTTTCACATTGCGGCAATTTACGGTAGAAGACGGCAGCGCCGGCGCGCAGTCGTCACACGCCTGACGCAGCGTGCCACTAGCCTGCGCTTCCCGCGCGAACCCGCGCCGACGCGCCCATCCGATGCCCGCCGCCGCCCCCACGCCCCACGCCGATGCCCCCGCCGCGATCCCCCGCGGCGGCCTGGGCGCCCTGATCCTGCCGGTGGAGGCGCTCACGCCCGAGTGCAGCGTGCAGCAGGCGGGCGAGCGCTTCCTGGAAGCGCGCCACGCCGAACTGCTGTCGCTGCCGGTGGTCGACCGCGGCAGGCCGCTCGGCGTCGTCAGCCGCCACGAGCTGATGGTCAAGGTCTACATGCAACCCTACGGCCGCGAGCTGCACGGGCGCCGCCCGGTGACCACGCTGATGAACGCGGCGCCCCTGCTGATCGGCGCCGATGCCGACGTGAAGAGCGCCGGCGCCCTGATCGGCGCGCGCCTGCGCCGGCCGATCACCGAGGACTTTCTCGTGCTGGACGCGCAGGGACGCTACGTCGGCGTGGGCATCGTCCTGGACGTGCTGCGCGCGCTGGAGGACCAGCTGGGCCAGCGCTCGGACGAGCTGGAGCAGGCCTATCGCCGCCTGCAGGCCTCGCAGCACCAGCTGGTGCAGTCCGAGAAGCTCGCCACGCTGGGCCAGCTCGTCGCCGGCCTCGCCCACGAGATCAACACGCCCCTGGGCTACGTGCGCAACAACGTGGAGATGACCCGGGCCAGTCTGCCCGGCGTGGGTACGCTGCTGGATGCCTATGCCGGCGTGGTCGACGGCCTGCTCGGCGGCGTCGACGAGGCGGAGTTTGCCGCACGCGCCGCGCGCCTGGACAGCGCGCGCGAGGCCCTCGATCCGGCCATGCTGGGTGAGCTCGAGAGCCTGCTTGACGACACCCTGCACGGCGTGAAGCAGATTGGCGAGCTGGTGGGCAACCTCAAGGACTATTCGCGCCTCGACACGCGCCGCACCGAGGCGGTGGACCTGCATGGTCTGATCGACAGCGCACTGCGCATCGGTGCCCACCTGCTGAAGAAGAAGGCCATCGTCGTGGATCGCCGCTACGGCGCGCTGCAGCCGGTACGCTGCGCGCCGGCGCAGATCAACCAGGTGCTGCTCAACCTCATCGCCAACGCCGCCCAGGCGATCGAGCACGGCGCGGGCCGCATCACCCTGCGCACGCAGTGCCTCGGCGGCTACGCCATGGTCGCGGTGGAGGACAACGGCAAGGGCATACCCGCCGACGTGCTGCCGCGCATCTTCGAGCCCTTCTTCACCACCAAGCCGGTGGGCCAGGGCACGGGCCTGGGTCTGTCGATCTGCCAGCAGATTGTGCAGGCGCACGGCGGGCGCATCGGCGCCAGCTCCACGCCGGGGGTGGGCACGCGCTTCGTCCTGGCGCTGCCGCTCGCCGCCGCACCGCCGGAGGCCCGCGCATGAGCCGGCCGGTGGTGCTGCTGGTGGACGACGAGGAGCGCATCCTGCGCTCCCTCGGCCTGCTGCTGCGCGCCCGCTACGACGTACTCGCCACCACCGACGGCGCGCAGGCGCTGGCCTGGGTGGCGCAGCGGCCGGTGCACGTAGTGGTGAGCGACCAGCGCATGCCGGGCATGAGCGGCGTGGAGGTACTGCGCGGCGTGCGCGCCCGATCGCCGGCGACCATGCGCCTGCTGCTCACCGGTTACGCCGACCTCGCCGCGGTGGAGGACTCTGTCAACGAGGGCGAGATCTTCCGCTTCCTGGAAAAACCCTGGGATGCGGCGCAGCTGCTGGCCGCGGTCGAGCAGGCCGCGCAGATCGCCGTGGCCGAGTTCGCCGAGGCGTTGCCGGTGCCGCCAGAGGCGCCACTGCCGCCGTCGGCGGCCGCGCCGGGCCTGCGCGCGCTGGTGCTGGACGAGGACCGCGCCACGGCCGCCCTGGTGCGCGGGCTGTTGCCTGCGCGTTGCGAGGTGGTGGCGGTGACCGACGTGGAGATGGCCCTGGCCCTGCTCGCCGAGCGGCCCTTCGCGCTGCTGCTGGCCGAGCTGCGCCACAGCCGCGACGACGTCATCGGCGCGCTCAAGTGGCTCAAGCGCGAGGCGCCGCAGACCCTGGCCATCGCCTGCTCCAGCCTGCGCGACGGGCGCCTGCTCATCGATCTCATCAACCAGGGGCAGATCTTCCGCTTCCTGCCCAAGCCACTGTCGCGCGAGCTGCTGCGCCGTGCGCTCCTCGCCGCCTGCGAACGGCACGCCGAGCTGCTCCAGGCGCCGCAGCGCCTGCGCCGCCTGGCGGTGGAGCCGCCGCGCAAGGACGGTTCCCTGCCGACGCGGCTGCTGGACTACTTCCGCCGCATCCGCGAGACGGCGCGCACGCGCGGCTGATGTCCGGTTCAAACGGCCGTTTGGCGGGCGTGCTGCGCTGCGGTATCGTGGTGCGTCGATTCGCTCGACCGCCAGCAGGAGACCGTCCATGGGCACGCTCGCCACGTCGCACTACTCGCTCCGCGAGGAGATCGCCAGCAGCCTCATCCACGGCATCGGCATCGTCCTGTCCATCGTTGGCCTGGCCGTGCTGGTGGGCTTCGCCGCACTCTACGGCGACGCCCGCCACGTGGCCAGCGTGGCGGTGTTCGGCGCCACCCTGATCCTGCTCTACACCGCCTCCACGCTGTACCACGGCGTGCCCAATGCCGGCGCCAAGCCGACCCTGCGCGCGCTCGACCACATCGCGATCTACCTGCTCATCGCCGGCACCTACACGCCCTTCAGCCTGATCGCGCTGCGCGGCGCCTGGGGCTGGGGACTGTTTGCCACGGTGTGGTCGCTGGCCCTGTTCGGCATCGTGCTGGAGCTGACCCCGCTCAAGCGCTTCCGCCTGGCCGCGGTGGGTCTGTACCTCGGCATGGGCTGGAGCGCCCTGGCCGCGGCCGAACCGCTGTTCCACCACCTCGCCGCGGGTGGCCTGTGGCTGCTGTTCGGCGGCGGCGTGGCCTACACCGCCGGTGTGCCCTTCTACCTGTGGAAGTCGCTGCCCTTCTCGCATGCCGTGTGGCACGTGTTCGTGCTGCTGGGCAGCGTGCTGCACTTCTTTGCCGTGCTCTTCTACGTGCTGCCATCGGGCTGAGCGCCCGCGCCGCGTTCAGCCAAAGCGCGCCAGCGCCGCCTGCGCGTAGCGCGGGTGCAGCACGCGGCGGCGCGCGGTATCGAGAGCGCCGCTCGCCGGATCCACGCCGAACACGATGAGATGGCGCGGCTGCACGCTCACGGCGGCGCCCGCCACGAGACCGCGGCGCTGCGCTTCCTCGGCGCCGAGTTCCGCCTCCAGCGTGCCGAGGCCCGGCACATCCAGCTCCAGGCGCGCGATGCTGCCGGCCAGGTAGACGTGGCGCAGGCTGGCCCTCCAGCCGCCCTCCAGCGCGGCCGTGGACAGGGCGAGGTGCTCGGGGCGCACGTAGGCCACCGCGGCACCGTCGGCGAGCTCCAGTGCATCGCCCTCGAAGCGCGCGCCACCGGCGAGCAGGCGACCGTCGGCGATGCCCGCGGCGAGGCGGTTGACCTTGCCGATGAACTCCACCACGAAGGGCGTGGCCGGCTGCTGGTAGATCTCCTCCGGCGTGCCCACCTGCTCGATGCGGCCGCGGTTCATCACCACGACGCGGTCGGCCAGCTCCAGCGCCTCTTCCTGGTCGTGGGTGACGAACACCGTGGTGAGGCCCAGTTCCTCGTGCAGATGGCGCAGCCAGCGGCGCAGCGACAGGCGCACCTGGGCGTCCAGGGCGCCGAAGGGCTCGTCCAGCAGCAGGAGCTGTGGCTCGATGGCCAGGGCGCGCGCCAGGGCCACACGTTGGCGCTGGCCGCCGGAAAGCTGCGCCGGAAAGCGCCGCCCCAGCCCCTCCAACTGCACGCGCTGCAGCAGGCGCTCCACCCGCGCCGCGATCTCGGCGCGGCCGGGGCGGCGCGCGCGCGGCCGCACACGCAGGCCGAACGCAATGTTCTCCGCCACGGTCATGTGCCGGAACAGGGCGTAGTGCTGGAACACCAGACCCACGCCGCGCTCGCGCGCCGGGACGCGGGCCAGGTCGCGCCCGTCCTGCAGCAGCAGGCCCAGGTCCGGAAAGTCCAGCCCGGCAAGCAGGCGCAGCAGGGTGGTCTTGCCCGAGCCCGAGGGACCGAGCAGGGCGACGAATTCGCCGCGTGCCAGCGACAGGCTGACGTCGTCCAGCGCGGTGAAGTCGCCGAAGCGGCGCGACAGGTGCGAGATCTCAAGGCTCATGGCGAGGTCCGAGGTGCCGTCGCGCCGCGCGCGGCGCGCGGCGCCAGTTCGGTGCCGTAGCGCCACTCCAGCAGCGCCTTCAGCACCAGGGTGACGAGGCCGAAGCCGGCCAACAGGGTGGCGACGGCGAAGGCGCCGACGTAGTCGTATTCGTTGTAGAGCGCCTCGATGTGCAGCGGCAGGGTGTTGGTGAGGCCCCGCACGTGGCCGGACACCACCGAGACCGCGCCGAACTCGCCCAGGGCGCGGGCCGTGCACAGCAGCACGCCATAGAGCAGGGCCCAGCGCACGTTGGGCAGGGTCACGCGCAGGAAGGTCTGCCAGCCCGAGGCGCCGAGGGTGAGCGCCGCCTCCTCCTCCTCGCTGCCCTGCGCCTCCATCAGCGGGATCAGCTCGCGCGCGACGAAGGGCAGGGTGACGAAGACCGTGGCCAGCACGAGGCCGGGCAGGGCAAAGATGATCTTCAGGTCGTGCGCGGCCAGCCAGGGACCGAACCAGCCCTGCGCGCCGAACAGCAGCACGTAGACCAGGCCCGACACCACCGGCGACACCGAGAAGGGCAGATCGATGAGTGCCCCCAGCAGGGTCTTGCCGGGGAAGCGGTGGCGCGTCATGGCCCAGGCGGCGGCGAGGCCGAAGGCGAGATTCAGCGGCACGGCGATGGCGGCCACGGCGAGGCTTAGGCGCAGCGCCGCCCAGGTGTCGGGCTGGGCCAGCGCGGCGAGGCAGGCGGCGAGACCCTGGCGCAGTGCTTCGGTGAACACCACGGCCAGCGGCAGCAGCAGGAACAGGGCGACGAAGCCCACGGCCAGCAGCACCAGGGCGACGCGCGTCAGCCGGCGCCACCGCGCGCGCGTCAGGGTCAGCGGCAGTGCCGCGCTCATGCGCGCAGCTCCGCCCAGCGCCGGCTCCAGCGCTGCAGCAAGGTGATCAGCAGTAGCAGCAGGAAGGACGCGCCCAGCATGACCGTGCCGATCGCCGCCGCGCCGACGTAGTCGTAACTTTCCAGCTTCTGCACGATCAGCAGCGGCGCGATTTCCGACACCCCAGGCAGGTTGCCGGCAATGAAGATCACCGAGCCGTATTCGCCCACCGCACGCGCCAGCGCCAGGGCAAAGCCCGTGGCCAGAGTCGGCGCCAGCAGCGGCAGCAGCACGCGCACGAAACGCTGCCAGCGCGTCGCACCAAGGCTCTCGGCTGCCTCCTCCAGGTCGCGGTCGAGGCTCTCCAGCACCGGCTGCAGCGTGCGCACGACGAAGGGAAAGCCGACGAAGAGCATGGCGATCAGCACGCCGGCCGGAGTGAAGGCGAGCTGCACGCCCAGCGGTGCGAGCAGGCGTCCGAGCCATCCGGTGGGCGCGTACAGCGCAGTGAGGGCGATGCCGGCCACGGCGGTCGGCAGGGCGAAGGGCAGGTCCACCAGGGCGTCGCACAGGCGCCGGCCGGGAAAGCGGTAGCGCACCAGCACCCAGGCGACGACGAAGCCGATCAGCGTGTTCAGCGCCGCCGCCAGCAGGGCGGCGCCGAAGCTCAGGCGCAGCGCCGCCAGTACGCGCGGCGTCCCGATGGCGGAGAGGAAGCCGTCCGCGCCGCCCGCGGCGGCCTTGGCCACCAGAGCCGCGAGCGGCAGCAGCACCAGCAGGCCGAGCCACGTCAGGGTGTAGCCCAGGCTCAGCCCGAAACCCGGCAGGACGCGGCGTGCGGTG
>DAOOVM010000055.1:0-6533 GCA_035370085.1 Rhodanobacteraceae bacterium | reverse complement strand
CGTCAGGGTGTAGCCCAGGCTCAGCCCGAAACCCGGCAGGACGCGGCGTGCGGTGTTCATGCGATGGCGCCGCGTCTACTTCGCCGCGCTGCCGATGGCAAGGCTGCCGAACACCCCGCCGTCGGCGAAGTGCTTTGCATGGGCCGCCTTCCAGCCGCCGAAGACCGCGTCCACGTCGAAGGTCTGTACCGGCGGGAACTGCATGGCGTAGCGCGTCGCCACGGCGTCGTCGCGCGGGCGGAAGTAGTGCCGCGCGGCGATATCCTGCCCGGCCGGGGAGTACAGGAACTCGAGGTAGGCCTGCGCCGCCGCGCGTGTGCCGCGCTTGTCCGCCACCTTGTCCACCACGGCAACGGGCGGCTCGGCCAGAATCGTCAGCGGCGGCACGACCACGTCGAAGCGGTCCTTGCCGATCTCGCGCGTGGCCAGCAGAGCCTCGTTTTCCCAGGCCAGCAGCACGTCGCCGATGCCGCGCTGCACGAAGGTATTGGTGGCGCCGCGCGCGCCGGTGTCGAGCACCGGCACGTGGCGGAACAGCTCGGCCACGTAGGCGCGTGCGGTCGCCTCGCTGCCGTCGGGTTGGCGCAGCGCCCAGCCCCAGGCGGCGAGGTAGTTCCAGCGCGCGCCGCCCGAGGTCTTGGGATTGGGCGTGATCACCTGCACGCCGGGCTTGATCAGGTCGGGCCAGTCGCGGATGCCCTTGGGGTTGCCGCGACGCACGAGGAAGACAATGGTGGACGTGTACGGCGTGGCGCGGTGCGGCAGACGCTGCTGCCAATCGGCCGCCACCAGGCCGCGCTCGGCCAGCACGTCGATGTCGTAGGCCAAGGCCAGCGTCACCACGTCGGCTTCCAGCCCGTCGAGCACCGCACGCGCCTGCTTTCCTGAACCGCCGTTGGAGGTGTTGATGGTCAGCGCTTCGCCGTGCTCGTTCTTCCACTGCTGCGCAAACGCCGCGTTGACATCGCGGTACAGCTCGCGCGTCGGGTCGTAGGACACGTTGAGCAGGCTGCGCTGGGCCGCAAGGTCGCTGGCGCCGCACAGCAGCGCCACGAGGGCGATCGCAAGCAGCAGGGAGAGTGGGCGGGGTAGGCAGCGCATGGCGGGCCCGGGTGGCTTCGGCCCAGACACCTTAGTCCAGGGCGGTGGTAGGTCGAATTGACCTTGGACAATTTGCTTATGACCGCTGCTGCGGGATGGACGCACGGAGCAACCCCGCGCGGCCGTCCGGCGCGTTGCAGTTGGCGACGGCAGCCGCCGTAGTCCGGGGAACCGACCATGAGCCACGCCCTGTCCCTGTCGCCGAATCCGCCCTTCAGCTGGGCGCGCAGCTCGGCCATCTCCGCCACCCTGGCCTTTCACGCCGCGGTGTTTGTGCTGCTCCTCGCGCCGCCGGTGCTGCGGCAGCTCACGCCGGTGCTGCCCGCAGCGCCCATCACCGTGCTGGTGCAGGAACCCACCCCTCCGCCCAAACCGCTGCCGGTGCTCGATCCGCCCAAGCCGCCGGCGCGCCCGCACGTGCCGCACAAGATTCCGCTGGCGCCACCGCAGCGCCCGCAGGACATCCTGGTCACCGATGCCTCCCCGCAGGTCTCCGAGCCCCCGCCGGGTGAGCCCGCGGGGCCGCTGACCGAGGCTGCCGCGGCTGATACCGCGCCGACGCCGCTGGGTTACGCCACGCGCCATCCGGTGCCCTATCCCGCCCTGGCCAAACGCCGCGGCGAGCAGGGTACGGTGCTGTTGCGCGTGCTGATCGGCAGCGATGGCGCGCCGCAGCGCATCGAGATCGAGCGCTCGTCGGGATCGGTGCTGCTGGACCGTGCCGCGCGCGAGGCGGTGCTGAAATGGCGCTTCACGCCCGGCACGAAGAACGGCGCGCCTTACGCCGCCTGGGGGCTGGTGCCGATCGAGTTCCGCCTCGATGCCGGCTGAGCGCTGCGGCTATTCGACGTCGCGGATGCGGCCCCGGCCTTCGTTGTCCCAGTAGCCGAACCAGCGCCGCGCGACGTGCTTGTAAATGCGCTTGCCGGTGGCACTCCAGCCGCGCGCGATCCACGAGCGCCGCCCGAGCAGGCGGCGCTCGCAGGGCGTCAGCGCCTGCGCGCAGTAGCTGCGCTTGTGCTTGAGCAGGTGGCGCAGGTCTTCTCGTGCGAGCAGGCGGAACAGGCGTCCGCGGCGGCGGCTCAGCCAGCAGATCTGGAAGTCCACGACAGCGGGGCTGCCGTCGCCACGCACCAGCCAGTTCGCCTCCTTGGCCAGGTCGTTGTGCGCCAGGCCCCGCGCGCGCAGGGCGCGCAGCAGGCGGTGGGCGGCGCGAAACCAGGCCGCGTCGCGTGGCGGTGTCTGCGGCATCGGTGCGCCGTCGAGGTAGCTGCGCTCCAGCACGGCGCCGTCGAAGCCGAGCAGCTGCGGTACGCCGTCGAGACCCGCGAGCCGCGCCAGCGCGCGCGCCTCGTGCGCGGCGGCGCGGCGGGCGAGCCAGCGCAGGGCCACATGCGCGCTGCGCGTGTCGCGGCGAATGCACAGGCTGCCGTCGACGCGACGCACGCGCTCGATCTGGCCGAAGGCATCGGCCTTGAGCACGACCACGGTGTCGGCAGTGCAGGTCTCGGTCATCGCGCAAGCCTAGCAGCCTGCGCGTGGACTGTTGCGGCGCGGCTTGCGCTCGGCGGCTGGGCGCCGGGATCATGCGCGGCATGCCCACGGTGCGGTGTCTGCTCCCCAGTTTTCTTCTGCCGGTCGCGGCTGCGCTGTCCGCGGCCACCCTGCAAGTGACCAGCACGGGTGACACCGTCGCCAACGACGGCGCCTGCAGCCTGCGTGAGGCGGTTTCGTCCGCCAACACCCAAACGGCGTCCGGCGCAGCGGCGGGTGAATGCGGCGTCGGGCAGTCGCCGCCCTTCGACCGCATCGAGCTGCCGCCCGGCAGTTACCGCCTGCAGCGTGGCGGTGCGGCCGAAGACGACAACGTCTCCGGCGACCTGGACATCCGCCGCGGCGGCCTGGCCATTGTTGGGGCGGGAGCGGACCTCACCGAGATCCGCGGCGACCGCAACCAGCGGGTCCTGGATATCGGTGCCGGGCTGCCGGCCCCTGGCGGCGATCCGGTGCTGCTCGCCGGCCTGACGCTGCGCAACGGCAGCGACAGCGAAGGCGGCGGCGTGCGCACGGCGCCGGGCTGGGCGCTGATCGTCGATGGCTGCGTCCTCGCCAACAATACGGCCGGTCGCGGTGGCGGCATCGCCGCGGCCGGTGCCCTGATCCTGCAGGCCAGCACCCTGCACGCCAATGCCGCGACCGATCCGGGCAGCGGCGCCGGCGGCGGCCTCTACTACGCCGGCGCCACGCCGGCGCAGTTGCGCAACGTCACCTTCAACGCCAACGAGAGCGCCACCGACGGCGCCGCGGCGCTGTTCGCCGGTCCCGCGCGACTGAACAATGTCACCGCCGCCGCCAACGTCAGCGACGCCGACGCCAACGGCAGCGGCGATGCCGCCATCCTGGCGCAGGCGACGGTGCAACTGTCCAACAGCCTGCTCGCCGCCAACATCGATTTCAGCCTGCTGATCGGCGGAAACTTCACGCCCGACTGCGCTGGTAGCCCCGGCGCACTGCAGTCGCTGGACCACAACCTCATCGGCAATCTCGGCGTGTCCTGCACCGTCGCAGCGCTGCCTGCCGATCAGTTCGGCACGGCTGCTGCGCCACTGAACCCGCGCCTGTTGCCGCTCGGCGCCTATGGCGGTCGCACCGAGACGCAGTTGCCCGAGGCCGTCAGCCCGGCCGTGGACCGCGGCGCGCCGAATGGCGCCGACGCCCCGTGCGAGCTCGTCGATCAGCGCGGCGTGGTGCGGCCGCTGGGCGCGTACTGTGACATCGGTGCCGTCGAGTCGGACGACCGCATCTTCGCCGACGGCCTCGAACTGGGTTGATCCTGCACCAGCGGTGCGGCTGCAGCATGGGGAGGTTCAGGCGTGCGGCCTAGACTGGCGCGACGCCTCCTCTCCCGGCCGCGTCGTGAACCTGCGCATGTGTGCCCTCTCCCTGTCGATGCTGCTTGCCGCTGGTGCCTGCGGACGCCACGCCGCGCCGCCGGTGGCGCCGCATGCGGGGCGAGCGGCTGCCGTGCCGGAATCGGCGCCGGCGGTGGAGATCCGTTACCCGGCGCTGCCGGCCGGCGCGAGGAGTCTGGATCGCGCCCTGCAGGCCTACGCGGCGAGCGAGCGGGAGTCCTTTCTGGCACAGGTTGCCGCGCAGGCCGGTTCCACCGGGGATGCGGCCTCGCCCTGGCGACTGCACCTGAGTTTCCGGGTCGAGGGTGACGGCCGCGACTTCCTCGGCGTGCTGGCCCAGGGCGAGGCCTATACCGGCGGCGCCCACGGCAATCCCCTGCTGGCCAGCTTCGTGTGGCACCGCCGCAGCGATCGGGTGCTGGCCCTGTCCGACCTGTTCGTGCGGCCCGACGCGGCACTGCAGCGCCTGTCCACGCACGCCGCGGCGGCGCTGCGCTCGCGCGCGGGCGCCGATGCGGCGCGCATCGCCGACGGCACGGCGCCGCGTGCGGAAAACTATGCCGTGTTCCTTATCGACCTGGACGCGGCGGGTCGGGCATGCGGCCTGCGCCTGCTGTTTCCCGCCTACCAGGTGGCGCCCTACGCCGCGGGTCTGCAGCAGGTCGCCGTGCCGGCCCCGCAGTTCGTCGACCTGCTGCGGCCGGAATTCCGTGCCGCCTTCCTGGCGCCGAAGCCCGGCTAGCTCCCCCTCCCCGCCTCTTCGCGCGAGATCGCCCCCCATGGAAATTGCCCTGTTCGTCCTGGCCGGCCTGCTGATCCTCATCGGCCTGGCCGGCACCCTGCTGCCGGCCCTGCCCGGCATCCCGTTGGTCTATGCCGGCATGTTCCTGGCCGCCTGGGCCGACCACTTCCAGCACATCGGCTGGGTCACCCTTGCCGTCCTCGGCGCGCTGTGCCTGATCGCCCTGGCCATCGACTTCTTCGCCAGCCTGGTCGGCGCCAAGCGCGTGGGCGCGAGCGGCTGGGCTCTCGCCGGCGCCGCGGTGGGTACCGTGGTGGGTCTGTTCTTCGGCCTCGTCGGCGTCCTGGCCGGCCCCTTCGCCGGCGCGCTGGCCGGAGAACTCGTGGCCGGCGGCACGTTGCGCCGGGCCACCAGCGTGGGCCTGGGAACCTGGCTCGGCATGGTGCTGGGCGCCCTGGTAAAGGTCGCACTCGCCTTCACCATGCTGGGCGTTTTCGCCGTCGCGCTGCTGTTCGGCTGATCGCCAGGGCTAAGACGCGGCGATGCCGGCGCACGCCGGCCGCGTCACTCCCGACTCAGGTGGGCCACGGCGGCGGTGGCCGCCTCGCGCCGCGCGTCGTCGAATTCGTCCACGTCGATCCCCTCCACCGTGCCCGGGTCGAGGCAGTGCACGTTGACGTCGATGCCGTTGGGGTGGGAGCGCGGCACGTAGAAGGACTTGATCCCGCAGACGCGGCAGAAGCGGTGCCGCGCCGTGCCGGTGTTGAAGCGGTAGTCGTGCAGGAACTCTTCGCCCTGCAGCAGGCGAAAGCGCGTGGTCGGCACGATCAGGTGGAGGAAGCCGCTCATGCGACAGATGGAACAGTTGCAGAGCAGGGCGTGCAGGCGAGAGGGTGCCTGCACCTCGAAGCGCACGCGGCCGCAGTGGCAGCCGCCGCGGTGAAGGATCATCCTTTCGTCCATGGCGTGGCAGCATACGGCGCGTGCGACCGCCGCAACAGGTGCCGCCGGCTGGATCGAGCGGTGACGGGAACGCGCCGGCGTGGGGCGAAAAAAAGCCCCGGCGCGAAGGCCGGGGCTCGAAGGTCGCGTTGCCTGCCGCCGCGGGGCGGCAGGCGGTGCGCAGGGCTTAATTGATGGTGCCCTTCAGCGTCACACCCGAATAGGCCGAGTAGGCGCGCACGTTGACGTAGTACGTGCCCGAGGTCGGCGAATTGAAGGTGCAGGTCTCGGCGTTGCCACTCAGGTACGGACGGCAGTCGTAGGTGCTGGTGGTCGGGGCCGAGCCACGGCGCACGTACAGGTCGGCGTCGCCGGTGCCACCGGAGATGGTGAACACCACGCTGGTCTTGCCGGCCGGCACGACGAGCGTGTAGTTGGCCGAAGTGGTACCCGTGGCCTGGGAAGGCAGGCTCACCGGCACACCGCTGGTCAGCACGGTGCCGCCACCGCCGCCGCCACCGCCGGTGGTGTAGCTGCCGGTCAGGGACACGCCGGAGAATGCCGAGTTCATCAAGAAGTGGAAGGCCTTCACAAAGAATGACAAGCGCGTCACCAACGACCCCATGGAAGCCCACTACATCGGCTTCAACATGTGGGTGAATGCCGTGACCGCCGCCAAGACCACGGACGTCGATCCGGTGATCGATGCCATGGTCGGCCAGAAATTCCCGAACCTCACGGGCGGCACTGCCGAGATGCTGCCGAACCACCATCTCACCAAGCCGGTACTGATCGGCGAAATCAAGGCCGACGGTCAATTCGACATCATCAGCAAG
>DAOOVM010000054.1:0-14318 GCA_035370085.1 Rhodanobacteraceae bacterium | reverse complement strand
CACCGGGATCTCCGGATCGAAGCAGGTGCGCAACTGTTTCCACACCAGCTTTTCCACCTCGTCGTCGCTGGCGCCGTCGGACAGCTGCAGTGGCACCGGCGGCTCCTTGCCGATGGCGTCGGCATCGGCGCCGCGGATGCGGAACAGGTTGCCGTCAACGTAGACCGTGAAACTGCCGCCGAGCGCCTGCGTGATGTAGCCGGTCTCGCCCGCCGGCAGGGTAACCGTGGTGCCCTGCGGCACCATGACAGCCTCGCAGTCGCGTTCAAAGCGGATGGGTTCGGAGGAGGCGCTGAAACCGGCCATGGCGTCGGGCTGTGGAAATCAGGACCAAAATTATCCTGATTTTGGGGTCACTTGTCGCGCCCGGGCTCGCGGACGCGCCGCCGTCTCACCGGGCGCGGACCTCAGCGCTGGCGACCGATCTCGTTCAGGCACTGCCCGAACAGGCGCATCGCCGCCTCGATGTCCGCCGGCGGCAGGCTGGCATAGCCCAGCAGCAGCCCCGGCCGCGGCGGCTTGCCGGTGAAATACGGCGCGATCGAGTACAGGCCCAGCCCACGCTCGGCCGCCAGGGCCACGACGCGCTCCAGGCGCGCCTCGTGCAGGCCCGGCAGCCAGGCCACAAGGTGCATGCCGGCGTGTGAGTCGGCCACCTCCACGTGGCGACCGCAGTAGCGCCGCAATCCGGCCAGCATGGCGTTGCGGCGCTGCTTGAGCGTCTTGGCCGCGTCGCGCAGGTGGCGCTCGAAGCCGCCGTCCTGCATGAAGCGGCACAGGGCACCCTGCTCGATGGCCGGGCAGCCGCGGTCGCAGAACCACTTGGCCGCGACGAAGGCCTGGCGCAGCCCCGGTGGCAGCACCATGTAGCCCAGGCGCAGCGAGGGAAACAGGGTCTTGGAGAAGCTGCCGATGTAGATCACGCGGGAGTGGCGATCGAGCGACTTCAGCGCGGCCAGGGGATGCGCGTCGTAGCGAAACTCCCCGTCGTAGTCGTCCTCGATCACCCAGCAGCGCTGCTTGGCCGCGGCGTCGAGCAGTTCCAAGCGCCGGGCCAGCGACATCACCGCGCCGGAGGGAAACTGGTGCGAGGGAGTGACCACCACCAGCCGCGGCGGCCGCGGCGGCAAGCGCGCCACGACCAGACCCTCGTCGTCCGCCTCCACCGCTGCCACGCGCGCGCCGTGGGCCTGGAACACCTGGCGCGCGCCGCGGTAGTGCGGATCCTCCAGCACCACCGTGTCCTCGCCGTCGAGCAGCACCAGCGCGGAGAGGAAGAACGCCTGCTGCGTGCCCGACACCACCAACACGTCTTCGGGCAGGGCGCTGATGCCGCGGCGACGCGCCAAGTAGTCGCAGATCTGCCCGCGCAGGGCCGCCAGGCCCTGCGGATCGGGATAGTCCATTTCGGCATGCGCCGCCGCGTGCGCCAGCGCCCGGCGCCAGGCGCTGGTCAGGGCCGGATTGGTGAGCGGCAGACCGTACTGCAGGTTGTAGCGCAGGCCGCGGTACTGGCGCCCGGGAATGATGTGGTCGTACACCTCGCGGGCACGGCGGGCGTAGCGCGCGGCCGGGCCGCTGGGCGTCTGCCGCGGTGGCGCGCGTTCCGCGCGCGTGGTCTCGATCGCAGCGACGTAGCTGCCCGACCCCACCTTGCCGATGAGGAATCCCTCCGCGTGCAGCTGTTCGTAGGCGGCCAGCACGGTATTGCGCGAAAGATCCAATTCGCGCGCCAGCACGCGCGTGGCCGGCAGACGTGCCCCCGCCCCGACGCGGCCGGCCAGGATGGCGCCCTTGAGCGCGCGCGTCAGTTGGGCGTAGAGCGGTCCGCTGCCGTCGAGTTCGAGAAACATGCGGCCTCCGATTGGCTCTGCGCATCGTAGCCGAACCGGACCTTCGGCGGGGCCGATGTCGCGCCTAGGCTTGGTCGCACCAGCCCACGGAAACCGCGCCATGTCCGAGCCAGCACGCGATGCCCGCCACCGCCTCCGGCGCATTCCGGACCGCGCCCGCTACGAGCGCACCGACCTGCACGCCGTGCTGGACGCCGGCTTTCTCGCCCATGTCGGCTTTGCCAGCGCGGAGCAGCCCTTCGTCCTCCCCATGCTCTATTGGCGCGATGGCGACGACCTGCTCCTGCACGGTTCCATCGCCAGCCGGCTCATGGGCATGCTCGGTACGGGCATCCAGGCCTGCGTGACGGTCACCCACGTCGACGGCCTGGTGCTCGCGCGTTCGCACTTCCACCACTCCGTCAACTACCGATCCGCCGTGTGCTTCGGCCGCGCCCGCCTGATCGACGATGCCGCCGCCAAGGCGACGGCTCTGGCGCATTTCGTCGATGCGGTCCTGCCGGGCCGCGCGGCCGAGGCGCGCCCCGCCGACCGCAACGAGCTGGCCGCCACGCACGTGCTGCGCATGCCCATCGAAGACGCCAGCGTGAAGATCCGCGTCGGCGGTGCGCGCGACGACAAGGCCGACCTGGCCCTGCCGCACTGGGCCGGAGTGGTGCCGCTGGCGCTGCAGCCGCAGCGACCGCGGCCCGAAACGGAATGCCGCGACGCGCCCCTGCCGGCGTCCGTGCAGCGCCTGCTTGACGCGCCGTCGGAGCGCATGCCGTGATCACCTACCGCCGCGACGCGATGCCGACCCTGGCGCAGGCGCGCGCCTTGTACCGCGCCTGCTCCCTCGGGGCGCGCCGTCCGATCGACGACGACGCGCGCTTCGGCGCCATGCTGCAGCAGGCCAACCTCGTCGTGACCGCCTGGGACGGCACCGACCTCGTCGGCATGGCACGCAGCCTGACCGATTTTGCCTACTGCACCTACCTGGCCGATCTCGCGGTGGACGAAGGCCATCAGCGCCGCGGCATCGGCCGCGAGCTGGTGCGCCACACCCGTGCGGCGGCACCGCAGGCGAGCCTGATCCTCCTGGCCGCCCCCGCCGCCGTGGACTACTACCCGCGCATCGGCTTCGAACGCCACGACAGCGCCTGGCTGCTGCGCAGCGATGCCCCCCTGCGCTGAGGGGCGCCCGGGCAGCGCAGCGCTTATGATGCGTGGCCGATGATCCGCGCCGACACGCCCATGCCCGAACAGCCCGCAGGACACCTGCCGTGACGGCGGCGCGGCGCGCCCTGCCCTGGTTCGCCCTGCCGCTCGGCGGCTTCACCGTGCTCATGACGGCACTGGCGGCCGGTGCGGCCTGGTCGGTGCTGGGCCTCTATGTGGGGCGGCCGCTGGCGCCGCTGGCCCTGCCGGTGGGTGCCGCGATCGGCAGCGTGCTGCGCCTGCAGGGGCTGGGTGGCCGCTGGTGGAGCGTGCTGCTCGCCCTGGCGGCCTGTGGCGTCGCCTGCGTGTACGCCGCCACGCTCAACGCCACCGCGGACGTGGCCGGCGTGCTGGGCCTGTCCATGGGCAGCGCCCTGCCGCGGATCGGCACCGACATGGCCCTGGCCGTGGCCTGGGCCCGCGCCGACGCCTGGCAGCTGGGCTGGGCCGTCCTCGGCGCCGTGGCGGCAGGCGCCTTCTCCCTGCGCGGACACAGGTCCGGCGGGGGCGGAGCGGCCTAGGTCTGCGGCACCGTGCCGGACCGCCCGCGCCGCCTCAGTGCCCGCCGCCGGACTCGATGCCCTTGAGTTCGGCGATCAGCCGGCTCGCCGCTTCCTTGCCGTCGGCATAGAGCAGGCGGCAGTTGTCGGCGTAGAAGAGCGCGTTCTCGATGCCGGCGAAGCCGGTGCCCTTGCCGCGCTTGATAACGATCACCTGACGCGAGTCCACCACGTCGAGGATCGGCATGCCGAAGATCGGCGAGGACTTGTCGGTCTTGGCCGAGGGGTTCACGACGTCGTTGGCGCCGATGACGATGGCCACGTCGCAGGTCTTGAACTCGGGATTGATGTCGTCCATGTCAGCGATCAGGTCATAGGGCACGCCCGCCTCGGCCAGCAGCACGTTCATGTGCCCGGGCATACGCCCCGCCACCGGATGGATGGCGAAGCGGACCTCCTTGCCCGCCTTGATCAGCGCCTGCGACAGCTCCCAGATCTTGTGCTGGGCCTGCGCCACCGCCATGCCGTAACCCGGCACGATGATCACCTTCTCGGCCATGTACAGCAGGGAGGCGGCGTCGGGGGCCTCGATGGGTTTCTGCGAGCCGGCGATCTCCGCGCTGCTGCCGCCACCGCCGAAATTGGAGAACAGCACGCCGGAGATCGGGCGGTTCATGGCCTTGGCCATGAGCTGCGTGAGCAGCGTGCCGGCCGCGCCCACCACCATGCCGGCGACGATCAGCGCCTCGATCTGCATCACGTAGCCTTCAAAGGCCACCGCAAGACCGGTGAAGGCATTGAACAGCGAGATCACCACCGGCATGTCGGCGCCGCCGATGGGCAGGGTCATCAGCACGCCGAAGGCCAACGCCAGCACGAAGAAGGCGACCACCAGCGGCGTGCCGACCTGCCAGAAGATCAGGGCGAGACCGCAGACCAGGGCGCCGGCGAAGACGAGAAAATTGAACGCCTGCTGGCCGCCGAAGGTGAAGCGCTTGTCCATGCGCCCGTCGAGCTTGGCCCAGGCGATGATCGAGCCGGTCATCGAAATGGAACCGATCAAGGCGCCGACCACGGCAAAGGCCAGCGTCGACATAGCCGGGGCCGCGCCGGCGTGGGCGAACTTGATCAGCTCGCCGGCACCGATCGCTGCGGCCGAGCCGCCGCCCATGCCGTTGAACAACGCCACCATCTGCGGCATGTCGGTCATGGCGACCTTCTTGCCCCACAGCCAGGTCGGCAGGACGCCCACGGCGATGCCCAGCACGATCAGTCCGACGTTGTGCGTGCCGGTGATGGCGAAGGTGGCCAGCGTGGCCAGCACCATGCCGATGCCGGCCTGCACGATGCCGCGCCGCGCCGTGACCGGCGAGGACATGCGCTTGATGCCGAGGATGAACAGGACGGTGGCGACGAAGTAGCTCGCCTTGGCAATCCAGGTGAGGACGCTCTGCATGTCCATTGGCATCAGTCCTTCTTGTCCTTGCTGGACTTGAACATTTCCAGCATGCGCTCGGTCACCACGTAGCCGCCGGCGGCATTGCCCGCCCCGAGCACGACGCCAGCGAAGCCGATGGCCTGCGCCAGCGGGGTCTCGGCGTGCGCCAGGGCAATCATCGCGCCCACCAGCACGATGCCGTGCACGAAATTGGATCCGGACATCAGGGGTGTGTGCAGGATCACCGGCACGCGCGAAATGATCTCGTGGCCGGTGAAGGCCGCGAGCATGAAGACGAACAGGGCGATGAAGGGATCGATCATGGCGCGGCTCCTTCGACGAGCTGCCGGGTCGGCTCGTGCTTGATCTGGCCGGCATGGGTGAGGCAGGTCTTGGCGATGAGTTCGTCGCTCCAATCGAGCGTGAAGGCGCCGTCCTTGAGGCTCAGCTCGATGAAGTTGTACAGGTTCTTGGCGTACATCTCGCTGGCATGGATGGGCGTGGTGGAGGGCAGGTTGACCGTGCCGATCACGGTCACGCCGTTGGCCGTGGTCACGCTCCTGCCCGGCTCGCTGTACTCGCAGTTGCCACCGGTCTCGGCGGCGATGTCCACGATCACGGCGCCGGGCTTCATGCCGTCGACCATGGCCCGGGTAATGATGCGCGGTGCCTTGCGCCCCGGAACGGCGGCCGTGGTGACCACCACGTCGATGCCCTTGAGGTGTTCGGCCAGGGCGCGCTGCTGCTGCTCGCGCTCCTCCGCTGTCAGCTCGCGCGCGTAGCCGCCGCTGCCGGCGGCGGACACGCCCAGATCAAGGAACTTGGCGCCGAGCGATTCGATCTGCTCCTTCACTTCGGGCCGCACGTCAAAACCTTCCACCTGCGCACCCAGCCGCCGCGCCGTGGCGATGGCCTGCAGCCCTGCCACCCCGGCGCCGACGATCAGCACCTTGCAGGGGCGGATGGTGCCCGCCGCCGTGGTGAGCATGGGGAAGAACTTCGGTGCCGCCTCGGCGGCGATCAGCACCGCCTTGTAGCCGGCCACCGAGGCCTGCGAGGACAGCACGTCCATGGCCTGGGCGCGCGTGGTGCGCGGCAGCAGCTCCATGGCGAAGGCAGTGATCTTGCGGTCGCGCAGCGCGCGGGTGCGTTCGGGCGCGAGGTGCGGCTGCAGGTAGCCGATCACCACGCTGCCCTCGCGCAGGGCGCCGATCTGCTCGAGGCTGGGGGGCTGCACGGTCAGCAGCACGTCGGCGCGGGCCAGCACTCCGGCCGCCCCGGGCAAGGCCTCGGCGTCCCGGTAGGACGCATCGGGATAGCTGGCCGGCACGCCCGCGCCGGATTCCAGCAGCACCGTGGCGCCGCGCGCCATGAGCTTCTTCGCCACCTCGGGCGTAAGCGCGACGCGCCGCTCGTTGGGCACGGTTTCGCGCAGGACTGCGATGCTGGTCGGCATGGATCCCTTCCCCGCTGGACAACGAGGCCCCGATCCTAGCCCAAGCGCCCGGCACTGGTAAGCGCCCTTGCTACACTTTCGCGCCTTACGACCGCCCGCCGTGTGCCGCGCCCATGACCGACCTCGATGTCCTCAACCGCCGCCGTTCGGTGCCCGCGCGGCAATTGGGGGAGCCCGGCCCCGCGCCGGCCCAGCTCGACGCCCTGCTGCGCGCGGCGGTGCGCGTGCCCGACCACGGCAAGCTCGCGCCCTGGCGCTTCCTGCTCATTCGCGGCGCGGCGCGGGCGCAGCTCGGCCGGCGCCTGGCCGAACTGCACCGGCGCCTTGACCCCGACGTGGCCGCCGCCGTGCTGGAGAAGGACCGCGAGCGCTACAACGCCGCGCCGCTGATCGTCGCGGTGATCGCCCGCGTCGACGCCGCGCATCCGAAGATCCCAGCGCAGGAGCAGCTGCTGTCGGCCGGCTGCGTCGCCTACAACCTGCTGCTCGGCGCACAGGCCCTCGGTTTCGGTGCGCAGTGGCTCACCGGCTGGGCCGCCTACGCGCCGGAAGCCGCCGCGTTGCTGGGCCTGGCCGGGAATGAGCGCGTGGTCGGCTTTGTGCACATCGGCACGCCGCGCGAACCGGCCCCGGAGCGCACGCGCCCCGATGCCGCCGCGCTGGTGAGCGAGTGGACCGGCGCATGAGTCGGCCCACTTTGCACCTGGTCGATGCCAGCCTCTACGTGTTCCGCGCCTGGCACTCCGTGCCGGACGAGTTCCACGACGTTGACGGCGCGCCGGTCAATGCCGTGTACGGCTTCAGTCGCTTCCTCTTCGACTTCCTGGAGCAGGTGCGTCCCAGCCACGCCGCGGTGGCCTTCGACGAGTCGCTGACCAGCTCCTTCCGCAACGCCATCTACCCGGCCTACAAGGCCAACCGCGAGCTGCCGCCGGAGTCACTCAAGCGCCAGTTCGATTACTGCAAGGAGCTGGCCGCAGCGCTGGGCTGCGCCGTGTTGCGCCACGACAGCTTCGAGGCCGATGACCTCATCGGCAGCGCCCTGGTGGCACTGCGCGGACACGGCTTCCGCGGCGTGATCGTCTCGGCCGACAAGGACTTCGGCCAGATGCTGGGCGCGCACGACGAGCAGTGGGACTTCGCCCGGGACCAGCGCTGGGACGCCGCCGGCGTGAAGCAGCGCCTCGGCGTGCATCCGCACCAGGTGGCGGACTACCTCGCGCTCACCGGCGACGCGGTCGACAATATCCCCGGCGTGCCTGGCATCGGCCCCAAGACCGCAGCCACCCTGCTGTCGCACTTCGGCACCCTGGACGCGCTGTATGCGCGCCTGGACGAGATCCCCTTCCTGCGCTTCCGCGGCGCCGCGGCGGCCCACGCCAAGCTGAGGACGCATGCCGAGCTGGCGCGGCTGTCGCGCGCCCTGACGGCTATCGCGGTGGACGCACCCGTACCGCAGGAACCGGTGGCCCTGGCGCGCCGGGGCGTGGACCGGGAGGCCGCCGAGGCCCTGTTCGACCGCCTGCGCTTCGGCCCGCTCACGCGGGCACGGCTGCGCCAGCTTGCGCCCTAGGCGTATCCAGGCCCGACCGCGGCGTGGCGCGGCAAGCGGCTACTTCTTCGCGCCGTCGCCTGCCGTCGCGCCCTGGGGTTGAGCGGCCGGAACGGCATTCAACGCCGTGCCGATACCCGGCTGGTCCCAGGCGTAACGCAGGTTGGACTTGAACACGCGCACCGGCTCCAGCAGCTTCTCGTCGCGCAGCACGCCGTAGCTGTCGTACAAGGCCTTCTCGCTGTTGGCGATGAAATAGAGATCCTGGCCGACCACGACGCCAGCGCCGAGGCTGGCGAAGGCCGGCTGGGCCACGTCCAGCGGCATGGCCGCATCGATGGAGCGACCGTCCTTGGCCAGTTTCAGGCGCATCACGCGCGCCGGCACCATCTGCGGCTGCACGATCACCAGGCAGCCGTCGTACCAGTACATCGCCTCCACGCCACCCACCACCAGGCGCTCGGGATTGTGGCCGACGGCAAAGGGTTTGGCTGTCGCCAGATCAAAGCCGAACAGCCCGAGCGAAGGGTCGGCGAAATACAGGGTATTGCCGTCGCCGCTCACGCTCAGGCCGTTCACCGCCGACAGGCGCGGGTTGGCCGCCAGCAGCTTCAGCTGCTCGCCGTCGAGTTGGTAGATCTCGCGGCGCACTGCATCGGCCACGTACACGCGGCCGCCCTTGCCCACAGCCAGCGAGGTCAGGATATGGCCTCCGCTCGCCTCGGGCGGCGCGTACTGACCCAGCAGCTTGCCGCTGGAGAGCTGGTACTTCATCAGCCAGGCCTTGCCCAGCATGTCGGCATCGAAGCCCTTGAACACCTTGACGCCGTCGCTGAGCACCCACAGCAGGTCGCGCTCGGGATCGGCCCGCAGCGCCAGCACCGACCACAGCCCGGCCTTGGCATCGGGCGCGATGAAGCTCTCCGTGGCGCCGCTCTTGTCGGCCAGGTAGACCACGCCCTCGCGGGCACTGCCGACGAGGAACTTCTGCCGCTTGGGATCCCAGTCGAGGCTTTCCAGCAGGCGGTCACCCTTGGGCAGGGAAAAGGCCACCTTGCCCTCGCCGAAGGGCTTGGCATTGGCGCGCAGGTTCTCGACGATGTAGGTCCACACCTTGGTGCCGTTGACCTTCTCGAAGCGCTCGTCGCCCTGCAAGTCGTAGCCGAATCCCTGGACCTGCATGTGCACGAGGGTGTCGTAGGCCTTGCTCTTCATGTCGCGCGAGGCGTACACCGAGGCGAGCTGCAGCTTGAGCTCACCCGAATTCGGCGTGAGCGCCACGAGCCGCTCGAGGGTCCACACGAAGCGGTCGAAATCGCGTCCGTTGTAGAGGTCGGCCAGACGGGCCAGGGAGTTGCGATCGGTCGACGCCTGGATCTGCTCCTGAGTCAGGGCTTCCGCCGCCTTCCAGCGCGGATCGTCCTTGAGGTCGGGCGCGGTCGGCGCGGCATGGCCGGCGGCAGCAAGGACGAGGCCGAGAAACAGGGCGGCGGCTTGAACTTTCATGGGGAGATTCCGGAAGATGCGGGACGCGCTCAAGACAGCGCGCAACCGGGCAAGGTTCCACGCGGCGGGCGCCGCGGGCGGGACGGGGCGCGCACAATGACCGAAACCGAAACCCTTTTCAACGGCCGCTGGCTGCGTCTGCGCCGACGCGGCCGCTGGGAGTTCGCCGAGCGCACCAACCCCGGTGGCGGCGTGATCATCCTGGCGGTAACCGCGGCCGGCCGACTGCTCCTGGTCGAGCAATGGCGCGAGGCCCTCGGCCGGCACGCGATCGAACTGCCGGCCGGATTGGTGGGCGACAGCGACGGCCATGCCGACGAGCGCGCCGTCGACGCGGCCGCGCGCGAGCTCACCGAAGAGACGGGCTACCGCGCCGAGCGCGTGGATTTCCTCATGGCCGGCCCCTCGTCGTCCGGCATGAGCAACGAGATCATCAGCGTGGTGCATGCGCGCGGTCTGACGCGCGTCCACGCCGGCGGGGGCGACGCGACCGAGGACATCCGCGTGCATGAGATCCCGCTGGAGGAAGTGCCACGCTGGCTGGCGGCGCGCATGCGCGAGGGCTACGCGGTCGACCCCAAACTGTTCGCGGGCCTGTACTTCCTGGAGCACCCGGACGCGCTTGCCGACCCGGCCCAGGGCAATCTGGCGCCCTGAGTCTGACGCTCAGGGGCGCTTGCCGCTGGCCTCCGCGGGAGCCGGCGGAGCGGCCTGTTCCCGCGCCAATTGCGCCTCGAAGCGCGCACGCGCGGCCGCGGCGTAGCGGCGGCAGGCGCCCGCGTCGATGAAGGCTTCCGCCTGCCCCGCCTCGCGCGCCGCCAGGTGCTCGAACAGGTCGGAAAAATCGGGATGCGGCGACACGAGGATGTCGCAGGGCAAGGCTGCCACGCGGGCGAAACTGCCGCGGAACTGCGCCACGGCCTCGGGCTGCCGTGGATTGCCCAGCAGGCGGAAGCCGGGTGCGGTCAGGCTGTCGGCGTAGACCATGTTCAGGCAGCGCGCGCCCTCGCAGCTGCGCCAGGTCCAGCTCGTCCCACCGGTCGTATGGCCCGGCGTGAAATGCGCGGTCATGGCGAGATCGCCGACCCGCAGGACCTCGACGTCGGCGATCTCGCGCACCTTAGCCAACGCCGGGTACGGCGCGCTCCGGCCGAACTGGGCGTCGTCGGGATTGCCGTTGCGCAACTGCCCGGCGCTGTAGGGCGAGGCGGCCACCGTGGCGCCTGACAGGCGCGCCAGCTCGGCGATGCCGCCGGCATGGTCGAAGTGGGCGTGGGAGTTGAGGATCAGCTTGACGTCGCCCAGGCGGAAGCCGAGGGCGGCGATGCTGGCGGCGATGCGCGGCGCGGACTGCGGTAGTCCGCCGTCGATCAGCACGTGTCCGCGGTCGGAGGTGACCAGCAGCGCCGACAGTCCCTGCGTACCGACGTACCAGGTATTGCCGTGGATGCGGAACGGCGCGTGCGGCGCGTTCCAGGAATCGCAATCCGCGCACGAGTACTCCGCGCTGAAGGCCGGCGCGGGAGTGAGAAGCGCCGCAAGGGCGAGCGCACAGAAACGCAGTGACGGCATGGGGGACTCCGCGAAAAAAGGGGGCCAGCGTGCTCGCGCGATCGGGCATTTCGCAGGCACGCCGCTGGCCGCGCGCGGGCATCACGCGCCCGCGGCGCGTCCGGCGAACTGCCACAGCAGCAACCCGGCCATGCCGAGCATGGCGCCCCAGGTCAGCACCGAGCCGATCAAGCGCGCCGGCGAGGGCCCGCTCGAGCGCGACAGTCCCCAGGCATGGGCCAGCCGCCCCACCAGCACGGCCAGACCGAAGGCGTGCACCACGGCGCTCGCCGTATTGCCCAGGTCCAGCAGCAGGAGCAGCAGCAGGGCGGTCGGCACATTCTCGACGGCGTTGCCGTGGGCGCGGATGCGCCGGATCAGCTCAGGATCGCCCGCATCGCCCACGCCGACACGCTTGCGCAGGCGCTGCTGCACCACGCGCAAGGCCAGGAACACCACGAGCACGGCACACAGCGCCGCGTACAGACCGGTGACGCGCATGGGGACTCTCCGGGGCCGGCGGCATCCAGGGAAGTCGCGCGCTGCGCCGGCGGCACCGCCGGCGCGCCGCGTGGGGGACTCGTCTAGGTCGCGGCGGGCGGCGGCGGGGGCGGGGCCATGGGCGGCAAGCCCGCCGCGGGCGGCGGTGGCGGCCGCCGTGCACGGCGGCGCAGCAGCAGCACCCCGCCCAGCGCCAGGGCGATGAGCGCCACGGCCACCACCGGGCGGTAGTAGAACCAGGCCACGGCAATGGTGAGCGCCGAGAGCACCAGGGCCACCAGCGCCGCCACGATGGACACGCCGGTCTCGACCAGACTGCCGAGGAAGGGAATGAAGTCGAGCACGCGGCCGATCCAGCCCAGAGCCATGGTCAGCCCCAGCCACATGAGAAAGGCACCGGCCGCGCGCAGCAGCCAGGTCAGGCGCGTATTGCGCGCCTCGGCCGCCTGGAACATCTTCGCCGCCGGCACCGCACCCGCGTCGAGCAGGGCGATCTGGCGGCCGTTGCTGGCGGTGTAGGGCTCGATGCCGCCATTGTGCTGCAGGCCGACCACGCTCACGTCCTGTTCGGGCACGCGCTGCCAGGCCACGCGCAAGTCGCCGACCTGGGGCTTGCCGGGATCCTTGCTCGTCACCAGTCGACCGTCGTCGATCTGGAAGCTGGCGCCGAGGTTGGGCGGCAGCGCGGACAGCGTCGGCACCAGCGGTTCGGCGCCGCCGATCCGACCTACGAAAGGCGAGGACAATACGAGGTCGCCCAGGCGCACCGGGTTGGCCTCGAAGCGGGCGCTGGAGAAGGGCCAGGAGTGGGGATTCTCGTGCCCATCGCGGTGCTCGAAGCGCGCCGAGTCGATCGCTTCGTCGTCCCAGCCGGTGTCGTAGCGGTACTCGGTGATCTTGCGCTCGCCGCCACCGAGCTTCTTTTCGGTGCGCGTCTTCTTGTGCTCGCGCCACTGGAACATTTCCACCTGACGCTGCAGGGCCAGGGCCTGGGCGGACAGGCCGAACTGCGCGTCGGCCACGGGCTGCGGCGCCGTGGCGCGCGCGCTGGCGTGCACGAGCTTGCCCTCCAGTGCGGGGTCGAGCGGCGCAGTCGGCGCTTCCACCACGGCCGCCGCGCCCTCCTGCAGGGCGCGGTGCTCGGCCACCGCGCGCCCCTCGTTCCAGAAGTGCAGCGGAAAGGCCGCCGCGAACATCACCAGGCCGACCAGCGCCGCGCCGAAGGACGACTTCACGCGACTGCCGTAGCCGATGTTTTCCTCGGAGCTGAATACGTCCGCCATGGCCCTGCCTCTTGCCGATAGTGGCGGCAAGGGTAGCGGCTCGCGCCGCGGCCGGTAAGGGGCGCCGCGGAACCCGCGGCTACAGCGCCAGGCCCTGCAGGGCCTCGTGCGCGTCGGTCGTGCCGTAGCGCCCCTGCGCGTCGCGCGTCACGCGCGCCATGGCGCAGACCGGATCGTGGGTGAAGAACAGGCGCACGTCGCGTTCCAGGGCCGCGTCGAGGAACTGGCGCTTCTCCTCGATCAGCAGCTCCGGATAGCGGTCGTAGCCCATGGTCACCGGCAGGTGCACCCAGGGCCGGCCGGGAATCAGGTCGGCGCAGAACACCACGCCGCCCTCGCCGCCGATCTCGGCCAGCAGCAGGCCCGGCGTGTGGCCGTCGGAGGTGCGGAAGCGCACGCGCGGCCCGAGGCAGGCCGCGTGCTCGCCGTCGACGATTTCCAGCCGACCGGATGCCTCCAGCAGGCCCGGCAGCTCGGGAATGAAGGAGGCGCGGTCGCGGGCATGCGGCTGGCGCGCGCGGTTCCAGCTCTCGCAGCCGACCACGTAGCGCGCCTTCGGAAACAGCAGTTGCGGCGGCTCGCCCGCGGCCCAGGGCGCCAGCAGGCCGCCCACGTGGTCGAAATGCAGGTGCGACAGCACCACCGCATCGATGTCTTCGTGGGAGAACCCCGCGGCCGCGAGCGAGTCCAGCAGCACGTGGCGTTCTTCCACCACGCCGTAGCGCTCGCGCAGCTTGGGCTCGAAGAAGGCGCCGATGCCGGTTTCAAACAGCACGGTCTTGCCGTCGAGGTCCTGCACCAGCAGGGCGCGGCAGGCAAGCGGGATGCGGTGCTGCGCGTCCGGCGCAATCCACTGCTCCCACATCGCGCGCGGCACGTTGCCGAACATGGCGCCGCCGTCCAACTTCTGCGAATTGCCCAGGATCGACCAGAGTTTCATCGTCGCTGCCTTCCGTCTCAGTGGACCTGCGCGCTGCCACTGACTCCGCGCGGGTCCGTACCGCCGCGCAGTTCGCCTGTCTTCCGATTCCAGTCCACCGCATTCATGAAGCCCCAGCGGCGCTGCCCCGCAGCGACCTTGTGGCCCATGGCCTCCAGTGCCTTGACCTCGTCCGCGCTGAAGGCGCCGGGCTCGGCCGAGATCACGTCGGGCAGGTACTGGTGGTGGTAGCGCGGGGTGGCTGCGGCCTGGGCCGGGCTGTCGCCGTCGAGCCAGGCCAGGATGCCCTCCAGCACCATGGTGATGATGCGGCTGCCGCCGGGGGTCCCGATCACCAGCACGCGCTCGGGGCCGATGACGAAGCTCGGCGTCATCGACGACAGCGGCCGGCGGCCAGCGCGCGCCGCGTTGGCTTCGTTGCCCACCAGACCAAAGGCGTTGGGCGTGCCGGCCTGCAGGGCGAAGTCGTCCATTTCGTTGTTGAGCACGAAGCCGGTGCCGGGAATGACCAGGGCCGCGCCGAACAGCAGGTTCACCGTCT
>DAOOVM010000053.1:0-14447 GCA_035370085.1 Rhodanobacteraceae bacterium | reverse complement strand
CGTGGTACATGAACATCGGCCGCTGCGTGATGGCGTGCAGCGGAAAATCCGCCGCTCGGTGGCCCTGGCCGGGGCGCTGCCATTCCAGCGGCGCGTACCAGAAGGGCAGGGGATCGAAATGGTGCGCCACGCGCTCGCGCAGGTGCGCCGGCGGCTGCGTCGCGCCGTGACCCTGCGCGGCAAGGCGGAACCGCTGCAGGCGCTCGGAGTACAGCTCCAGCACGATCGGCTGGGCGGAGCCGACGAAACCGAGGCCGCGCGCCCATTCCAGATAGTCGCGGTTGGCCATCTTGTAGTAGCGCCCCGCCGGCGGCACGGCGGCATGCCAGTGGCAGCCGTGCTGCTTGTACGCGTCCAACTGCGCCGGATTGGGCTCGCCCGTCCCGGCACGGCGGCCGTCGCGCCCGCGCCAGCCGGCCAGCAGGCCCACGCCCGGGGCGCGTTCGTGCTCCACCATGTACTGGGCATAGCCGCCGGGATAGCGCGCGGCGCCGTCTGCGCCGGTCATGCCGGGCAGGCCGAGGCGCGCGCCGAGGTCGAGCAGCACGTCCTGGAAGGGGCGCACGTCGCGGCCGCTGCCGTCCGCATCGGGCGCGCACACCGGCTGGCGGATGGCGTCGCTGGCGCCATCGGCATCGCTGATCGGGCGATCGAGCAGGGAAATGCAGTCGTGGCGCTCCAGGTAGGTGGTGTCCGGCAGCACCAGGTCGGCGTAGTCCACCATTTCGGAGTGGTAGGCATCGGCGTAGATGATGCGCGGGATGCGGTACTCGCCGCTGGCCGGGTCGCGGTCGCACAGCATCTGCTGCGTGCGCGTGGTGTTCATGGCCGAGTTCCAGCTCATGTTGGCCATGAACAGGAACAGGGTATCGATACGGTACGGATCGCCCGCCCAGGCATTGCGGATCACCCCCTGCAGCATGCCGTGTACGGCCAGCGGATGCTCCCAGGAGAAGGCCTTGTCGATGCGCCGCGGCTGGCCGTCGGGCGTGATCACCAGGTCTTCGGGTGCGTGCACGTAGCCCAGCGGCGCGCTGTCGAGACTGCCGTCGGGCCTGCGCGTCCTGCCCGGACGGTTGGCCGGCGGCACGCCCTTGGGGTAGGGCGGCTGGTAGCGGAAGCTGCCCGGCGTGTCGATGGCGCCCAGCAGCATCTGCAGCACGTGCAGCATGCGGCAGGTGTGGAAGCCGTTGCTGTGCGCGCTGATGCCGCGCATGGCGTGCATGGCCACGGGGCGGCCGATCATCTGCGCGTGCTCGCGGCCCCAGGCGTCGGTCCAGGGCTGTGGCAGGCACAGCGCCTCATCGAAGGCCGCCTGCGCCATTTCGCGCGCGAGGCGGCGGATCGTCTCGGCCGGCACGTCGCACTGCGGCGCGACCGCCTCGACCGCATACTCGGCCGCGAGAAACCGCTCGGCCAGCCGCTGGAAGGCCGGCAGGGCGCGGCGGCCGTCGGGCAGGGTCACCTCGCCGACCACGCGCGGGGCGATGCCGATCGCGTCGGCCTCACGCAGGCCGTCCGGCGTCGCGCACAGGGCGCAGCCCTGTGCATCGCGCGCGATCAGGCCGTCGTCGGCAGCACCGGGATCATGCACGACCAGATGGTGTGCATTGGTGTAGCGCACCAGATAGTCGAAATCGATCCAGTCGTGACGCAGCAGTTCGCCGATCAGTGCGCCAATCAGCAATCCGTCCGTGCCCGGGCGAATGCCGACCCATTCGTCGGCGATCGCGGCGTAGCCGGTGCGCACGGGATTGATGGCCACGATCTTGGCGCCACGCGCCTTGAGCTTGCCCAGGCCGAGCTTGATCGGATTGGAGTCGTGGTCCTCGGCCACGCCGAACAGCAGCAGGTAGCGCGTGTGCTCCCAGTCCGGTTCGCCGAATTCCCAGAAGCTGCCGCCCAGGGTGTACATGCCGGCGGCGGCCATGTTCACCGAACAGAAGCCGCCGTGCGCGGCGTAGTTCACCGTGCCGAACTGCGCTGCCCACCAGCCGGTCAGCGCCTGGCTCTGGTCACGGCCGGTGAAGAAGGCCAGCTCGTCCGGATTGCGCGCGCGGATATCGCCAAGCCAGCGCGTGGCCAGCGCCAGCGCCTCGCCCCATTCGATCTCGCGGAACCGGCCTTCACCGCGTTCGCCGACGCGCAGCAGGGGCTTGCGCAGGCGCGCGGGCGAGTAGTGCTGCTGGATGCCGGCCGAGCCCTTGGCGCAGATCACGCCGCGGTTCACGGGGTGATCGGGATTGCCCTGGATGTAGCGCACCCGGCCGTCCTTGAGGTGCACCTGGATGCCGCAGCGGCAGGCGCACATGTAGCAGGTGGTGGTCTTGACCTCGTCGCCGACGGGTTCGTGGAGCTTCAGGTCTGCGTGGGGCATGGGCGGCGTCGCGGCGCGGCCCGCCGGGGCCGTGGGGCAGGAATGGTAGCCCACGCCGACACGCGATTGCCGGATCCGCTGCCGGACTGCGTAGCCGGCAGACACGCCCACCGGAATGTCCACCATGACCGCTCGCCGTCCCTGCCTTGCCCTGCTCGCCGCCTGCGCCGGTGTCCTCGCCGTGCCTGCCGCATCGGCCACCGTCTACACGGTCGGCGCCGGCGGCGCGTATGCGCACCTGCAGGATGCCATCGATGCCGCCGTCGCCCATCCGGGCGATGACGAGGTGCGCGTGCACACCGGGGTCTACACCGAAGGCTTCGTCGTGCCGACAACCATGACCGCCGCGGCCCTGGACATCAGCGGGGGCTGGGCCGATGGCTTCGCGGCGAAGGCCCCCGGTGGCACGCTCAACACCCTGCTCGTGCCCCCGCCCGGGACACGTGGTGCCTGGCTGCAGCCGCTGGGCGGCACGCTCACCGTGCGCGAGCTGCATTTCTTCGATGCCAGCACCACTACGCCGGGCGCCGGCCTGCTGGTGCAACCGCAGAACGGCGCCGCCGTGCTGATCGTCGGCAACCTCATCGAGGGCAGCGTGGTGACTTCGTCCAGCTATGCCGCGGGCGCGGCCATTGCCGTGGACGCCCAGGGCAGCGGCGAAGTGGACCTGCTCGACAACTCCATCTTCGACAGCCACGCGCTGATCGCGGTCGGTGGCACCGGCACGGTGTACGGCGCCGCCGTGGACGTGAGCTGCGGCGGCAGCACGCACTGTGTGGTGGCCGGCAACGACATCCGCCAGACCGAGGCGGCCGCGCGCGGCGGCGTGGTGTGGGGCGGCGCCGTGCGCCTGTTCCTGCGCAGTGCCGTGCAGGCGCAGTTCGACCGCAACCGCATTGCCGCCGTGACGGTCGGTCCGGATGCAATCCAGACGCGCGGACGCAGCCTGTACGTGGACGCCGCGGGGCAGGCCGCCGTTCTGTCCGGCAGCAACCGCTTCCTCGCCGGCTGGCCGGTGGGCGGCAGCGGTGCCCTGGACGAGGTGCGCTGGAACCTCGGCGACCAGGCCAGCCTCCTGTTCAGCGACAGTCTGGTGGCGCAGTCGCCGCTCACCGGCGTGAAGCTCGTCCTGGGCGGCAGCGCGAGCGCGGACCTGACCAATCTGACGGTAGTGGACAACGCCGCGGGCGTGGTGGTCGTGTCCGGCTCCAGCCAGTCCGCCCACCTCAGCAACAGCCTGGTCAGCAACGCGTTCGCCGCCGGCGACTTCCAGGGCACGGTGTTCAGCCACAACGGCTTCGGCCTGAGCCTGCCCTTCCTCGCGCCGGCCCTGTACGACTACAGCCTGCGCCGCTTCGAGCCCGCCGTGCACGATGCCGGCGACGACGCGCCGCCCGGCGGCCTGGGCTACGGCGACATCGACAGCCGCAACCGCGTGCTCGGCCCGCACGTGGACCTCGGCGCCTGGGAAACCTCCGACCGCATCTTCGCCGACCGCGTCGACGGCTGAGCGGCGCGGCGCCCTCAGTCGGCCGGGGCGGCGATGCGGATGGCGGGGTCGTCGAAGTCGCTGTAGCGCACGCGCGTGGTGGATTTCACGCCCATGAAGCTGCCGCGCGACTCGATCTGCAGGGGCAGACCGCTGCGATCGGAGATCCAGGCCTTGGACTCGGCCTTGACCGGCTGCGTCAGCGTGTAGCTGTACACGTGGGCGGGCTCGCCGTCGACGCTGTCGGTGCCGACCTCGGTCACGGTGTACTGGGTCCGGGCCAGGGCCTCGTTGCGGTACTGGGCGATGATCCTGCCGACGGGAATCGGCATCTTCATCAGGCGGCCGTCCACGTCCATCCAGGCCTCGTCGCCGATGATGAGGGTTTCCGGCCCCTGGCCGGTCTTCATGTGGTAGCGGTCCGGCGCCTCGTACTCCATGGCCGACAACTGCTGCCCCTTGGCCACGTCGACCACGGTGGCGCGGAAGCTCTTCAGGGCGAGGAACTTCTCGAAGGCCTGCTGCACGGCCTCGTGGGCATCGGCCCAGGCGTTGGTGGACACGGAGAGGGCAAGGACGAGGGCGAGGCGGCGCATTGGTGACTCCGGGACAGGGGACTTGGCCACTTATACGCAATCCGGCGCGCTGCCGGGACAGGCGCTGGCGAATCCCGTGCGGCTGCGTCCACAATCTGTCCATGGACCGTTATGAACGCATCCTCACCCTGCACCGCATCCTCAAGTCGCGCCGCTATCCCGTGGCCCTGCCGCGGCTGATGGAGGACCTCGGCTGTTCGCGCGCCACCCTCTACCGCGACATCGCCTTCCTGCGTGACGCCCTGGGCGCGCCGATCGAGAGCGGCGAGGGCGAGACGGCGGCCTTCCGCTACGCCGCCGATGAGGCCGAGCGCTTCGAGCTGCCGGGACTGTGGCTGACCAGCGAGGAACTGTCGGCCCTGGTTGCGCTGGAGGCCCTGCTGGAAAAGAGTGGGCCGGGCATCCTCGCCTCGGCCCTGGCACCGCTGCGCAAGCGCATCGAGGAGCTGCTCTCCGACCACGTCAGCGGCGCGGCCCTGCCGGTGCAGCGTATCCGGGTGGTGGCCAGCGGCAGCCGACGCCTGGACGAGGCGAGCTTCCGTACCGTGGCCAGCGGCGTGCTGCTGCGGCGACGCCTGAAGTTCCGCTACCGGGCGCGCTCGACCGGCGAGACCACGCTGCGCACGGTGTCGCCGCAGCGCCTGACCCACTACCGCGACAACTGGTACCTCGATGCCTGGGACCACGAGCGTGCGGCCCTGCGCAGCTTCGCCGTGGATCGCATCGCCGCGCCGCAGCTGCTGGACGAGGCCGCCAGCGACCGCGACGAGGCCGAGCTCGACCAGCACCTGGCGGGCAGCTACGGCATTTTCTCCGGCGCGCCCAAGGCCTGGGCCACGCTGCGCTTCTCCGCCCACAGTGCGCGCTGGGTCGCCGACGAGCACTGGCACAGCCAGCAGCAGGGCAGCTTCCTCCCCGACGGCCGCTACGAACTGCGCGTGCCCTACAGCAACTCGCGCGAGCTGCTGATGGATGTCCTCAAGTACGGACCCGAGGCCGAGGTGGTCGCGCCGCTGTCGCTGCGCGAGGAGATGAAGATCCTGCTGCAGCTCGCCATCGGCGCCTACCAGGGCGGCGCCTGAGCCGGTTCGAGCCCGCGCTCCACCGCGCTGTGCGACAAGGAACGCCATGAACACACCCGCCGCCAACGCCGCACCGCCCTCGCTGTCCCTCGTGCTTGGTTCCGGTGGCGCGCGCGGCTACGCGCACGTCGGCGTGATCGAGGAGCTGCAGGCACAGGGCTATGCCATCCGCTCCATCGCCGGCAGCTCCATGGGGGCACTGGTCGGCGGTGTGTACGCGGCCGGCAAGCTGGCCGAGTACCGCGACTGGGTGCGCTCACTGCAGCGGCTGGACGTGCTGCGCCTGGTCGACTGGAGCTGGCGCGGCGGCGGCCTGATCAAGGGCGAGCGCATCATCGCCGCGCTGAAGGAGCTGGTGGGCGACCTCGCCATCGAGGACCTGCCCGTGCCCTACACCGCCGTGGCGGTGGACATCGACGCCGAGCGCGAGGTGTGGTTCTCGCGCGGCTCGCTGTTCGAGGCCATTCGCGCCTCGATCTCCATTCCCACGGTGTTTCGTCCGCACTACTACGAGGGACGGCGCCTGGTCGACGGCGGCCTGCTCAATCCGGTGCCGATCACGCCGACCCTGCGCGACTTCACCGACTACACCTTCGCCGTGGACGTGAATGCGCCCGACGCGGTGCAGGGCGAGCACGAGAAACCTGTGACGCGCCCGGAGGAGGAGATCCCCGCCGGCGTGCCGCCGCTGGCGGCCGGCGCCGAACCCGACCCGCTGCACGCCCTCGGCGCCGAGGCGCTGCCGGGTGGCGGCGCGGCGCCACCCGGCGCGCCTGCGCGGGGCGGCTACCGGCGCCAGTTCGCCGCCCTGCTGGAGGGCCTGATGGAGCGGCGCGCGCCCACGCCGGAACTGGGCCTGGACGGACTGCCCGAGATGGGCGTGATCGAACTCTTCGCGCGCTCGCTGGACACGGTGCAGTCCACCCTGACGCGCTTCAAGCTCGCCGCCCAGCCGCCGGACCTGCTCATCGAGATCCCGCGCAGCGCCGGCGCGTTCTACGAATTCCACCGCGCCGAGGATTTCATTGCCATCGGTCGCGCCTGCGCGCGCGAGGCGCTGGCCCGCTGGCAGCCGCAGCGGCGCAACGGGCGCTGACGCGCGGCGCCAGACCTCAGCCGGAGAGCAGCTGCAGCAGGTGCTTGCCGTACTTGCCCGTGGGGGTGGCGCTGACCGCGACAATGGCGTAGGCGAAGACCAGCCCGGCGGCGGCGAGGGCGACCACGGCAGGCCACTTCAGGGCGGACGGCAGGGCGATGTGCCGGTGCTTGTGGCGGATGAAGAACTCGGCGACGAGAAGGTTGGGCACGAAGAACAGGTAGAGGATGACGTAGTCAAGCGGGCCATGGGCATCGCCCTGGCCAAAGCCGACGCCGCCGGCCAGATCTTTCCAGGCGCGGATCTCCAGGTCGAACAGCCACGAGCCGAGCACCATCGCGAATAGCCGGATGGCCCAGGCCCGGTGCAGGTCGAAGCGCCGGGCGCGCGCGTGGCGATAGGCCATGGCGGCGCTCAGCATCAGCACGGCGCCCCAGGTTGCGAAGGCGACGGACGCCGGTCGGCTGTAGGCGCCGTGGGTGAGGATGAAGGACAGCCCGCCGGCACCCGCCAGCAGGCCGGCGCTCACGTAGAGTCGGCCCGTCCAGCGGTGCAGGGTGCGATGGCGGGTGCGGATGCGCGCGGACCGGAGGATCGGCCAGGCCAGCACCAGCACCGCGCCCATGGCGAAGTGCAGGCCGATGGCGACATTGGCAATCCAGTCCGAGGCCGTCGCCAGGGTCTCGCCCGACACCAGCGCGTGCCACTGGCTGAAGTTCCTCGATGTGGCGCCGCTCGCTCGCAGCAGGATGTAGGTGCCGAACGTCGCAAGTCCGACCCAGGTCGCCCCTTGGAAGAAGCGGCCCAGTCCGCGCAGCAGACGCCCGGTGGCGGGGTCCTGCGGCCCCGGGGGTGCCCGAATTGGTTCGATCATGGCGTGCTCCTGTCGACTGGCTGGTACCGGCGCGTGCCGGTCCGGTCAGCGTCGCTGCGCGCTACGCGCCGAGTCCTTAGGCCAATCGCAGGCTGCACGCAGATCGTGGCCGCGATCCTCAGGATCGTCGGGGGTCGTACGGGTTGGCGCCGCACCTATACTCGAGCCGGCGGGATCGGCCCGCCCCAGGGAACCGCATGTCGCCTCCCGAACCGCGCCAGCTCGCCTTCGACGACGTGGTCATCGATTTCGCCGGCCGTCGGCTGCTGCGCGGGGGCGCGGAGCAGGCGCTGGAGCCCAAGGCCTTCGCCGTGCTCGCCCTCCTGGCCGCTTCGCCCGGCCAGGTGTTCACCCGGGACGAGATCCTGGATGCCGTGTGGGGCCACCGGCACGTCACCCCGAGCGTGCTGAACCGCATCACGAGCCTGCTGCGCCAGACGCTGGGCGAGGACGCACAGCACCCGCGCCGGCTGCATACGGTGTACGGCGTCGGTTACCGCTTCGATCTGCCGACGCCGACATCCGCGCCCGCGCCGGCCCCCGCGGGCGCCGTGAGCGTCGATGCCGGCGCGGCGCGGCCGCCCGACCCGCCCCGGCCTTCGCCGGCGGCGCCCCGCGGCCGGACGCGCAGGACTGCGGCATGGCTGGGCGCGGTCACGGCGGCGGCGCTGCTGCTGTTCGCGGCCGTGCGGTGGTCGCGTCCGCACGATGGCACTGCGGCGCCCGCGGCGACGAGCCCGGCCCGGCCCGCCTTGGCCGTTCTGCCTTTCGCCGACCTCTCCGCGGGGCAGGACCAGGCCTATTTGGCCGACGGCCTGGCGGAGGAGATCCTCGATCAGCTGGCGCAGTCGCCCGCGCTGCGCGTCGTCGGGCGCCGTTCGAGCTTCTCCTTCCGCGGCCGCAGCACGGACCTGCGCACCATCGGTCAGCGGCTCGGCGTCGCCCACCTGCTGGAGGGCAGCGTGCGCCGGGACGGCGAGCGCCTGCGCGTCACCGCGCAGCTCGTCCGGGTCGAGGACGGCAGCCAGTCGTGGTCAAAGACCTACGCGCGCGAGCTGAACGACGTGTTCGCGGTGCTGGAGGAAATCGCGCGCGACGTGGCCATGGCCCTGAGCGTGACGCTGGATGTCGCCCGCTTCAGCCGTGAGCAGGGCGGTACCGGCAACGTGGCGGCGTACGAGCGCTTTCTGCGCTGGCGCAACATCGTGATGCGCGAAGAGTTCGACTTCGAGCACGACCGTGAGCGCCTGCAGCTGGCGCGGGAAATGGTGGCGCTGGACCCGCAGTGCGTACTGTGCTGGGACGCGCTCGCCGAATCGCTTGGCGCCATGGCGGCGGAAATCGGCGCGGCGCAGGCCGGGCCACTGCGCGCCGAAGCCCGGCAGGCGCGCGAACGCATCGCCGCCATCGCGCCGGGCAGCTGGCTGGCCAAGCGCGACCGCGCCAAGGCCCTGTGGAACGAAGGTCGGTATGCCGCGGCCATCGCCCTGGCCAGGGAGGTGGTGGACGCCGGACCGCTCACCCAGGAACGCGTGTGGGACTATGCCTACATGATCTACAGCCTCGGCCACATCGACGACGCGGTGGCCCTGGTCGAGCAGGTGCGCGCGGTGGAGCCGATGGCCCTGTTCCTGTCCCGCGACCTGCAGTTCGACTACACCGCCGCGCGCCGCTACCGGGACGCCGAAGCCGAATACCGCCGCGGACAGTCCCTGGAAGGCAGTCAGGCGGAGCCCGACTACGTGGCCTTCTTCCGCCACCTGGCGGGCCAGCGGCCCGGTGGCATCGCCGAACTGCGCGAGCTGCATGCGCGCCTGCTGCGGCAGAACCCTGACCTGGACACGCCGTTCTTCCGCGAGCTGGGCGCCGTGCTCGACGACCGCAAGGCCCTGCTGGCGCGGGTGCGGCGCGTGCTTGCCGACGATTCCGCGGCCGCCGGCGCCTATCCGGCCTATGTGGCGCTCAATCTCGCCGACGCGCTGGGCGATGCCGATCTTGCGGCCGCGGCGCTGCGCCGCTTCATCGCGTTCCGCACCCGCGACGCGCAGGGCGGCGAGGCGGGGCGATATCCCTACGTCGCCTTCTGGAACGCACCCTACTCGGCGCTGCGCGCGCATCCGGACTTCAAGGCGCTGCTGCTGCAGGCCGGCGTGGTCGATTACTGGCGCCAGACCGGCCGCTGGGGCGACGGTTGCGCGCCACTGGGCACGGAGGACTTCCGGTGCCGCTAGCGCGATGCCGGCGGGAGCGCCCGGCGCGGCCGCGCCGGAGCGGTGTCGCTGCTGCAGAAGAAACGCCGGCTGGCGCCGGCGTTACGTGTGCGAATCGTGGCCTCCTCAGCCGCGCTTCATGGTGCTGAAGAACTCGTCGTTGGTCTTGGTGTTCTTCATCTTGTCGAGGAGGAACTCGATCGCGGCCAGCTCGTCCATCGGATGCAGCAGCTTGCGCAGGATCCAGATCTTCTGCAGCAGGTCCGGATCGATCAGCAGTTCCTCGCGGCGCGTGCCGGAGCGGTTGATGTTGATGGCCGGGTAGACGCGCTTCTCGGTGATGCGGCGGTCCAGGTGCACCTCCATGTTGCCGGTGCCCTTGAACTCCTCGTAGATCACCTCGTCCATCTTCGAGCCGGTGTCGACCAGGGCCGTGGCCAGGATCGTGAGCGAGCCGCCTTCCTCGACGTTGCGGGCCGCGCCGAAGAAGCGCTTGGGCCGCTGCAGGGCATTGGCGTCGACGCCGCCCGTGAGCACCTTGCCCGAGCTCGGCACCACGGTGTTGTAGGCGCGGGCCAGGCGCGTGATCGAGTCGAGCAGGATCACCACGTCGCGCTTGTGCTCGACCAGACGCTTGGCGCGCTCGATCACCATGTCGGCCACCTGCACGTGGCGCGCGGCCGGTTCGTCGAAGGTGGAGCTGATCACCTCGGCGCGCACGCTGCGGCGCATTTCCGTGACTTCCTCCGGACGCTCGTCGATCAGCAGGATGATCAGGTGCGCTTCCGGATGGTTGTGCACGATGGCCTGGGCGACGTTCTGCATCAGCATGGTCTTGCCGGCCTTGGGCGGCGAGACGATGAGGCCGCGCTGACCCTTGCCGACCGGCGCCATCAGGTCGAGGATGCGCCCGGTGATGTCCTCGGACGAACCGTTGCCGCGCTCCAGGTGGAAGGCCTTGCGTGGGAACAGCGGGGTCAGGTTCTCGAACAGGACCTTGTTCTTCGACGCCTCCGGCGGCTCGGAATTGATGTCGTCGAGCTTGAGCAGGGCGAAATAGCGCTCACCTTCCTTGGGCGGGCGGATGCGGCCGGTGATGTAGTCGCCGGTGCGCAGGTTGAAGCGGCGGATCTGGCTGGGGCTGACGTAGATGTCGTCGGGGCCGGCCAGGTAGCTCTCGTCGGCCGAGCGCAGGAAGCCGAAGCCGTCCTGCAGGATCTCCAGCACGCCCTCGCCCCAGATGCCGCCGCCGGCGCGGGCGTGCGCCTTGAGGATGTTGAAGATCACATCCTGCTTGCGCGCGCGCGCCACGCCTTCCTGGATGCCCAGGCCCTCGGCCATGTCGAGCAGGGCCGCGGCCGGCTTGCGCTTGAGCTCGGTGAGGTTGATCAGCGGGCCGTTGCCGCCGCCGTTCTTGTCGTCGGGAATGTCTTCGTCATAGTTGCCGCCGCGCAGCTGCTGCTGTTGCTGCTGCTGGCGCTGCTGGCGATTGCGGTGGCGGTTGCCGCGGTCGCGGCGTCCCCCGCCCTGGCCCTGCTGGCCGCCGCCTTGCTGGCCGCCGCCCTGCGCCTGGCCCGGTGTGGCCTGGCCGGAGGCGTCCCCGCCCCCTTCGCCGCGCGGGGACTGCGGGGCGGACGGGACTTCGGAGCGCGCAGCATCGGAACCGGCTGCGCCGTTTTCTTTGGACTCGGGATCGGACACGGACGGACCTCGCGTGGGCGCCGTAGGCTGGAGAACGACGTGGAGAAAGGGGGAATGCGAAAGGAAGGCGGGACAGCACGTCCCACAACGCCGCGGCTACGTTAGCACCGCGCGGCCAGCGCCCGCAAGGCTCTGTGGGCGCAGCATTTTAGGGCGCGGCGAGGGCTGGCGTCGCCGCGCCGGCGCCTCACAGGGCGCGGTCGATGATCTGGGTGAGCTGGCCCTTGGACACCGCGCCGATCTGCGTGGCCTGGACCTTGCCGTCCTTGAACACCATCAGCGTGGGCACGCCGCGCACGTTGTAATTGCGCGGGGTCTTCTGGTTGTGGTCGATGTTGACTTTGACCACCTTCATGCGGCCCTGGTAGCTCGCGGCAATCTCGTCGAGGATGGGCGCGATCATCTTGCAGGGGCCGCACCACTCGGCCCAGAAGTCCACCAGCACCGGCTCGCTCGACTTGAGCACGTCGTTTTCGAAGGAATCGTCGCTGGCGTGGGCGATCAACTGGCTCACGATGGGTCTCCGGCAGGGGTAGGGCGGGGGGTGAGGCGGCGGAATGCGGCTTGGGCTACACTCGGCGGTCGACAGCCCGGCGCTGCGCAGACGAGGCCGGGCGGAAGGGGCGCATTTGAGCCCAATCATCCGGCCCTTTCAAGTTGGGCCGCCCGCCTGTGGAATCAAGACCCGCTGCGCTGCCCGCTGCTCGCGCGCCGCCCTCCGCGGGTTCGCCGAAGAAGAATGGAATGTCCCAGCAAGTCCTTACCGACGTCTTTTTTGACAATTTCGACCTGCACCCGAGTCTGCTTGCCGGCCTGCACGAGTCCGGCTTCACCCGCTGCACGCCCATCCAGGCGCTGACCCTGCCGGTGGCCCTGGCCGGGCGCGATGTGGCCGGGCAGGCGCAGACCGGCACCGGCAAGACCGGCGCCTTCCTCGTCGCGGCCATGCAGCGCCTGCTCACCACCCCGGCCCTGGCCGAGCGCCAGGCGCACGACCCGCGCTGCGTCGTGATCGCGCCCACGCGCGAGCTGGCCATTCAGATCGACAAGGATTTCCGCAACCTCGGCCGCCACACCGGGCTGAAGTGCGCGCTGATCTACGGCGGCGTCGACTACGACAAACAGCGCGAATCGTTGCGCGGCGGCGTGGACATCATCATCGCCACACCGGGACGCCTGCTCGACTATTACAAGCAGCAAGTGTTCAGCCTGCGCGCGGTGGATGTGTTCGTGATCGACGAGGCCGACCGCATGTTCGACCTCGGCTTCATCAAGGACGTGCGCTTCCTGTTCCGCCGCCTGCCGCCGCGCGAGCAGCGCCAGGTCATGCTGTTCTCGGCCACGCTGTCCTACCGCGTGCTGGAGCTGGCCTACGAGCACATGAACAGCCCGGAGAAGCTGTCCGTGGAGTCCGAGAGCGTTACCGCCGCGCGCGTGCGCCAGCTCATCTACTTCCCCTCCACCGAGGAGAAGATGCCGCTGCTGCTCAATCTGCTCGAGCGGTCCCAGGCCTCGCGCAGCATCATCTTCGTGAACACCAAGGCGGTGGCCGAACGCATCACCGACAAGCTTACGCGCCAGGGGTTTCGCGTGGGCGCGCTGTCCGGCGACGTGCCGCAGAAGAAGCGCGAGCGCCTGCTCGAGCGCTTCCAGCGCGGCGAAGTGGAGCTGCTGGTGGCCACCGACGTGGCGGCCCGCGGCCTGCATATTCCCGACGTCAGTCACGTCTTCAACTACGACCTGCCGCAGGACGCGCAGGACTACGTGCACCGCATCGGCCGCACGGCGCGCCTCGGCGCCGAGGGCGATGCCATCAGCTTCGCCTGCGACCTCTACGCCATGGGTCTGCCCGACATCGAGGCCTTCATCGAGCAGAAGATCCCCACGGCGGCCGTAACCCCTGATCTGCTGGTGCCGCCGCCGGCGCGCCCGCGCAGCACGGTGGCGGTGGACGTGGATCCCGAGGAAGCGGCCGGCGGCGAGGGTTGGGAATTGCCCGCCGCGGCGCGGCAGCGGCGCGAGAAGGCCGCCAAGCCGCGCGGGGATCGGGCCCGCAGCGATCGCCCCCGTGGTGAGCGGCCGCGGCCGGCGGGCGAACGGCCGCGCAGCGAGCGCCCCGCGCGGGCCGATCATCCGGCCAAGCCGGCGCCTGCAGCAGACGCGCCGGCGCCGGCCCCGGTCGTGGCCGCGGGAGATGGCGAGGCGCCGCGCAAGCGCCGCCGTCGCGGCGGCCGCGGTCGTCGCAGGCCGGAGGGCGAGGCGTCGGCTGTGGCGCCGCGTGGCGAGGCCGCCACGCGCAAGGGCGGCGACGGCGAGCCCCGCGGGCGCCGCCACGATGGCGGGCGCACCCCGGTGGCTGCCGCCGAGGGGCCGGTCGCCCCGGTCGACAGGCACGAGCGCAAGCCGAGCCTGTTCCGTCGCCTGACCCGGTTCTTCGGTTTCCGCTGAGCGCCCGGAGGGGCTGGTCGCCGCGCCCGCGCGCGGGGCCGCCCCGCGACCAGAAGTGGGCGCAGATTCCCCTTTGGCGTCGCGGCTTTGCTACGCTTACCTCACCGAAGCCGTATCGTCCGCCGGAATCTGAGCGCATGCTGGGTTGGAGCCATGCCGAGTGGGACCGCGCCTCGCACTGGGGCGCGCTGGCGACGGCTGCCCTTGCGGCACTGGTCTGCGCCCTGCTGGCAGTGAAGTTCCTGTGGCTGCTGCTGGGTGGTGTTGCCGCGCCGCTGCCGGCCGCGTCGCTGCCGGGCGAGTCCCCCGTCGCCGCGGTCGCTCCGGCGGTGTCGGTGGCCAAGTGGCATCTGTTCGGCAGTGCCGCCGCGCTGCGCGCGGAAGTGCGCAGCGCGCCCGCCACGCAATTGCGTCTGTCCCTGCACGGCACCCTGGCCGAAGCCGACCCCAAGGCGGGTCTGGCCATGATCGCCGACGACAGCGGCAGCGAGCGCGCCTACCGGGCCGGCGATCCCCTGCCGGGTGGCGCCACGCTGGAGGAGATCTACCCCGACCGGGTGATCCTGCTGCACGA
>DAOOVM010000052.1:0-14687 GCA_035370085.1 Rhodanobacteraceae bacterium | reverse complement strand
TGTTTCCGCGACACCGGCGGTTGGCGTCAACGGAAAACGGCGCCACGCGGGCGCCGTTTCGTCGATCGGAGGAGTATGGGACTCGCGGCGCGCTCAGAGCGCTTCGAAGATTCCCGCCGCGCCCATGCCGGTGCCGATGCACATGGTCACCATGCCGTACTTCTGCTGGCGCCGGCGCAGGCCGTGAATCAGCGTGGCGGCACGAATGGCGCCGGTCGCGCCGAGCGGATGACCCAGCGCGATGGCACCACCCAGCGGATTCACCTTGGCCGGATCCAGGCCCACATCGCGGATGACCGCCAGGGCCTGTGCGGCGAAGGCTTCGTTGAGTTCGATCCAGTCGAGCTGGTCCTTGCTGAGGCCTGCCTGCCGGAGCGCCTTGGGAATCGCCGCGATCGGACCGATGCCCATGATGTCCGGCTTGACGCCGGCAACCGAGAAGGAGACGAAGCGCGCCAGCGGGGTCAGGTTGAATTCCTTGATGGCCTTTTCGCTGGCCAGCAGGACGGCACCGGCGCCATCGGACATCTGCGAGGCATTGCCGGCGGTGACGCTGCCGCCCAGGCGGAACACCGGCTTGAGCTTGCCCAGGCCCTCCAGGCTGGTGTCCTTGCGCGGCCCCTCGTCGGTGTCGATCACGCGCGTGTCGTCCACGATGCGGCGCGCGGCGAGGTCGGGGTAGTGGTCGTCCAGGGTGTAGGGCGCGATCTCAGCCTTGAATTCGCCTGCGGCGATGGCGGCGAGCGCCTTCTGGTGCGAGGCCAGGGCAAACGTGTCCTGGTCCTCGCGGCTCACCTTCCACTGCTCGGCCACCTTCTCCGCCGTGATGCCCATGCCGTAGGCGATGGCGACGTTCTCGTCGCGGAACACGGCCGGGTTCATGGCGATCTTGTGCCCCATCATCGGCACCATGCTCATGGACTCGGTGCCGCCGGCCAGCATCAGGTCGGCGTCGCCGGTGCGGATGCGGTCCGCCGCCATGGCGATGGCCTGGACGCCGGAGGAGCAGAAGCGGTTGATGGTCACGGCGGCGACGCTGTCGGGCAGGCCCGCGAGCAGCACGCCGATGCGCGCCACGTTCATGCCTTGCTCGGCCTCCGGCATGGCGCAGCCGATGACGGCGTCGTCGATGCGGCTTACGTCGATGCCCGGTGCCTGCGCCACCGCTGCGCGGATCACGTGGGCGAGCAGGTCGTCCGGCCGGGTGTTCTTGAATGCGCCGCGCGGCGCCTTGCCCACGGCGGTGCGCGTGGCGGCGACGATGTAGGCGTCCTGAATTTGCGTGCTCATGTCTGGCTCCGAAGTGGTCGCCTGCCTCGCGGCGGCGCCCGGTGGTGTCGTCCCGGCTGCGCCGGGACGCGGTGGCGTGGTGGTCGGGACGAAGGCGCCGGGCCCCGGAACTGGCCGGGGCGAGGCGATCAGTTGCGCAGCGGCTTGCCGGTGGTCAGCGTGTGCTGGATGCGCTCCTGCGTCTTGGGCATCTGCGCCAGCGCAACGAAGTGCCTGCGCTCCAGCGCCAGCAGCCAGGTCTCGTCCACCTGCGCGCCGCGTTCGATGGCACCGCCGCACAGCGTGTCGGCGATGCGCGAGGCAATCTCGACGTCGTGCGCGGAGACGAAGCGTCCCTCCAGCATGTTGACCAACATCATCTTCAGGCTGGCCGTGCCGACGTCGCCTGCCACGACCACCTGGCGCGCGGGCAGGGGTGGACGGTAGCCGGTGTCCGCCAGGGCCGCGGCCTCACGCTGCGCTACCCAGAGCAGTTCGTAGGGATTGAACACGACGATGTCGCCGGCGCGCAGCAGGCCCATTTCCTTGGCTTCCAGCGCGCTGGTCGAGACCTTGGCCATGGCCACGACCTCGAAGTAGTTCTTGATCGCCGCAAAGGGATCGGCCGGATTCTGCTTGGCGCAGCGCAGGGCGATCTCCTTGAGGCCGCCGCCGGCGGGCAGCAGCCCCACGCCCGCCTCCACCAGGCCGATGTAGCTCTCCAGCGCCGCCACCGTCCGGGTGCAGTGCATCTGGAACTCGCAGCCGCCGCCCAGCGCCATGCCGCGCACCGCGGCCACGGTCGGCACCAGCGAGTACTTCAGCTTCATGCTGGTGGCCTGGAAGTTGGCGATCATGGCCTCGAAGGCGTCGACCTTGCCGGCCTGCAGCAGGCCCATGGCGCCCTTGAGGTCCGCACCGGCGGAGAAGGGTTCGCCGCTCTGCCACAGCACCAGACCCTTGAAGCCCTTCTCGGCTTCCTCCACGCAGCGCTGCAGCCCGTCGAGCACGGCGTCGTTGACTGTGTTCATCTTGGTCTTGAAGGAGGCCACGGCCACGTCGTCGCCGAGGTGCCACAGGCGCACACCCTCGTTCTCCCAGACGGTGCTGCCCGGGTCGAACTTCTCGCCCAGCAGCGGATCGGGGAAGCGCTGGCGGCGGTAGACGGGGTGGCTCGAGCGGGGCAGGGCCTTGCCGGCCTTGGGCGAGAACGAGCCGTCGGCGCCGTGCACGCCCTGGCGGCCGTCGGTCACCCAGGCGGGCAGGGGGGCCGAACTCATGGCCTTGCCGGCGGCGATGTCCTCGGCGATCCAGCCGGCCACCTGCTGCCAGCCCGCCGCCTGCCAGGTCTCGAAGGGGCCGAGTTTCCAGCCGTAGCCCCAGCGGATGGCGAAATCCACGTCACGCGCCGTATCGGCGATGTCGGCGAGGTGGTAGGCGGTGTAGTGGAACAGGTCGCGGAACATGGCCCAGAGGAACTGCGCCTGGGTGTCGGTCGACGCCCGCAGCTTGGCGAATTTCTCCGCCGGATTCTTGAGGGCCAGGATGGCAGCGACTTCGTCCGAGGCCTTCTGGTCGGCCGGGCGGTAGTCCTGGCGGGCGAGGTCGAGGACTTGGATGTCCTTGCCCACCTTGCGGAAGAAGCCCGCGCCGCTCTTCTGACCCAGGGCCCCCTTCTCGATCAGCGCCCGGAGCCACGCCGGGGCACCGAAATAGCGGTGCCAGGGGTCCTGGGGCAGGGTGTCGGCCATGGTCTGGATGACATGGGCCATGGTGTCCAGGCCGACCACGTCGGAAGTGCGGTAGGTGGCGCTCTTCGGGCGGCCGATGGCCGGTCCGGTGATGGCGTCCACCGCATCGAAGCCGAGGCCAAACGCCTGGGTGTGGTGCATCGTAGCCAGGATCGAGAACACGCCGATGCGGTTGCCGATGAAATTCGGCGTGTCCTTGGCATACACCACGCCCTTGCCGAGGGTCGTGGTCAGGAAGGCCTCCAGCCCGTCGAGCACGGCACGGTCGGTCTTGGCGCAGGGGATCAGTTCGGCCAGGTGCATGTAGCGCGGCGGGTTGAAGAAGTGGACGCCGCAGAACCTGTGATGAAGTTTTTCATCAAGAACATCTGCCAAGCTATTGATCGATAGACCAGAAGTGTTGGAAGCCAGCACCGCATGCGGTCCCACGTACGGGGCGATCCGGGCGTACAGATCCTTCTTCCAGTCGAGCCGTTCGGCAATCGCTTCCACGATCAGGTCGCAGTCGCGCAGGAGTTCAAGGTGCTGTTCGTAGTTGGCCGGGGTGATGGCGGCGGCCCGGCCCTTGTCCGCCACCGGGCTGGGCGACAGCTTGCCCAGGTTGGCGATCGCCTTGAGGACGATGCCGTTCTTGTCGCCCTCCTTGGCGGGTAGGTCGAACAGCACGGTGTCGACGTCGGCATTGGTCAGGTGCGCGGCAATCTGCGCGCCCATGACGCCGGCGCCCAGCACCGCGGCCTTGCGGATGCGAAGTGGGGAATGACTCATGCGGGTCTCGTCGGAAACAGCGGGGAAAAGCAGGGGCCGGCGCGTCAGGGTGCGCGCAGGCCAGCGGCAGCGAAGCGCACGAGGTGCTCGGCGTAGCGCTCGCGGTGGGTCTGTTCGTTCACGCCCGACTTGCGCTTGATCACGCCGAAGTCGGCCATGGCGTAGGTCAGGGCGCCGGCGACGATGTCCAGGCGCCAGTACAGTTCCTCCTTGTCCAGGTCGGGCAGCAGCTGGGCGAAGGCGGCATGGAAGCGCTTGAGCACATGGCCGTAGTTGTCGGAGAGGAACTTGCGCAGGGCGTCGTTGTGTTCAGCGTAGGCGCGCGCCAGCACGCGCACGAAGGCGCCGCCGCCGCTGCGGTCCAGGGACAGCTCCAGGGCCGGGCGGATGAAGGCGTCGAGCAGGGACTCCAGGCTCGAGCCCGGGCGCTCCAGGGCGGCGTCCAGCGCAGCCAGGCGCTGGGCGTTGAGGTCGTCCAGGCGCCGGCGGAAGACCTCGTTGATGAGGTTCTCCTTCGAGCCGAAGTGGTAGTTGACCGCAGCGAGGTTGACGTTGGCGGCCGCCGTGACCTGGCGCAGGGAGGCCCCGGCAAAGCCGTGGCGGGCGAACAATTGCTCGGCAGCGCCAAGGATGCGTTCTTTGGTGGAGAAATGCTGGGTGTTCAAGCCGGCAATCCAGGATGCTCGCGGGAGGTGGGCGGCCGGGCGCTCCGGCCCGGCGGGTGTCAAACAACCGTTTGAATCCTACGCCCGCGCACCGGAACGGTCAAACCTCGGGACGGCCGCGATGCGGGATTTTGGCGAGCCGCCAGGCGCAGCTGCCAATTTGCGCCGGGAATGAGCTAGAATCCCTACGGATTTCAACCCCTAAGCCCATTTTCCTGCACGAATTTGCTGTATCGTCGTGCCGCTGGGCGTTTCGCTTTTGTCGCATAGTCCCGGAGTATCCCATGGCGCTGGAGCGCACCCTGTCCATCATCAAGCCCGATGCCGTCGCCAAGAACGTCATCGGCGAGATCTATTCCCGCTTCGAAAAGGCCGGCCTGAAGGTCGTGGCGGCCAAGATGAAGCACCTCTCGCGCAAGGAAGCCGAAGGCTTCTACGCCGTGCACCGCGAACGCCCGTTCTTCAACTCGCTGGTGGAGTTCATGATCTCCGGTCCGGTGATGGTGCAGGCGCTGGAGGGCGAGAACGCCGTGCTCAAGAACCGCGAGCTGATGGGCGCCACCGACCCGAAGAAGGCCGACAAGGGCACGATCCGCGCCGATTTCGCCGATTCGATCGACGCCAACGCCGTGCACGGTTCGGACTCTCTGGAGAATGCGGCGATTGAGATCGCCTATTTCTTCTCCACCACCGAACTGTGTCCGCGCTGAGGTTCCTGCCGCGGTGACGACAGCCAAGGTCAACCTGTTCGACTACGACCGCTCCGGGCTGCGCGACCTGTTCGCGCAGCTGGGCGAGAAGCCGTTCCGTGCCGATCAGGTGATGAAGTGGGTGTATCACCGCCATGTCACCGACTTCGCGGCAATGACCGACGTCGGCAAGGCGCTGCGCGACAAGCTCAGTGCCGCCATCGACATCCTGCCGCCCAAGATCCAATTCGAGAAGCAGGCCGCCGACGGCACGCACAAGTGGCTGCTCGGTATGGATGGCGGCAACGCCATCGAGACCGTGTTCATCCCCGAGACCTCGCGCGGCACCCTGTGCGTTTCCTCGCAGGTGGGCTGCGGCCTCAACTGCCAGTTCTGCTCAACCGCCACGCAGGGCTTCAACCGCAACCTCTCCACCGCCGAGATCATCGGCCAGGTCTGGGTGGCGGCGCGCCACCTGGGCAACGTGCCCCATCACCAGCGCAAGCTGACCAACGTCGTGATGATGGGTATGGGCGAGCCCCTGCTGAATTTCGACCACGTCGTGCGCGCCATGGCCATCATGCGTGACGACTTCGGCCTCGGCCTTGCCAACAAGCGCGTGACGCTTTCCACCGCCGGACTGGTGCCGATGATCGACCGTCTCGCCGAGGAGAGCGACGTCTCGCTGGCCGTCTCGCTGCATGCGCCCAACGACGAACTGCGCACCGAGCTCGTCCCGCTCAACAAGAAGTACCCGATTGCCGAGCTGCTGGCGGCGTGCCTGCGCTATACGCAGAAGAAGCCGCGCACGTCGATCACCTTCGAATACACCATGTTGCGCGGCGTGAACGACCGCCCCGAGCACGCGCGCCAGCTCATCAAGCTGATGCGCAAGTTGCCGAGCAAGGTGAACCTGATTCCCTTCAATCCCTTCCACGGCACGCGCTTCGAGCGGTCGGACGAAGCGGACATCCGCGCCTTCCAGAAGATCCTGCTCGACGCCGGGGTCTTGACCATGGTGCGTCGCACGCGCGGCGACGATATTGATGCGGCCTGCGGGCAGCTGAAGGGCCAGGTGCTTGATCGCACGCGGCGCCAGGCGGAGTTCCGCCGTCGGCTGGAGGAATCCGCACTCGCGGGGGACGACAAACATGCAGCGTGAACTCCTCTGCGGCCTGGCGCTGCTGCTCCTCGCCGGCTGCGCCAGCAATCCGGGCAACCTGCCCAAGACCTCCGCCACGGACAAGCGTGACGAGGCCGCGCGTGTGCACGTGGAACTGGGGCAGCGCTACCTGCAGCAGGGCAAGCTCGACATTGCCCTGGAGAAGCTGCAACGGGCGTTGCAGTTCAATCCGAACTACGCGGACGCACACACCGTCATCGCCCTGCTGTACGAGCGCATCGGCGACCCCAAGAGCGCGGAAGAGCATTATCGCCGCGCGGTGGAACTGCAGCCCAAGGCGGGGGCGGCGAACAACAACTACGGACAGATCCTGTGCAGCGCAGGCCGGCTGGACGAGGCCGATCGCTATTTCCAGCGCGCCGTGGCCGACCCCTTCTACAAGTACGCGGACGTGGCTTTGGCCAACGCGGGCGTCTGCCTGCTCAACGGTGGCCGCCTGGACCAGGCGGAAGCCGATTTCCGCAAGGCGGTGGAGCTGAACCCGAACAACGCCGCGGCGCTGCTGCAACTCGCCGGGGTGCTGTACCGCAAGAACGATTTCTTCAAGGCACGTGCCTTCATGCAGCGCTTCGAGACGCAGGGCCAGGACACGCCCGAATCCCTGCACCTCGGGCGCGACATCGAGCTCAAGCTCGGCAACGCCGAAGGGGCGCGTGAGTACGCCGCCCGCCTGCGCCAGAAGTTCCCCGACTCCCCGCAAGCCCAGTCGCTGGATTCGAGCAATCCGTCATGAAACGGCGCCGGAAGGGCAAGCAGGATAGGTTCGTTCCGACCGTGGTGCTTGGGGCGGCTCCGGCCGCGGACGCCGCGGCACCGACGCCACTGCGGCAGAAATCCCTGCCGTTCGCCAGTGACCCGCCAACGATGAATGCCAGCCAACCAGACTCCGACAGCATCGACGCCGGCACGCCCCCGCCCGCCGTGCAGGGCGTGGCTCATTTCGATCCGTGTGTCGAGGCCGACCGCGGTCGCGACCTGCTGGTGATGCCGCCCAGCGCCGGCAGCGATCGCCGCGTCGACCTGCCGGGGCGGCGCCTGCGCGTCGCGCGCGAGGCCTGCGGCATGGACCTGGAGCAGGCTGCCGCACGGCTGCGCCTGCCGCAGCGCCTGCTGCAGGCGATCGAAGCCGACGACCATTCGCGCATCGAGCACGGCGTCTATCTGCGCGGTTACCTGAAGAACTATGCGCGTCTGCTCGGTCTGCCGGAGCAGGACTTCATCGCGTGCGACGCCGCTCCGCAGGTCGAACCGCCGCCGCTGGTGGCTACCGGGACGGTGTCGCACTCGCGTTACCTCTACCAGCGCTATTCGGTCCCGGCGGTATACGTGCTGCTGACCGGACTCATCCTGGGACCTTCCGTGTGGCTGGCCACGCACGGCGGGCTGGAGCGCAACCTGACCCATGTGGCGAGCCTGGACGTGACGCCGGCCGCGACCACGGGCGCAGCGGGCGCGCCGACCGGATCGGCCGCATCCGCCGCGGCGCAGACGGATGCCGTGGATCCCGCGGCAGCCAAAGCGGCTGCCGGTGCGCCGGAAGAGTCCGCACCCGCGGCGGCGCATCCGGCCGACCAGCCGCTGATGGCCTCGCTGGCGCCGTTCCCGCCCATGCCCTCCGCCAGCGCGGCGCCGGCCGCGCTGCCCGCGGGTCCTGGCCACCGCCTGCAGCTCAAGCTGAGCGAGTCGAGCTGGGTGGAGGTGATCGGTGAGGACGGTCGCCGGCTTGAGTACAGCATCCTCGCCGCGGGCAGCGAGCGCGAGTACGCCAGCACTGGCGCCCTCACCGTGCGTCTGGGCAACGCCAGCGGGGCCGAAGTGCGCCTGGACGGGCGCAGCGTCGACCTTGCACCCTATCGTCGGGCCAACGTGGCGCTGTTCCGCGCGTTCGGCGCCAAGGGTGCGATCGCCAGCGCGGAAAACTGAGCGGGACGCAGCGCGTGCACCGCGGCTGAATCCGCCGGCGCCACCACTGCGGCGCCGGCAGCAATGGCGGCGCGATCCTGCTACCCTACGCCGCGCTCGCGGCGGCCCCTGCCGCTGCCCTTCGTCATTTCTGCGGCGCCTGCGGCGCCGCCATCACCACGAGCACATCATGGCTTTCGACGCCCTCGACGAACACGAACAAGGCGAACTCGTCCGCAAGTGGCTGCGCGACAACGGCTCCTCCATCATCATCGGAGTCGCCCTCGGCCTGCTGCTGATCTTCGGCTACCAGCAGTGGCGCTCGCACCAGGCCCGGCACCAGGCGGAGGCCGCCGTGCAGTACGACGCCCTGGGCAAGGCCGTGCAGGCCAAGGATGCGGCCGCCGTGGCCAAGGGCTACGAGCTGCTCAAGAACGATTACTCCGACACCGCCTATGCGGTGTTCGGCGCCATGCGCCAGGCCGAGTCGGCATTGGGCAATGGCGACAAGTCCGGGGCGCTGGCCGCGGCCTCGTGGGCCTACGAGCACTCCGGCAGCGACGCGCTCAAGACCCTCGCGGGACTGCGTTTGGCGCGCCTCAAGCTCGGCGAGGGCGACGCCCAGGCCGCGCTCGACCTCGTGGGCAAACTGCCCACTGCGGGCTTCGGCGCCATGCTCGACGAACTGCGTGGCGATGCCCTGCGCAGCCAGGGCAAGGCGGCAGAGGCACGCAGCGCCTATCAGGCGGCGCTGCAGGCGCTCGATCCCGCGGCGCCGAATCGTTCGGCGCTTGAAATGAAGCTCAACGACATTGCCGCGGCTGCCGAGAAGAAGAATTCATGAAGCGCGTTCTGCCTCTCCTGCTGGCCAGTGCCGTCGTCGCCCTGGGCGGCTGCGGCTGGATGAAGAACAAGTCGTCCAAGCGCGAGAACATCGCGCCGCCCACGCCGCTGGCGCAGCTCAACGCCAGCCTGTCCGTGCAGCGCCTGTGGGAAGCCTCGGCCGGCGACGGCGCCCGCAGCAGCGGCGTGCGCATCGGCCCCGCGGTGGCGGGGGGCAAGCTGTACGCCGCCAGTGTCGATGGCGTGGTTGCGGCCTTCGATGCGGCCAGCGGCAAGAGCCTGTGGCGCAACAAGACCAAGTTCGCCTTCGCCGGCGGCCCGGCCGTGGACGGCGATCTGCTGGTGGCCGGCACCCTGAATGGCGAAGTGCTGGCCTACGACGCCGGCACTGGCGCGGAACGCTGGAACGTCAGTGTCAGCGCGGAAGTGATCAGCGCGGCAGGTGTGGCTCTGGATACCGTGGTGGTGCGCAGCAACGACGGGCACCTGTATGGCCTGGATGGCACCAGTGGCGCGCGCAAGTGGGTGTTCGACCGCAACGCCGTGCCGCTGCTGTCGCTGCGCGGCAATGCCGCCCCCCTGATCGATGGCAGCGTGGTCTACGCCGGCGCGGACAATGGCAAGATTTTCGCCCTGCGCCTGGACAACGGTGCCACGCTGTGGGAGCAACGCGTGGCGCTGGGCGAGGGCAAGACCGAGGTCGAGCGCCTCAACGACAGCGACGGCGAACTCGTCCTCGACGGCGGCGTGCTGTATGCCGCCGCCTACCGCGGCAGCGTCATGGCGCTGGCGGCGGGCAACGGGCGTCCGCAGTGGGCGCGTGAACTTTCCAGCTACACCGGCGTGGCCGTCTCCGCGAGCCAGGTCTACGCCGTCGACGCCGATTCCAACGTGTGGGCGCTGGATCGCACGAGCGGCAGCTCGATGTGGAAGCAGGACGCCTTTCTGCATCGCTGGCTGACCGCTCCGGCGGCCCAGGGCGACTACATCGTGGTGGGCGATATCGAAGGCTACGTGCATTGGCTGGCTGCCTCCGATGGCAAGGAAGTGGCGCGCGAGCGCCTGTCCAAGGATCCCATCCGCGCCCGTCCCGTCGTGGTCGGTGACACGGTCTACGTCGAAGACGAGCAGGGTCGCATCGGCGCCTATCGCGCCGCCCTGTAGGACGCTGTCGTCGCGATCTTCTCCGAACGCCGCCGCGCCCCGCGCGGCGGCGTTCGCGTCGTTGCAGTGTCCGGGCTATAGTCCGCGCACGTTTTCCGGTTCCCGCCCATGCTGCCCGTCGTCGCCCTGATCGGTCGCCCCAACGTGGGCAAATCGACGCTGTTCAACGTCCTCACGCGCACGCGCGACGCGCTGGTGCACGACATGCCGGGCGTGACGCGCGACCGCCATTACGGCGTCTGCCGGCTGGGCGAGCGGCCCTTCGTGCTGGTCGACACCGGCGGCCTTTCCGGCGAGGACGCCGGCATGGATGCGCTGACCGCGCGCCAGGTGCACCTGGCGGTGGAGGAGGCGCATGTGGTCGTCCTCGTCACCGATGGGCGCGCCGGCCTCACCGCGCTGGACCGCGATATCCTGGCCGACGTGCGCAAGCGCGGCAAGGCGCTGCTGGTCGCCGTGAACAAGACCGACGGCATCGATGCCGAGGCCGCGCTCACCGACTTCACCGCGCTCGGCGTCGGCACGCTGCTGCCCCTCGCGGCGGCCCATGCGCGCGGACTGGATCGGCTCGTCGCAGCCATCCTGCCGCTGCTGCCTGCGGCGGATGACACGCCCGATGCCGCAGCGGACGGCGGCATCCGCGTTGCCATCGTCGGCCGCCCCAACGTGGGCAAGTCCACCCTGGTCAACCGCTTGCTTGGCGAGGAGCGTGTGGTCGTGTCCGACGTGGCCGGCACCACGCGCGATGCCATCCGCGTGCCGCTGGAACGCGATGGCAAGCGCTACACGCTGATCGACACGGCCGGCGTGCGCCGGCGCGCACGCGTGGAAGAGGCGGTGGAGAAGTTTTCGGTCATCAAGACCTTGCAGACGCTGGAGGAAGCTCAGGTCGTGGTGCTGCTGCTGGACGCCCAGGAGGGCGTCACCGAGCAGGACGCCACCGTGCTGGGCCACGTGCTCGACGCCGGGCGCGCCTTCGTCATCGCCGTCAACAAGTGGGACGGATTGACCAAGTATCAGCGCGAGCAGTGCGAGTCCATGCTGGCGCGCAAGCTCGACTTCGTGCAGTACGCCGAACGGGTGTTCATTTCGGCGCTGCACGGCTCGGGCCTGCGCGAACTGATGCGTGCGGTGAATCGCGCCTACGCGGCGGCCACGCGCGAATTCGGTTCGTCCGAACTGACGCGCGCGCTGGAGGCCGCCTACGAGGGCTATCAGCCGCCGCTGGTGCGTGGGCACACGCCCAAGCTGCGTTATGCCCACCCGGGCGGTAGCGCGCCGCCGACCATCATCATCCACGGCAGCCGCACCGCGCATATCGTCGAGGGTTACCGCCGCTACCTGGAGAATTTCTTCCGCAAGCGCTTCCGCCTGGTCGGTACGCCGGTACGCATCGTGTTCAAGGACGGTGAGAATCCCTTCGCCGGCAAGAAGAACGAGCTGAGCGAGCGCCAGGTGCGCCGCCGCCGCCGCCTCATCCGCCACCACAAGAAGAGCTGATGCCCGCGCCGCTGACCTTCGCCATCCTCGCCGGTGGCGGCGGCACGCGACTGGGCGGGCGCGACAAGGGCCTGGTGGACGTGGGTGGGCGACCGCTCGTGGCCTGGGTATGCGACCTGGCGCCTGCCGGGGCCGAGGTGTTGATCGTGGCCAACCGGCACGCCCCGGACTACGCGCGCTTCGGGCGCGTCGTGACCGACCTGTGGCCGGGCCAGCGCGGCCCGCTGGCGGGCATCGCCACGGCCCTGGCCGAGGCGCGCTGCGAGTGGGTCCTGACGGTGCCGGTGGATTGCCCGCGCCCGCCCGCGGACCTGGTCCCACGCCTGCGGGCCGCGCTCGATGCCGCGCCGCGGGCGCGCCTGGCCAGCGCTTGCGAGGCGCGCGGTCCGCAGCCGCTGTTCGCCCTGTACCGGCGTAGCCTGGCGCAGCGTGCGGCCCTGGCACTGCAACGCGACCTGCCGGTGTGGCGCTGGCAGGAAGAGGAGGGCGCGCTGCGCGTGGATTTCTCCGATGTCGCCGCGGCCTTTGCCAACCTCAACGCCGAGGCCGACCGCGCCTCGCTGCTGGAGCGCCTGGCGCATGGCTGAGGACTTTCCGATCGGACTGTCGCTGCACGAGGCCTGTGCCCGCATGGTGGCTCTGGGCGCGGCGCGGCGGCTCGGGCCCGAGAGTGTGCCGCTGGCGTCAGCGCTGGGGCGGGTCCTCGCGCAGGACGTCCACGCGCCGATCGATCTGCCGCCCTTCGCCAACTCGGCCATGGACGGGTTCGCCGTGCGCGCGGCCGACGTATCGGCGTCCGCCGAGGTCAGCCTGCGCATCGTCGGCACACGCCTGGCGGGTGACGGCCGGACCGCGGCCATCGGGCCCGGCGAGTGCCTGCGCATCACCACCGGCGCGCCGCTGCCGCAGGGCGCCGACGCAATCGCGATCAAGGAGAACGTGCGGGTGGCGGGCGACACGGCGCGTTTGTGCGGGCCGCTGGCGCCGGGCACGCATGTGCGCGCGGCGGGCGAGGACCTGGCGCGCGGTGCGCTGGCGCTGGCCGGGGGCACTGCGCTGGATGCCGGCGCGCTCTCGCTGCTGGCCGCCTGCGGTTTCCCGCATGCCCCGGTGGTGCGCGCGCCGACCGCCGTGCTGCTCACCACCGGCGACGAACTGGTGGAACCAGGCGGAGCGCTGGGCGCCGGGCAGATCTACGATTCCAATCGCAGCGGCCTGGCGGCGCTGCTCGGCCAGAGCGGCGCGCGCGTGCTGCGCCACGAGCGCGTGCGGGACGATCCGGCCGCCCTGCGCGCGGCCCTGCTGGCGGCGTGCGACGGGGACCTCGTGCTGACCTCCGGCGGTGTGTCCGCCGGCGAGGCCGACTTCCTGCCGCGCCTGCTGCAGGAGATCGGCCGCGTGCATCTGTGGAAGGTGCGCATGAAGCCCGGCATGCCGCTGCTGGTGGGCGAGGTCGGCGGCAGTCTGCTGTGCTGTCTGCCGGGCAATCCCGTGTCCGGCATGGCGACCTTTCTCGCCCTGGTCCGCCCCGCCATCGACGCCATGCTCGGACGTGCGGCGCGCCAGCTCCGCCGCGCGCGCCTGGCGATCCCCGTGCACAAGCGCCACGCGCGGGCCGAGTACCTGCGTGCGCAGTCGCGGTGGGACGCCGACGGCACGCTGTGGGTCACGCCCTTGCGCGGCCAGGGCTCGGGCATGCTGCATGCCCTGGCGCAGGCCGATTGCCTGGCGCTGATTCCGGAGGACGTCTCCGGGCTGGACCGCGGCGCCGTGGTCGAGGTGCTGCCCCTGCCGGGCCGCGACTGAGCCCGGTCGGGTGACGCCGATGGCATGATGCAGCGCATGAACGGCCCGATCGAACTGTCTCCGCAGGAAGCGGCCGAGCGCCTGGCGGCCGGCGCCGTGCTGCTGGATGTGCGTGAGCGGCATGAGCATGCCAGCGGCGTCCCCTCCGGTGCCCACCCCGTGCCGCGCGCGGAGCTGGCGCAGCGCATCGCCGACCTGGTGCCGCACCGCGACCACCCCGTGTTGGCCATCTGCGCCAGCGGCGCGCGCTCGCTGCTCGCCGCGCAGGCGCTGTGTGGGCTCGGCTACACCTGTGTCGCCTCGGTCCGCGGTGGTCTCGCGCACTGGCGCGCCGCGGGCCTGCCGGTGAGCGGAGCCGCGCTGGACGCCGACGCCAACGAACGCTATTCGCGCCATCTGCTGCTGCCTGAGGTGGGTCTCGCCGGGCAGATGCGACTGGCCCACGCGCGCGTGGCGCTCGTCGGAGCGGGCGGTCTGGGCGCGCCGGTGTCGCTCTATCTGGCCGCCGCCGGCGTCGGCCAGATCACCCTTATCGACGACGACCGTGTGGAGCGCTCCAACCTGCAACGCCAGGTGGTGCATGCGGAGGCTCGGGTGGGCATGCCCAAGGTCGAGTCGGCGCGCCTCACCCTCACGGCGCTCAATCCCAGCGTCCGCGTCGTCCCCCGCGCCGAACGGCTGGTTGCCGCCAACGTCGAGGCGCTGCTCGCCGATCACGACGTGGTCATCGACGGAGCGGACAACTTCAGCACGCGCTACTTGCTCAGTGCCGCCTGCCTGCGTCTGCGCCTGCCGCTGGTGTACGGTGCCGTGCACCGCTTCAGCGGCCAGGTCAGCGTCTTCGATGCGCGCTGTGACGACTCGCCCTGCTACCGCTGCCTGTTCCCGGAACCGCCAAGCGCCGCTGAGGCACCCAATTGCGCCGAAGCCGGTGTGCTCGGTGTCCTGCCCGGCACGATCGGACTGCTGCAGGCGACCGAGGCGATCAAGCTGCTGCTCGGCATCGGCCAGCCGCTGGTCGGGCGCCTGCTGTGCTACGACGCCCTGGCCGCCGGCTTCCGCGAGCTGCGGCTGCCGCGCGATCCGCAGTGCCCGGGTTGCGGCGCCGCCGCCGTATACACCGGCTACGCGGACCTCGCCGCGCTCT
>DAOOVM010000051.1:0-14962 GCA_035370085.1 Rhodanobacteraceae bacterium | reverse complement strand
GCCGACGTGGGCAGCGTGGCCGAGGCGCACCAGCGCATCATCGACCAGGTCGTGGAGATCAACGAATCGGTGATGGGCCACTACCTGGACGAGGGCGAAGCCGGCCTATCCGGGCAGGAACTGCACGACGCCTTCGAACAGTGCCTGCGCGAGGGGCACCTGGTGCCGGTGTGCTTCGTCTCGGCACGCACGGGCGCCGGGGTCAAGGAACTGCTGCAGTTGATCGAGCGCCTGGCGCCCAATCCGAAGGAAGGCAATCCGCCACCCTTCATCAAGGGTACCGGCGCCGACGCCGCAGCCATTGCCGCCGAAGCCGATCCGGCCAGGCACGTCATCGCCGACGTGTTCAAGATCGTCAACGATCCCTTCGTGGGCAAGCTCAGCGTGTTCCGTGTCTACCAGGGCACGGTGCGGCGCGACACCCAGCTGTTCATCGACGACGGCAAGAAACCATTCAAGGTGGGCCACCTGTTCAAGCTGCGCGGCAAGGAGCACATCGAGATCGACCAGGCCATACCCGGCGACATCGCCGCCGTGGCCAAGGTGGACGAGATCCATTTCGACGCTGTGCTGCACGATTCCCACGACGAGGACCAGATCCACCTCAAGCCGCTGGATTTCCCCCGGCCCATGTTCGGCCTGGCAGTGGAGCCTGCGCACAAGGGACAGGAGCAGAAGCTCGCCGCCGCGCTGACCAAGCTCAACGAAGAGGATCCCTGCTTCCGCATCGAGCACAACCGCGAGCTCAACGAGAGCGTGGTGCGCGGGCTGTCCGACCTGCACCTGAAGCTGACCCTGGAGCGCATGAAGGAGCGCTACGGCGTGGAGGTGAAGACGCGCCCGCCGCGCATCGCCTACCGCGAGACGGTGAGCGCAGCGGCCGACGGCCACCACCGCCACAAGAAGCAGACCGGCGGTGCCGGGCAGTTCGGCGAGGTGTTCCTGCGCATCGAGCCCCTGCCGCGCGGCGGCGGCTTCGAGTTCGTCGATGCGGTCAAGGGCGGCACCATCCCCAACCAGTTCCTGCCGGCAGTGGAAAAGGGCGTGCGCCAGGTGCTGGAGCACGGCGCGGTCGCCGGCTATCAGTTGCAGGACGTGCGCGTCACCGTGATCGACGGCAAGTACCACCCGGTCGACTCCAAGGAGGTGGCCTTCGTCACCGCGGGCAAGAAGGCCTTCCTCGACGCCATCGGCAAGGCGCGGCCGCAGCTGCTCGAACCCATCGTCAATCTCGACGTGTTCGTACCCGACGCGCACATGGGCGACGTCACCGGCGGCCTGGCCAGCAAGCGCGCGCGCATCCAGGGCACCGATTCCATGCGCAGCGGCGAAATCATCATCAAGGCGCAGGTGCCGCTGGCGGAAGTGACCGACTACCAGACCGAGCTGAAGGCCATGACCGGCGGCCAGGGCCGTTACGCCATCGAGTTCAGCCACTACGAGGCGGTGCCGCCGCAGGTGCAGAAGCAGCTGGTGGACGCGTACAAGCCGCGCGTCGAAGAAGACTGAGTCGCTGGCCGCGGGAGCGCGCCTGCGACCGTGGCGCGGTCGCGCCCGTCCGCTGGGCGGAGCGGCCGCATCGCGCGCGAAGCCGCCCCGGGCCTTCCTTCATCGCCATCGTATGGAGATCACGCCGATGTCGCTTGCCCAACTGTGGTTGCCGGTTGTTGTGTCCGCGCTGGCTGTATTCTTCGCCTCCAGCCTTTTCAACATGCTCCTGCGGGCCTGGCACGGCCCCGACTACCGCGGGCTGGCCAACGAGGACGAGGTGCGCGCGGCGCTGCGCGGCGGCGCCAACCGCCCCGGCCTGTACCAGCTGCCCTATTGCACGCCCGAGCGGCTCCAGGAGCCGGCCATGCAGGAGAAATTCCGCGAGGGCCCCAACGCCCTGGTGCTGGTGCGCGCCGACGGCGCCATGAATCTCGGCGTCTACCTCGCCCAGTGGTTCGGCTACTGCCTGCTGGTGGCGGCGTGCGTGGCCTACCTTGGCGCCCACACCCTTGCCGCGGGCGCGCCCTTCGCCCAAGTGCTGCGCGTGACGGGCACGGCGGCGCTGCTGGCGTTCTCTCTAGGCAACGTGCCCAACGCGATCTGGTGGGCGCATCCCTGGGCGAGCGTGGCGAAATACGCGGTGGACGGTGCGATCTACGCCGTGCTCACCGGACTGGTGTTCGCCTGGCTGTGGCCGGCGGCCTGAGGGCCGCCGCGCCTCACTTCTTGCCGAAGGGCAGCTTGAGCTTGCCCAGCAGGCCGCGCTTGCCGTCGGCGGCGGCATCGACGTGGCGCGGCGCGCGCGGCGTCCACTCGATGCAACCGATGGACTCGTAGGCGTTGACGGTATCGAACACTTCGGCCATGTCGGTCGCGGCAGCCGTGGCGATCTCGTGCAGGCGGTGCGGCAGTGCCAGCACCGCGGCCACGCGCCGCGCCGCGGCGTAGTCGGCGCCGAGGTCGATGTCGCGCACGAGGCGATAGGTGCCGCCCGGATCGAGGTGGCCGGCAAGACGGCCGCCGGACTGCAGGCGCGCGTCGAGCCAGCGCAGCAACTCATACGGGCGGGCCGGTTCGCTCTCGCGCAGGGCGGCGATCTCGGCCGACGTGAGTGCTTCCCAGGCACTGCGCTGGAAGTTGGCGCGGAAATAGGGTTCCAGCGCGGCCAGGCCGCCCGGGCTGTGGAAGGCCTGCAGCTTGGGATCGAGCACCAGCGGCGGCGCCGGCTCCAGCCGCAGGCGCGCCGGTCCGCCGAGCAGGTTGCTGGCGAGATAGGCCGAGAGCGGTTGCGCCTGCCCCGGGTCTTCCGCTGCGGCACGCTTGAACGGCGGCGCGGCGTCCGGGTCGATGCGCATGCCGCCCGGACGCAGCTGCGACACCTGCTCGGCGCTGCGCTGCTCGCTGCGCGCGCTGGGCTGCGTGGCCTCGATGGCGGTATCCGACTTCAGCTGCACCGGCACCGCGAAGCGCGGCTTGTGCGCGGCCGTGTCGGTCTCCTGCTGCAGCATCTCGTCCAGGCCGTAGTCGGCCTCGCCGCTGTTGCGGATCAGCGGCTTCTCACCCGCCGCGCTCTCGTCGTAGTCGGACTCGAAGGCCGACAACTCGTCCAGGCTGTGCTCGGGCTGCAAGCCGGCATCGTCGCGGAAGTAGAAGTCATCGGTGATCGGCACCAGTTCCAGGCCCTCGACCACGTTGCCTTCGACCTGGCGCAGCACGGCGAGGAACTGGTTGAGCTTGAGCGGACGGCGCAACTGCAGGTCGGCGTCGTCCTTGGCGTCCGCGTCGAGCAGCAGCGCGCAACGCGCGCCGATCGCGCCGAAGCGGTTGCGCGCCAGCTTGCCGGAGAAGGTGCTCGGGTCGATGACCACCAGGTCCGCGCCGTCCTCCACGCCCCAGCGCCACTGGAATTTCAGGTGCTCGGACGCCTTGCGCAGCATGAGGCGCAAATGCGCGGTGTCCTCTTCGGACACCCCGACCACAGCGATCACTTTTTCCTTGCCGGCCAAACCCGCTCCCCCGATGCCTGCCGGGAGTGGAGCGTCCCGGCCGAGGCCGCTAGGGTCGCGCCTGGATCGACCGACGTCAACGCCGGCGCGGTGCGGCGGCACGCGGGCGTTCCCCACCGCGCTAGACTGCCGCCCCGCCGCCGCAGACCGCACCGCCATGCCCGCGTCCGCACGCTTCCGCCTGATCGCCCTGCTGGCCGTCTTCGCGCTGGTTTCCCCGGTCCGCGCCGAAGCACTGCGCCTGTATGCGGCCGCCAGTCTGAAACCGGCGCTGGACGCCTGGCTGACCGATCCGGCGCAGGCAGAGCTGGGTGAGGTGATTCCCAGCTACGCCGCCACCTCGGCCCTGGCCCGCCAGATCGAGGCGGGCGCTCCGGCCGATCTCTTCATCGCCGCCGACACGGAATGGATGGACTACCTCGCCGCCCGCGGCCGCATCGTCGTGGCGTCGCGTCGCGTGCTGTTGCGCAACGACCTCGTCCTGATCGCGCCGCGCACCGCGGTCACGGCGCTGCGCATCGCCCCCGAATTTCCCCTGCGCGCCGCCCTGGGCGCAGGCCGCCTGGCGCTGGCGGAGACCACCAGCGTGCCGGCCGGGCGCTATGCCCGTGCCGCCCTTGAGCACATGGGCGTGTGGGCGTCGGTGCAGGACCGCCTGGTCGCCACCGACGACGTGCGCGCGGCGCTGGCCCTGGTTGCGCGCGGCGACGTGGCCCTGGGCGTTGTCTACCACTCCGACGCGGCCTCGGAACCGGCGGTGCGCGAGGTGGATCGCTTCCCGTCCGGCTCCCACCCACCGATCGTCTATCCGGCGGCGATCGTGCAGGGTCACGATGGCGAGCCGGCCCGGCGCCTGCTGTCCGCGCTGTCCTCCGCGTCGGCACGTGCCCTGTTCGCGCGCTACGGCTTCACCGTTCCCGCTCCCTGAGCATGGCGGTGCTGAGTACCGCCGAGTGGCAAGTCGTGGCGCTGAGCCTGCGCATCGCCGCCGTGGGCGTGCTGCTGGCGCTGCCGGTGGCGCTGGCCCTGGGCTATGCGCTGTCGCGCGCACGCTTTCCCGGCAAGGCCCTGCTCGAGGCCTTGCTCACCCTGCCCCTGGTGCTGCCGCCGGTGGTGACGGGCTACGCCCTGCTGGTGCTGTTCGGTCCGCACGGCGCGCTCGGTACCCCGCTGGAGCGCCTCGGCCTTGGCGTGGCCTTCCGCTGGCGCGGCGCGGCACTCGCCGCCGCGGTGATGGCCCTGCCCCTGCTGGTGCTGTCCCTGCGCGCCGCCTTCGACGGCGTCGACCGCCGCCTGGAGGCGGCGGCGGCAACCCTCGGGGCAGGCCCCTGGCGGCGCTTCTGGCGCGTCACCCTGCCCCTGTCGCGGCGCGGCGTGATGGCCGGCCTCACGCTGGCCTTTGCCCGCGCCTTCGGTGAGTTCGGCGCCACCATCAGTTTCGTGGGCAATATTCCGGGCGAGACGCGCACGCTGTCCATCGCGCTGTGGGAACTGCTCAACCAGCCCGGCAGCGACGCCGCCGTCGGGCGGCTGGTGATGCTGTCACTGGCGCTGGCGCTGCTCGCTACCCTGGGCGTGGGCCTGCTGCGCCGCGAAGATCGCAGCCGCGAGGACCAGCGCGATGCTTGAACTGGCCCTGCGCCTGCGCCGTGCCGATTTCGAACTGGAGCTGGACTGGCGCGCCGCGTCGCGCGCGGTGGCACTGTTCGGTCCCTCCGGCTGCGGCAAGACCACCACCCTGCTGGCCATCGCCGGTCTGCGTCGGCCGCAGTCCGGTCGCATCGTGCTCGACGGCCGCGTGCTGTTCGACGCAGCCGCGGGCATCGACCTGCCGCCAGCGGCGCGCCGCTTGGGCGTGGTATTCCAGGATAGCCGCCTGTTCCCGCACCTGAACGTGCGCGATAACCTGCTGTTCGGTCGCCTGGCGCGCGGCGGCGGGGCGGCATCCTTCGACGCCGTGGTGCACTTGCTCAGCCTGGGCGCGCTGCTGGCGCGGCGTCCGCGCCAGTTGTCGGGCGGCGAGGCGCGCCGCGTGGCGCTGGGCCGCGCCCTGTTGGCCGATCCGCAGGCCCTGCTGCTGGATGAGCCGCTCACCGGCCTGCATCGCGAGGCGCGCGACGAGTTGCTGCGCTACCTGCGCGCGCTGCGCGCCGAGGTCGACCTGCCGCTGATCCTCGTCAGCCACCAGCCCGAGGAGGTGGCCGCGCTGGCGCAGCAGGTGCTGCTGCTCAACGACGGCCGCGCCAGTGCCGTCCTCGACCTGGCCGCGTTCCGCTCGCGCTTCGCCGCCCCCGCCGCCGACTGAGCGGCGGCGCGGCGCTCAGGCCGCGCGTGCGCGTTTGGGCTTAAGCATGGTACCGGTGCAGGCCGGTGCGCCGCAGCGGCAGGCCCAGATGCGCTTGAGGCGCGGCGTGTGCCGCTCTTCCAGACTGATGCCGTAGTCGTAGGTCAGTTCCTCGCCAGCGCGGATGGGACGCAGCGTCTCGATCAGCACGCGATCGCGCCGGCGATCGCGCGGATCCTCCTCCAGCACCGCGCGGCAGTTGGGCGCGCAGCTGTGGTTGATCCAGCGCGCCACGTTGCCGCCGACGTTGGCGTCGATGACGTAGCGTTCATTGAGGATGAACAGAAACGTGTGGCCGCTCTCCGCGCCGGGATACAGGCGATCGGCCTGGCGGTGCGTGAGCAGGCGGCCGCGGTACTGCACGAGGGTGGTCTCGGCCGGAAGATCGACCGCGGCGAACACGCCGTTGCCGTGGATGGGCGAGCGGCGACACTGGATGCGACGGGACATGCGCGCTGGACTGGCGGAAAGGGCGCGTATTGTGCCGCGCAGCGCGACGCCCGTCACGGACGCGCGACGGTTTAGGTCGTTCACTCTAGCGGTCCCGCGCACCTTCGGTCGCGCGTTCGCCACACGCAGGGGAAAACCGATGCCTTCGCTCCGACTTCTTGCCGGAATGCTGCTGTGCGGCCTGGGCTGCAGCGCCCTGGCCCACGCCGACACCGTCAGCCTCGCCGACCACGACAGCGACGGCCTGGTCGCCGCCATGCGCCAGGCCAACCGCGCGCAGCGTCCACTGCGCATCGAGCTGGCGCCGCACGGCCTGTACGTCCTCAAGGACTGCGCCGATCCGCGCCTGCGCCTGGGCCTGCCCGAGGTGACGCGCAGCCTGACCATCGTCGGCCACGGCGCGGAGATCCGCCGCTACAGCGACGGCGATTTCGCCCTGCTTGGCGTCGCTGCCGGGGGACGCCTGGCCCTGCACGACCTGACCCTGGCCGAGGGCGGCGACGGCGCGGTGGTGAACCGCGGCGTGCTGCACCTCGACGGCGTGCGCATCACCGACAGCAGCGGCAGCGAGGCGGTGCTGCGCAACTACGGCGTGCTGCGCGGCGCCGACAACCTGATCGGCTACAACGCCCTGCTCGGCGCGCAGAGCGACGCCGGCGTACTGCTCAACTACGGCCGCGTGGAACTGGCGCGCACGCAGTTTGTCGGCAACCGCAGCAGCGCGCGGCCGGACGTCATCGCCGCCTCGGCCCTGCTCAACCTGGGTGAAGCGCGCCTCACCGACGTCACGGTGGAAGGCAACAGCGTGCTCGACGCCAACGGCGGCTCACGCGCGCTGGTGACCCTGGGCAACGGCCGCCTGGACGGTACGGGCATCGTGCTGCGCGACAACTGGCCGGACAACTGGCCGCAGGAAAGCCAGCCGCAGCCTACCGCCGTGCTTCTGCCGACGCCCTGATGTCCTGCACCGCTGCGGTGCCGGTCGCGCCGGCACCGCAGCGCGCGTTCAAGGTCCGAAGCGGTAGCGCAGGCTGGCCATCACGCTGCGCGCCGGCAGGCGGTAGTACTGGGCGTCGCCCAGCTCGCTTTCGGCCACCGCGTCGCGGCGATCGGTCAGGTTGTAGCCGTCCAGGCGCAGCTCCCAGCGATCGAAGCGGTAGCCCACGCCGGCGTCGATGAGGGTGTAGGACTGGGCCAACGCGGTGTTGCGCTTGTTGAGGAAGCGCGGACCGACCCAGTTGGCGACCACGCTGGCGTTGAAGCCTTCCGCCGGAGCGAAGAGCAGACCCACGCTGCCCAGGTGCTGCGGCGAGAGCTCCAGCAGGTTGCCGCGCAACTGCCGCGCCGTGTCGCCGAAGAGCTGCACGTAGTCGCCGAAGCGCGCGTCGTGGTAGGTCCAGCTGCCCTTCACCGAGAGATCGCCGTCGATGGCGTAACGCGCCTCCAGCTCCGCGCCCTTGAACTTTTCCGCACCGGCGTTGGTGAGGCCGGGCAAACCGTCCACGTTCTGCGTCACCACGAGGTTCCTGAAGTCCATCTGGAACAGAGACAGCTCCCACTCGAAGCGGCCGTCGGCGTGTTCGCCCTTGAGGCCGCCCTCGATGCTGTGGGCGGTCTCCGGCTTGAGGATGTCGCCCTCGGCCTCGGGGCCAAAGTCGATCACCGCTGGCTTGTAGCTGTTGCGGTAGCTGGCGTACGCGGTCATACCGTTCTCGCCGTCGCGCCACAGCTTGACGCTGGTGCCGAGCACGCCCGACCAGCGCGTGTCGTTGCGGCGATCGCTGGCGCGTTCGGCCTCCTCGGGCGCGTCGCTGGGCACCACCTCGCCCGTGCGCTTCTCCGCCGTGTGGTTGAGGCGCAGTCCCGCCTCCACGCGCCAGGCTTCGGTCAGCGCGACCTGCAACTCGGCGTAGGCGCCGGTGAAGTTGCGGCGGTCCGTCAGCCGCGTGCGTTCGTCCACGGGCAGATCGTGCGAGTCCGGCGCATTGCTGCCGTTGGGCAGCACGGCGTATTCGAAGTTCGCGCTCTTCTGCTCGCCGTCGCCGTACATGTGGTCAAGGCCCCACACCAGGGTGCTGCGCTCAGACAGGCGCGTGACCAGGTGGGTGTCGAAATAGACCTCGGTCAGTGTCTTGTTCTGGCGATAGCCGTCGGCGTTGTGCGTCACGCCGTCGTCGGCAAAGTCCTCGCGCAGGAAGCCGCGCGTGGTGTCGGTGTCGGACTGGGCCGCGGCAAAGCGCGTGTCCCATTCTCCCCAGGCGGTGTCGCGCACGTAGCCCAGCGCCAGCTGCACGCGGTTCTCGTCGATGCGGCCGTCGCGCGGATTGACGTTGGCGTCGAGCGGGAAACGCGGGGTCAGCACGCCGCTCTCGCGCGGGTGCGGACTGGTCGGGTCCTGGCGCAGCACGCTGCCGTCGAGATCCAGGCTGAAGCGGCCTTCGCCCAGCTCGGCCGCGGCGCGGTAAAGGCCGTGGAAGCGGTCATAACCGGCGCGGTCGTCGCGCAGCTCCTGCTTCTCGCCGTCCAGCAGCAGGGAGGAGCGGACGCCGGCGGCGGCGTGCGACAGCGGCAGCGCCAGCGACGCGCGCACGCTGCCGCGGCTGCCGGCGGCCACTTCCACCCGCGCCGGCCCCTCGCCGGCGGCGTAGTGGATCACGTGGATCACGCCGACGAAGCTGGTGGCGCCGTAGCTCACCGGCGCGGCGCCCTTGAGCACCTCGATGCGCTCGACGTTGGCCAGGTCCAGCGTGGCCAGGGCCGGCGTGAAGGCGCCGCCCCAGGGCGTGCCGTCCACCAGCAGCAGGAAAGCGTCGAACTCGCGCAGGCCCCACAGCGCCGGCACGGCCGAGGCCGGGCCACCGTCGCCGCCCGGGGAGATCTCCACGCCGGCCACCAGGCTCAGCGCCGTGCGCAGGTCGTAGGCGCCGCGGGCGCGCAGCTCGTCGCCGCTGACGACGCTGACCGCGGCCGCGCTGTCGCGCAGCGACTGCGGGATCTTGCTGCTGGTGACCTCGACTGTGTCGAGGACGGTGGACTCGCCCGCTGCGGCAAGCAGCGGCGCGCCGGCAAGGACAAGCAGGATCGCGCGCGGCAGGGCGCGGCGGGCATCGGCGGTACGCATGAGTTTTCCCCGGAACAGAAGTGCAATGGATGACGTGGGCACGCGGCAGACCAAACGGGCGCCGCGTCGACGCGGCGTGAACCGCCGCGGGCTTCCCCGGCGCCGCGGCGCGCCCCGTCCCGGCGCGGACCCGCCGGCCGCTGCGTGCGGCCGCGGGCGAACGGCCCGACGGGCGGCGCAGGTCGGCGGCGAGGCTACGCCCACCCCATGCCGCGCTTAACGGCCGCGCGACCGATGCCCACTCGGCCCCGCGGCGGAGACGACGCCGGCAACCGTCCGCTGGCCGGCGTGTGCTGCGCGCGGCACACTGTCGCTCCCTCCGCACCCGCCGCCCGCATGTCCGTGTTGCCGCAGGGCCCGCGCGGCCTGACCGTCAAGCTCGCGCTGTTCTACATCGTGCTGTCCCTGCCGACCCTGCTGCTGGTCGAGTGGACGGTGTTCGCCTTCGAGTTCCGCGAGCTCATGTCGGCGGTGGACCGCGGCCGCCTGGCCGATGCCACGACCGAGGCGGCGCAGGACCTGGCGCGGATCTGGCCGGCCCAGGCGGACGCGGCCGAACTGTCGGCCAGCCTGGGCACCTGGAGCGAGTCGCTGGTGCTGCAATTGGAGCGCCCGCGCCAGGGGCTGTCGCCGGAGGCGTCGTACGTGCTCACCGAGCTGTCCACCGCGCCCATCGCCGCGGCGGTGCTCGATGCGCGCGGCGTGCCGCTGGCGCGTGCACCGCACGACGGCGGCTGGGAGGCCGCGCCGCCGGCCCCGGACGACCCGGTGTGGGCGCAGGCGCGCCAGCAGACCGCGGCGCTCACCCTGCCCGGGGCGGAAACACCGCAGCGCGTGCGCCGCGTACTGGCCGCCGTGCGCGACGGCGCCGGTGCGACGCGGGGCTTCCTGCTGGTGGAGCTGCGCCTGCCGCCGCCCTGGCGCAAGCTGGCCGGCGAACTCGGCTTCGAGTGGCCCATCCTGGCGGCCTACCTGCTGGTCTTCGCCGTCGCCTCCGCCGTGTTCCTGGTGCGCTGGGTGACGCGCCGGCTCAACCGCATCGCCGCCGCCGCCAGCGCCTGGAGCCGCGGCGATTTCTCCACCCTCATCACCGACGATACCCAGGACGAGCTCGGGCGCCTGTCCGGCCAGCTGAACCGCATGGCGCAGGAGCTGCGCAGCCTGATGCGCTCGCGCGCGCGCTTGGCCACGCTGGAGGAACGCGCGCGCCTCGCCCGCGACCTGCACGACACGGTCAAGCAAAAGGCCTTCGCGCTGAACCTGCAGCTCAATGCCGCGCGACGCCTGCTCGATCCGCCGCAGCAGCCGGCCGCCTCGCGGCTGGACGAAGCGGCGCGCCTCACCAGTGAAATTCAGCGCGAGCTGGCCGAGATGCTGCAGGAACTGCGCAGCAGCGAGGAACCGCGGCCGCTGCTTGCCGCGCGCCTGCGCGACCTGGCCGAGCGCTGGGCGCGCCTCAACGGCCTGGAGCTGGAGCTGGCCCTGGACGAGGACCTCCACACCGACCCGCGCACCAGCGACGAACTGCTGCGCATCACCGAGGAAGCCCTCGCCAACGTGCTGCGCCACAGCGGCGCGCGCCGGGTGCAGCTGAGCCTGGCGGGCGGCGGCGACGCGCTGCGTCTGTGCATCGCCGACAACGGCATCGGCGGCGCCGATGCCGGCGAGGGCATGGGCCTCTCCAACATGCGCGCCCGCGCCGCCACGCTGCGCGAGGGCCGCTTCGAACTCACCAGCGCGCCGGGTGCCGGCACCACCGTGCGCGTCGACTGCCGTTACAAGGAGAGCCCCGCATGAACGCCGCCCCCGTCATACGCATCGTCATCGCCGACGACCACGTGCTGGTGCGCCAGGGCATCCGCGCCTTCCTGGAAACCTGCACCGATCTGGCCATCGTCGGCGAGGCCGACAGCGCCGACAGCGTGGCCGCGCTGTGCGCGCGCCTCAGCCCCGACGTCGCCCTGGTCGACCTGGTCATGCCCGGCGGCGGCGTGGAGGCCACGCGCGCGGTGCGCGCCGCCAGCCCCGCCACGCAGGTGATGATCCTGACCAGCTTCGAGGACGAGCAGAAGATCGTCGACGCCATCCAGGCCGGCGCCCTTTCCTATCTGCTCAAGGACGCCGATGCCGACGCGCTGGCCGACGCCGTGCGCCGCACCGCGCGCGGCGAGTCCGTGCTGCATCCGCGCATCGCCGCGCGTCTGCTGCGCAGCGTGCGTCAGCCCGCCGCGCGCGAGGACCCCGCTGCCGCCGCGCTGGAGCGCCTGTCGCAGCGCGAGGGCGAGGTGCTCGGCCTCATGGCCGACGGCTGCACCAATCTGCAGATCGCCGAGCGCCTCGGCATCGGCGAGAAGACCGTCAAGACCCACGTCAGCAACGTGCTCAGCAAGCTCGGCCTCACCGACCGCACCCAGGCCGCCGTGTTCGCCTGGCGCGTGGGCATCAAGCGCGCCGAAGGCTAGCGCGCGCCGCGGCGCGGGCCAGCGGCGCGGACCAGCAACGCCAACTCAGCAGCAGCCGTGGTCGCCGTGGTGGCTGTGCGCGGCGCTGGCGGCTACGCCGGCGGTCAGACCCTTGGCGCTGGCCTGGCAGTGCTCGGCCACCACCTGCGCGACCACGGCGGTGACGCGCTTGCCGGTGGGGATGTGCAGGAATTCGTTCGGGCCGTGCGCATTGGAGTGCGGCCCCAGCACGCCGGTGATGAGGAACTGCGCGCCCGGGAACTTCTCGCCCAGCATGCCCATGAAGGGGATGGTGCCGCCCTCGCCCATGTAGGCCGGCGGCGCGCCGAAACTGGCGCGGGAGGCGCGGTCCACCGCCTGCTCCAGCCAGCCGGCCAGGGCCGGCGCGTTCCAGCCGGTGGAGGCCTTCTCCAGCTCGAAGCTGACCTTGGCGCCGTAGGGCGGATCGGACTCGAGCAGGCGCTTGACGAAATCTCCGGCAGGGCCGCCCTCCAGCGTGGGCGGCAGGCGCAGCGACAGCTTCACCGCGGTGTAGGGACGCAGCACGTTGCCGGCGGAGTCCAGCGCCGGCATGCCGCCTACGCCGGTGACCGACAGCGCCGGACGCCAGGTGCGGTTGAGCACCAGCTCGGTGAGGTCCGCATCCATCGGCCGCATGCCGTCCACGAAGGGAAACTTGCAATACACCGCATCGCCCAGCACGGCGGCGGATTCGCGCGCCTGCTGCCGGCGCTGCGCCGGGATCTCCACCTGCAGCTCGCGCGGCAGCACCTTGCCGGTGGCCGGATCCTCCAGGCGTGACAGCAGCTGGCGCAGGATGCGGAAGCTCGACGCCACCACGCCCGAGGCGTCGCCGGAGTGCACGCCCTCCTCCAGCACCTTCACCGTCAGGTTGCCGCCGGTGAGGCCGCGCAGCGAGGTGGTCAGCCACAGCTGCTCGTAGTTGCCGCAGCCGGAATCCAGGCACACCACCAGCGAGGGCCTGCCGATGCGCGCGGCGAGGTGGTCGACGTAGTGCGGCAGGTCGTAGCTGCCCGACTCCTCGCAGGCCTCGATCATCACCACGCAGCGCGCGTGCGGCACGCCCTGCTCGCGCAGGGCCAGGAGGGCCGTGAGCGATCCGAAGATGGCGTAGCCGTCGTCAGCGCCGCCGCGGCCGTAGAGCCTGTCGCCGCGGATCACCGGCGTCCACGGCCCCAGGCCGTCGGACCAGCCGGTCATTTCCGGCTGCTTGTCCAGGTGGCCGTACAGCACCACGCAGTCGTCGCCGGCCGCGCCGCCGCTGGCGGGGATGTCGATGAAGATCAGCGGCGTGCGGCCGGGCAGGCGCACCACCTCCAGCGCCATGCCGGGCACGTCCTGGCGCCGCGCCCAGCCGGCCAGGAGCTCCACCGCGGCATCCATGTAGCCGTGCTGCGCCCACTGCGCGTCGAACATCGGCGACTTGTTCGGGATGCGGATGTACTCCACCAGCTGCGGCACGATCTCGTCGTCCCACTTGGCGTCGATGAAGGCTTGAGCGCGGGCGGTGTCCATGGCGGTTCCTGCGAGGGGAAAAGGCGGCAATTCTAGCAGCGCGGCGCGGCGCCACCCGGGCGCGTAGGAATTCCCCTACCGCGCGGCGCGGGACGGCCGCACGCCCTGGCGCGCGCGGCGCGGACGCAGCCCCGACGGTGCGCGCCTACCTTGTCTGCACCGGCACTACCCGCCGGCACGACCGCAACCCCAGCCAACGGAGAAACGCCATGTTCAAGTCCCTGCTCGCCGCCCTTGCCCTGTCGCTGGCCTTCGCCGCGAACGCCTTCGCCGGCGCGGTGAACATCAACACCGCCGACGCCGCCAGCCTCGCCGCCGCGCTCAAGGGCGTCGGCCAAAGCAAGGCCGAAGCCATCGTCGCCTATCGCAAGGAACACGGCGCGTTCAGGAGCGCCGACGAGCTCGCTCAGGTGAAGGGCATCGGCCAGAAGCTGGTGGACAAGAACCGCGACCTGATCCTGGTCGGCGACGCCGCTCCCAAGGCCAAGGCCGAGAGCAAGCCCGCGGCCAAGGCCGAAGCGCAGCCGGCGAGCTGAACCCCACCGCCGCCGCCCGGCCGCGCACCCCCTCGCGCGGGTCGGGCGGGGCGGGACCGGCGCGCCCGCGCCGGGGCCGCCGGGATCCCCGCCGGGCAACAGGGGGCGGCGCCGTGGCGCGGCGGGGCTTGGGCTACACTGCGCGCCCCGCGTACCGCCCCGCACCGCGCATGATCCTGCCGAAGTACCACGTCGCTCCTTCGCGCATTCCGGGCGCTGGCCAGGGCCTGTTCCTGGACGAAGCGCTGCCGCGCGGTCGCCTCATCACCGCACCCGACGCCATTGCGCGCGTGTGGCGCTTCGAGGAGATCGCGGCGCTGCCGAACGCGGCCGAACTGCTGCCGGCCACCGTGCGCTGGTTCGAGGACCGCTACACGGTCACGCCCGAATGGCCGGACGAGTGCTACATCAACCACGCCTTCGCGCCGACCGGACTGTGGCACCTGGGCTTCGTGTTCGCCGCGGACGATCTGGCCGCCGGCACGGAGATCACGGTGGACTACCGCCATCTGCTCGCGCCAGGTCAAGCGGAGGACTTCGCCGATGCCCTGACCGGCGAGGCCATCGTCGGCTGGAGCTGGGAAGAAAGTCTGCGCCGCTCGGCCGCGCAGCTGCAGCAGTTGCTCGGCTGAGGCCGTGGGCGCGTTCCTGCTCAAGACGCTCGTGTCCGCCCTGGTCATCGCCGGGGCGTCTGAGCTGTCCAGGCGCTCGACCGTGGCCGGCGCCCTGCTGGTGTCGCTGCCGCTGAGCTCGCTGCTGGCCTTGCTGTGGCTGTGGCGCGATACGCACGATGCGCAGCGCCTCGCAGCATTCTCGCTCGACATCCTCTGGCTGGTGCTGCCCTCGCTGGCCCTGTTCGTGGTGCTGGCCGCACTGCTGCGGGCGGGCGTGGGCTTCTGGCTGAGCCTCGCCGCCGCGGTGCTGGCCACGCTCGTCGCCTACGGCGCGAGCCTGCTCGTGCTGCAGCGCTTCAAGGGGGGCGCATGAACGCCCGCGTGCTGCGCGCTGCCGACTAT
>DAOOVM010000050.1:0-15114 GCA_035370085.1 Rhodanobacteraceae bacterium | reverse complement strand
CAAGGTCGCCCTGCAGTTGCGCGTGGAGCGCGGCGGAGACCTGCTCAGCGAGCGGGTCTACCGCGCCGAGGCGCCTGCCGCCGGCGAGGACCTGGCCGCCAGCGTGGAGGCCTTCGGCGCCGCGCTCGACCGCATCTACGGCGAATTCCTCGGCGACCTGGGCGCCCTGCGCCTGGCGGCGAAATGAGCACGGCGAACGTCACGGCACCGCGGCGTCGGCAACTGCTGGCGGCAATGGGCATCACCCTGTACCGGCGGCGCGCGGCCGCGGGGCCGCCGCAGGCCGCGACTGTTGCCGTGGAAGCGGGCGTGCCGCAGGCAGCGGGCCGTGCAGACGAGGGCAGCCCGCCGCAGTTGGTGGTGGTTGGGCAGTCGGCCGATCGCGCGCGTCTGGCGCTGCTGCAGCGGCTGCTCGGTTCGCATGTCGCGCTGCAGTGGCTGGACGCCAGCGCCGCGGGCCTGGCGCAGGCGCCGGCTGCCGCGCCTGCCTACCTGGTGCTGGGTCCTGCGCTGGCGCGGCCGCTCGGCGCTCAGCTGCCCACCACCACGCAGCAGGCCGCGCAGATCGTCGTCACGACGGCGCCGGTCGAGTGGCGCGACGGTGCGGCCAAGCGCGCCTTGTGGCAATCCTTGAAGCCCCTGCGCCGGCGCTTTCGCGGCGATTGACATGGTCGCGATGCTCAAACCCCCGCTGCCCGAACTGCGCGCCATGCGCGCGGAGGACCTCGATGCGGTGGCGTCGATCGAGGGCCGCGCCTACGAGTTTCCCTGGACCCTGGGGATCTTCCGCGACTGCATGAAGGCCGGCTACCAATGCTGGGTGCTCGTGCGCGGCGGCCACGTGGTCGGTTACGGCGTGCTGTCCATCGCCGCCAACGAGGCGCACGTGCTCAATGTGTGCGTCGCGCCGGAGGAACAGGGGCAGGGGCTCGGCAAGCGCCTGATGCAGCGCCTGGTGGACTTGGCACGCTGGCACCGCGCCGAGCGCGTGTACCTGGAAGTGCGGCCCTCCAATCCACGGGCCATTGCCCTGTATGACGCGCTCGGCTTCAACGAGATCGGCCGCCGTCCCAATTACTACCCCTCGCGTCGCGGGCGCGAGGACGCCATCGTCATGGCCATGGAACTGCTGGACGACGCCGACTGAGCGCCGCGCGGCCTCAGCGCAGGCGCGGGCCGTCGCGCAGCACGACGAATTCGCCCTCGATCACGCCCGACGGCGGCGCCGGACGGGTCTGCGCGCCGGTCGCGCTCGCCGCCAGTGGGCTGGCGCGCAGCTGGCGCACCAGCCAGACCACGCCGCCGATCGCCGCCAGCACGAGCAGGGCCACCACGCCGAAGGCCAGCAGGCCGGCGAGCAGGGCCAGACCCAGCAGCGTTCCCAGCACGCGCAGCAGGCGGTGGCGCGGCCGGCGCAGGACGAAGAAGCGGGGCTGGAACATGCAGCGGTACTCCGTGTGGCAAGATGCGGCGCCGCCGCGCCTTTCGCGGCGGACGCCCGCCCAGTGTGGGCGCCGGCCCCCGCGGCGCAAGTGCCGAAAGACGTAGTCCATGCCCGAATCCGACGCCAAGTCCTTGTGCCGCCTCGAAGATATCGCCGATGGCAATGCCCTGGCGGTGGATGTGGACAGCAGCACGGGCGGCTTCTGCCTGATCCTTTTGCGGCGCGGCGCCCAGGTGCATGCCTACCACAACGAATGTCCCCACGCCGGCCGGCGCCTGGATTGGGCGCCCGGCAAGTTCCTGGTCAAGGACGGCACCATTGTCTGCGCGGCCCACGGCGCGGTGTTCGACGTGGCCAGCGGTGCCTGCCTGGGCGGCCCCTGCCGCAGCGGGCTGGCGCGCGTGCCGGTGCGGGTGGAGGCGGGCCAGGTGCGCCTGGGCTGAGCGCGGCGGCGTCGCGGCTCAGCCGTGGCGGAAGGTCAGGTTCACCGCCAGCAGCATGACCAGCAGCATCACCAGGGTGAGGGGCAGCCCCACGCGCAGGAAGTCCTTGCCGCGGTAGCCGCCCGGACCGGCCACCACCAGCAGCACCGGGCTGGCGCTGGGCAACAGGAAGGTGTTGGAGGTGGAAATGGCCACGATCAGGGCATAGACGGCCGGATTGCCGTTGGACGCCAGGGCAATGTTGATGGCCATGGGCACCATCATCACCGTCGCGCCGACGTTGGACATGACCTGGGAGAACAGCAGGGCCAGCAGGGCGATCACCCCCTGCAGCGCCCACTGCGGCCAGCCGCCAAGGTAGACCAGTACTTCCTGCGCCAGCCAGGCGGCGGCGCCGGTGGAGTCCATGGCCCAGCCCAGCGGGATCAGGCAGGCCAGGGTGAAGATGGTCTTCCAGTTGATGGCGCCATAGGCCTCCTCCATGCTGAGCACGCCGGCCAGCAGCATGCCGACCGCGCCCGTGAGCATGGCCACCGACAGCTTCATCGTGGTGAACAGCCCCAGCAGCAAGGCCAGGGCGAAGAACACCACGGCATGCCACAGCTTGGCCGGGCGCGCCTCCATCTTCGGGATGTCGGTGACCACGACGAAGTCGCGGTCCTCCGCGGCCAGTTCCAGGTCACGCCAGCCGCTGTGCAGCACCAGGGTGTCGCCGGCGCGCACGGTCAGGGCGCGCAGGTCCTCGCGGAACACCTCGTCGCCGCGGTACAGCGCCAGCACCGACACGCCGTAGCGCTTGCGCAGGCGCAGGTCGCCGATGGCCTGCTTGACGAAGCGCGAGGTGGGAGGAATCACCGCCTCTGAAATGCCGGCGCGGCCGGGATTGAACATGTCGCCGAACTGGCGCAGGCGCGCCTGCACTTGCAGCAGGTGGTTCTGCGCGAAATCGTTGATGGCGTCGCGGCGGCCCAGTACGCCAAGCACGCTGCCCACCCAGATCATCTGGTCCGCCGGCGGTGCCAGACGCGCCTCGTCGCCGTTCTTCATGGCCAGGATCAGCGGCGCACCGCGCAGTTGCTCGGCCTCGCCCACGCTCATGCCGACCAACGGGCTCTCGGCCGTCACGGTGAGTTCGAACACCTCGCCGTCGATGCCGTAGGTCTCGGCGAAGTAGGTTTCCGTGCGACCGGGCGTGACCTTCTCCTTGGCGCTTTCGTCCTCGCGGATCAGGCGACGGGAGAAGAAGGCGAAATAGGCCAGGCCGGCCAGCAGCAGGGCGATGCCGATGGGGGCAATGGCGAACAGTCCGAAGGGACGGATGGTGTTGGCGCCGGGCGGCAGGTTGCGGTTGGCGCTGACGATGAGGTCGTTGAGCAGGATCAGTGGGGAGTTGGAGATCATCGTCGTATTGGTGCCGGCGAGGATCATGCACGCCATGGGCAGCAGCAGGCGCCGCAGCGGCACGCCCGTGCGCGCCGACACGCGCGAAACCACCGGCAGGAACAGCGCGGCGAGGGCCTGGCTCTGCAGGATCGACGACAGGCTCCCGGCCATGGCGTTGATGAGCAGGGACAGCCGCCCCTCCACGCCCTGCGCCATGCGCAGGATCGCGCTGGCCGCCTTGTTGAGCACGCCGGTGCGGTCCAGTCCGGCGCCCATGATCATCACGCCGATCAGGGAGATCACCGCATTGCCGGCGAAGCCGTCGAAGAGCTGGTCCACCGGCATCAGGCCGGTGATGCCGATGACCACCAGCACCAGCAGGGCGACGACGTCGGCGCGGATCCACTCCAGCACCAGCATCGCCACCGTGAACACGATCAGCCCGAACACGAGCAACATGTCGGTGGTGAGGGGCAGACCGGTATCCATCGGGTCGCGGGCGTGTGTCCGGCGGTCTCAGTTGGTCTCAGCGGCGTTCATGCAGCAGGTCCCACACGTCGTGGCCGAGGCGCAGCCCGCGCTGCTCGAAGTGGGTCTGGATGCGCCAGGGTGGCCGCGGAGAGAAGCGGCCCGTGCCGGCGCGATTGCGCCACAGCGGGCTGGCGTCCAGCACGGCCAGCATCTGCGCGGCATAGTCGGCCCAGTCGGTCGCCAGATGCAACAGTCCACCCGGGCTCATGCGCGAGGCCAGCAGGTCGACGAACCCGGGCTGGATCAGGCGGCGCTTGCTGTGGCGCTTCTTGTGCCAGGGATCGGGGAAGTAGATGCGCACCTGGGCCAGGGAGTGCGGCGCGATCTCCCGTTCCAGCACCTCCACGGCGTCGTGGTGGTAGACCCGCACGTTGTGGGCGTCCTGCAGGGCCAGGGCATTGATGAGGCGGCCCACACCGGGGCGGTGGACCTCGACGCCGAGGAAATCGCAGTCCGGCTCGTGCTGTGCCGACCACGCCAACTGCTCACCATTGCCGAAACCGATCTCCAGCACGCGCGGCGCGCGGCGGCCGAAGACGGCATCGAAGTCGCGCGGTGCATCGCCCAGCTCCAGGCCGAAGCGCAACCAGTGCGCGTCGAAGGCGCGCGCCTGCGCAGGCGTGGTGCGGCCCTGGCGCAGTACGAAACTGCGGATGCGCCGCGGGCGCTTGGCATCGTCGGGGCCGTGCGCCTGCGTCATGCCGGCCTCAGCCGATGGTGCCGTCGAGCGGACTGGAGGCAGAGGCGTAGCGCTTGCGCGGAATGCGCCCGGCGAGGAAGGCCTCGCGGCCCGCCTCGACTGCCTTGCGCATGGCGCTGGCCATGAGGACAGGGTTCCTGGCCCCGGCGATGGCCGTATTCATCAGCACGCCGTCGCAACCCAGTTCCATCGCCACGGCGGCATCGCTGGCGGTACCCACGCCGGCATCGACCAGGATCGGCACCTTGGCGTTTTCGACGATCTCCAGCAGGTTGTACCGGTTCTGCACGCCGAGGCCCGAGCCGATCGGCGCCGCCAGAGGCATGACGGCCACGCAGCCGATCTCTTCCAGACGCTTGGCCAGGATGGGATCGTCGGAGGTATAGACCATGACGTCGAAGCCGTCCTTGACCAGCAACTCTGCCGCGGCGAGGGTCTGCACCACGTCGGGGTAGAGCGTCTTCTGGTCGCCCAGCACTTCAAGCTTGACCAGGGTGTGACCGTCGAGCAGCTCACGCGCCAGGCGGCAGGTGCGCACGGCGTCGTCGGCGGTGTAGCAGCCGGCAGTGTTGGGCAGGATGGTGTAGCGGTCCGGCGGCAATACGTCGAGCAGGTTGGGTTCGCCTGCATGCTGGCCGATGTTGCTGCGGCGGATGGCGACCGTGACGATCTCGGCACCGGCGGCCTCGGTGGCGCGGCGGGTTTCGTCCAGGTCCTTGAACTTGCCGGTGCCGGTCAGCAGGCGGGAACGGTAGGTCTTGCCGGCGATGGTCAGCGCGTCGTGCACGGAGTGTCCAGGCGGGATTCGGAGCGCGCGCATGGTAGCAGAGCGCGTGCGCCGCGCCGGTGCCGCGGCGTTGGCACGGCACGCTCGGCGGCGCGCTCAGCCGCCGCCGATGGCGTGCACGATCTCCACGCGGTCGCCCTCGTGCAGCACGTGCGCACCCAGGCGCCCGCGCGGCACGATCTCCCGGTTCACTTCCACGGCGACGCGGCGTCCGCCGTAGCCGGCGTCGGCGAGCAGGCGGTCCAGCGTCTGGCCCGGCGGGCATTCGTGCGCCTGGCCGTTGAGTTCGATGCGCATGGCGGCATTGTAACCGCCGTTGGCGCACGGTCCGAGGGCGTCGGCGGGGCCGGGCCGTCCATGGCCCGGCCCAGCGCCTCAGTTGTCGTCCTTCTTGCGGTTGTCGTCGCCGCGGTCCTTGCGCTCGCGGGCGGGCGTCTCGGTGCGCTGCGGCGCCGGCGCGCGCTGCTGCTGCGGCGGCGCCTCGCGCACCTCACGCACCTCGCGCTGGGGCACCTGCACGGGCTCGCGCACCTCCGCCGCGCGGCGCTCGACGCGCGGCTCGACACGCGGCTCAGCGCGTTGCTCGATGCGGCGCTCCTGGATGGGCTCGGCCGGTCGTTCGACCGGCTCTGCCCGGCGCGCCGGCGCCTCGCGCCGCAGCTCTGGTTCGCGGATCGCGTCGCGGGCGCGCGGCGCTGCGCGCTCGACGTCCTGGCGCGGCGCGGTGCGCTCGACCTCGCGCGGTGCCGCGTCGCTGCGGCGCACGTCCGCCGGGCGCGTCACGGCGGCGTCGCGCCCGCCGCGATCCCCCACCTCGTCGCGCGCCGGCAGGTCGCTGCGGGCGGGGCGTCCCTGCACGCCGCGCTCCTGCACCGGCGCGGTGTCGCTTGCGCGGGGTGCCGTCGTCGGCCGCTCGCCTGCGTCCACGCCGTTGCGGTAGCTGCGCGAGGGCAGCCCTTCACCGCGCGGCGAGGGACGCTCGCCGGCGTCGCGCTGTGGTGCCGCCTCGCGCGGCGTGCGCAGTACCGGCTCGTTGCGCGCGGGCGTCTCCCCGCCGCGGTCGCGTTCGATACGCTCGCCGCGCGCCGGAGCCGGGGCGGCGCTGCGCGTATTCACCGCTTCTCCGTTGCCGACGATGCGCACGCGCTCGGGCGTCTCTGCGGCGCCGCGGCTGCGTGTGTTCGTCAGGGGCGTCGCGCTGCCGGCGTCGAGCGGCCGGCCGGGGTTGCGCTGCAGGGCCTGCTCGCGTGCGGCGAACGGGGTAGTCGCCGGCGGCGGTGCGCTGCGCGCCACCACGCCGCGCTCAAGCACGGCGCGCTGCGGCACGGCCTGGGCGGCGGCTGCCCCGCCGATCACGCTGCGCTGCACCGGGGCGATGGCGGCCACGCGCGCCACCTCGGCGCGCGCCGCCATCTCGCGGTCGACGCGGATCACGGCGTCGTTGACCGGACGCGCGTTCACGAACACGTTGGCCGGCACTGCGGTCAGCGCCTGCGGGTTGCCGCGGTAGGCGTAGTTGAGCCCCGTCAGGGCACGGCCGCTGGAGTAGTCGTTGTAGACATTGGTGATGTAGGTGTTGTTGACGACCGTATTCGTCACGTTGACGCTGGTGAAGTAATTGCGGCTGACGCGGTACGGCGGGCAATAGACCTCGCGCGGTCCGAGCGGGAACCAGCCGATGGGGGCGGCACCGCCGACGGCCACGCCGACGCTCCAGTGGTTGCCGCCGACGAAGGCGACGAGGGCCGGCGCATACACCGGACGCACGCGGCTCGGGCCGGGCACCCAGCCCCAGCGGCTGCCGACGTACGCCCAACGGCCGTAGTGGAAGGGAGCAAAGCCCCACGGGGCGTTGTCGACCCAGGTCCAGCCCCACGGCTCCTGCCAGATCCAGCGGCCGTCGCGGTAGGGGGCCCAGGTCGCGCTGACGCGAGTCGGGTACCACACCGCGCCGTACTCATGCACTTCACTCCAGGTGCCATAGTCGTCGAGGTCGGAGTAACCCACCATGTCCTCCGGCACGTAGCGCAGCGCCACCGCGCGGTCGAGGCGCTCGTCGCGGTCAAGGCAAAAGCGGTCGAAGTCGTCCGGACGCGGGATGTCGTAGACCTCGTAGTCCCGCAGGGCGGGATCGAAGAAGCGGATCGCCTCGCCGTCGCGCACGGGGAAATTGGCGTGGTCGCCATAGGCCGTGCCGCCGCCGTCCCACACCGCCACCGTGGTGTGGCGGCCCTGCGGATCGACGTCGATACGGTACTGGCCCGGCCGCGTGATGGCGAAGGCCAGGGTCGGCGTGTCGACTTCGTACACCTGGTCCTGGTAGAGCCGGCGCACGCGCAGGTTCAGTGTGCCCTGGGTGAGCTCCACCTGGGTGGTGCGATCGTCGAGGTTCAGCAGCTGCAGGCTGGTGCGCTCGTCCATGCGCAGCGCCGCGCTGCCCAGTTGCAGCTCGGCGCGGGCGTCGCGGTCGGTCCACAGGCGGTCGCCGCGGATCAGCGGCCGGTTGAGCGTGGCCACCACCCAGTCGTTCTCGCCCGCCGGCGAGAAGCTGACGTCGCCGCGCAGGTAGCTCATGCGTGCCACGCGGCTGGGCGGGTCGGCATAGTCGTCGGCGCGGACGCCGGAACTCGCGGCTGCGCCGGCGGCGAGCGCGAGCGTCAGGACGAAGCGGAAAAGCGTGGACATGTCGGACTCCCGGTAGGCGTGCCTGGAACGATGGTCGGACCCCCGCCGCCGCTGCACGCCCGCGTATCACAGCGGAAGCATGCTGAATGCCGGCCTGCCGCTGGCAGCGGACGCCCCTGCGGCGCAAACGACGCGCAGCGCGCGTTCAGAACAGCAGCCACAACGGCTGCGCGCATTGCCGCGCGCGCGTCCGCTATGGCTAAATACGCGCTGAGTGCGGGTGTAGTTCAATGGTAGAACTGCAGCTTCCCAAGCTGCTAACGTGGGTTCGATTCCCATCACCCGCTCCATCTCCGACAGCCCCGGCAACGGGGCTGTCGCTTTTTCCGCCGGAGGCGGGAGCCGATGCACGGGCCGCAGCTGATCGGTTGGCGCGAGTGGGTGGTGCTGCCGCAGTTCAGCCCGGCGCCCCTGCGAGCCAAGATCGACACCGGCGCGCGCAGCTCCGCACTGCACGTGGACTGGCTGGAGGAGTTCCGTCGCGACCGGGAGCAGTGGTTGCGCTTCGGCCTGCGGCCGCGCGGCTCCGGGGGGCGCGCTCTGGTGGGCGAGGCTCCCGCGCTGGACCGGCGCCGGGTGGTCGACTCCGGCGGCCGCGGCACCGAACGCTGGTTCATCCACGCCGAGCTGCGCCTGGCCGGCCTGCTGTTCGAGATGGAGCTTAACCTGGCCAGCCGCGGCGCCCTGACCTTTCCGCTGCTGCTCGGTCGCACTGCCCTGCAATCGCGGTTTCACGTCGATCCGGCACGCTCCTACGCCTGCGGTCGGCCTTCCAGGAAGCGCTCATGAAGCTGGCCATACTCTCGCGCAATGCCAAGCTCTATTCCACCCGTCGCCTGGTGGAAGCCGCGCGCGCGCGCGGCCACCGCGTGCGCGTGCTCGACCCGCTGCGCTGCTACATGCGCATCGCGCCGGGCGAGTTCCGCGTCCACTACAAGGGGCGACCGCTGGCCGACTACGACGCGGTGATCCCGCGCGTGGGTGCGTCGGTGACCTTTTACGGTACGGCGGTGCTGCGCCAGTTCGAGATGATGGGGGTTTTCACCCCCAACGCGTCCGATGCCATCCTGCGGGCACGCGACAAGCTGCGTTGCCTGCAGCTGCTGGCGCGCGAAAGCATTGGCCTGCCGCGCACCGTGTTCGGCGACAACCCGGACGACACGGCCGACCTGCTGGCCCTGCTCGGCGAGCCTCCCCACGTGATCAAGCTGAACGAGGGAGCGCAGGGGCAGGGCGTGCTGCTGGCGGAGAAGCGCTCGCACTCCCAGGGCATGATCGAAGCCTTCCGCGGCCTGTACGCCAACTTCCTCGTGCAGGAGTTCGTGCGCGAGGCGCGTGGCGCGGACATCCGTTGTTTCGTGGTCGGACGCGACGTCGTGGCAGCGATGAAGCGGCAGGCGCGCGACGGCGAGTTCCGCTCCAACCTGCACCGCGGCGGCAGCGCCAGCCCGGTGACGCTGACACCGGCCGAGCGCGAGGCGGCGCTGCGCGCGGCGCGGACCATGGGGCTCAACGTGGCCGGCGTGGACCTGCTGCGCTCGCGCCGCGGGCCGCTGGTGCTGGAGGTCAATTCCTCGCCGGGGCTGGAGGGCATCGAAGCGGCCAGCGGGGTGGATGTCGCGGCGGCCATCGTGGCCTACATCGAGGGCCGGGTGCGGCGCCGCGGCCTGCGCGCGCGCAGCGCTGCCGCCTCACGAAAGAGTTAGTACGAAATTCATCGTTGACACGCTCCGGGCGTTCTGCCTAGGATTCGTCCACTGGATCGCCGTCGCCCGTGCACTGTACCGGCGCCACTGCGACCCGGACCAAACGAGAGTCCCGCCCGCTGGCCCGTGCCGGTACAGGTACTCTTTGATCCCGCATTTCGAGGAGTAGCGCATGAAACGAGTCCTTCTGGCCACGGCCCTGATGGTGGGCAGTCTGGGTATCCCGGCTCTGGCCCTGGCGTCGGACAAGGCCGAGCCGGTGCTGACGGCACAGACCAAGGTGCTGTTCGACAAGCAGGCGGACGGCATCCGCGCGCAGATCGGCCAGGGCGGCCGCTACCAGTTCATCAAGGACGACGAGAAGCGCACGGTGGAGCAGCGACTCAACAGCATCGCCGCCATCCTCGACAAGCACGCCGACGGCAGCCGCATCAACGATGCCGAGAAGCTGCAGATCGTCAACGCCCAGGAAGAAGTCAACGCCATCCTGGCGCAGCGCGACAGCAAGCGCCTGGTGTGCGAGCGTCGCGCCCCCACCGGGTCGCACCGCCCGGTCAATACCTGCCGCACCTATGGCGAGATCGAGCAGGAGCGCCGCGCCACCCAGGATCTGCTGCGCCAGACCAATGCCGTGAAGTCGATCGAGCGCGGCGGCTGAGGCCGCTGCGCGTCGCTGCCCTGCGCCGACCCTCCCCTCCCCCAGCGCAGGGCAGCGACACCTGTTGCACCCCGGGTCGCCCCGGGACAAGACAAGATCCGCCGGTGGCGCGCCCGGGCGCACGACCGGCGGGCAGACCAGACCGCCCGCATTTGCGCCCTCCGGCGCGCTCGGGCATCGTGCCTTTGCCATTGCCGGTGGGAGTGCCGCCATGAGCGTCCGCAGATTGCCCGAAACGCCCAAGCCTACGGAGGCCGAACTGGCCATCCTCGGCGTGTTGTGGGAGCGCGGCGCCTCGACCGTGCGCGACGTGCACGAATTGCTCTACCGCGACGACGGCGGCGGCTACACCACTGCGCTGAAGCTGCTGCAGGTCATGCACGCCAAGGGCCTGGTCGAGCGCGACGACTCGCAGCGCGCGCACGTCTACCGCGCGGCGGTCAGCAAGGAACGTACGCAGAAGCGCTTTCTCGCAGACATGGTGCAGCGCGTGTTTGATGGCTCGGCCTCGCAGCTCGTGCTGCACGCCCTGGGCTCGCAGCGCGCCACGCGCGAGGAACTGGACGAAATCCGCGGTCTGCTCGACCGCCTGGAACAGGAGGTGCCGTGATGGACCTGCTGCTCACCGGACTGGGGCCGGCCCTGCACGCCATCGGCTGGACCCTGCTGCACTTCCTCTGGCAGGGAGCGCTGGTCGGCGCGGTCTATGCCGCGCTGCGTCCCTGGCTGCCGGCCGGAGAGGTGCGCTATGCGGCGGCCCTGGTCGCCCTGGCCTTGCTGGTTCTGGCGCCGCTGCTCACCCTCTCTTTGCTGCTGGGGCCGGCGGCGAGCCTGTCCTCTGCCGGTGCGGACGCCGCCGGCGGGCTTCCGACCTTCGTGGTGCGCGCGGCCGATGCGGCCGGCAGCGAGGCCTGGGCCCTCTGGCTCGTCGCCGCCTGGGCGGCAGGGGTCGCGGTGCTGACCGTGCGCGCGCTGCTGCACTGGCGCAGCCTGCTCCAGCTGATCGGGCGCGGCCGCGCGCTGCCGCAGTGGGAGGAGGTGCTGGCCCGCCTGCACCAGCGTTTCGGCATCGCGCGCCGCGTACGCCTGCTGTGGTCCGAGCATGTCGACACGCCGACCCTGATCGGTTGGTGGCGCCCGGTGATCCTGCTGCCGGCGGCAGTGGCGCTGGGTTTCCCGGCGGCGCAGGTGGAGTTGATCCTGGCGCACGAGCTAGGCCACGTGCGGCGCTGGGACTGCATGGTCAACCTGCTGCAGGTCGTGGTCGAGACGATCCTGTTCTACCACCCGGTGGTGCACTGGATCTCGCGCGAACTGCGGCGCGAACGCGAAATCTGCTGTGATGCACTGGTGCTGCGCCTGAGCGGCGGGCAGGCCCGCGACTACGCCCGCACCCTGGCCGATCTCGAGGGACTGCGTGTGAGCGCGCAGCGTCCGCTGGTCCTGGCCGCGAGCGGAGGCGTGCTGCTCGATCGCGTGCAGCGCATCGCCGGCATCGTGCCCAACACCACACTTGCGCCGCGGACGGCCGGGCGCCTGCTGCCCCTGGGGGTGGCAGGCCTGGTGCTGCTGGCCGGCGTGGTGCAGCAGCGCCACTGGCTGGCCGCGCAGATGCAGGACATGCCGCTGCGCCTGGCGCGCCTGCTCGCCGTGGGCAGCCTGCCGCCGCCGCGACTGAGCGTTGCTGACCTGGTGGACGCCCCGGACTGGCGCCGCCTGCGTGCGCGCATGGCGCTGCCGCCGGGCGACGCGACCACACCCGCGGTGGCAGCGGATACGCCATTGCCGTTGCCGGCGCGCAGCCTGGTCGTCGCCACGCCACGCCTGGCGGCACCCGCCACGGCGGTGCTTGATGGCGCCATCGAGCTTCCGGCGCCGAGGCTGCCGGCCCTCTCTGCAAAGGCGGCGCCGTTGCCCGTGCTGCAGCCCGTCAAGGTCGTGCAGCCGGTGTATCCCGAAGCGGCGCGCGAATCCGGCCTGGAGGGTGTGGTGACGTTGGAGTTCGAGGTGGGCAGTGCCGGGGAAGTGGTATCCGCGCGCGTCCTTTCCGCCCAGCCCGAACGCGTGTTCGACGCCGCCGCACTGCAGGCCTTGCGCTGGTGGCGCTTCGCGCCGGCCACCGTGCACCGCGGCGTGCACTACCAGCAGAACTTCCTGTTCACGCTGGGCCACGCGCGCCTGCCCGACCTCGCGAACACCGAGGAAGTCAGCGCCGAGACGAGCTGTCGCATCACGACCGGATCGCGCCTGTGCCGCCGTGCCGACGGCGTCGAGGACGCCGCGCGCGCGGCCGGCGTCGACGTCGTCTCCGTGCGCTAGCCCGGGGCGCGCGCCGCACGACGCCGGACGCTCAGGGCAGGGTCCGGCGCCGGCGAGGGCGCTAACGAAAGCCTCAAGCGCGCTTAACGGAAATCTAAGCCGCTGCTGCCTACGATTCCCCCCACTGTAGTGCTGCTCGACACTCCTAAACCTCAGGTCAGGTGACAGGCAGATTACGGTAATCGGGGCAGTAGCTTTTGGCCCGGTCTCGGTGCGTTCCCCCAATAGCACCGGACCGGGCCATTTTCTTTTCCGGCACCCGTGGTCGCACCTGGCTCACTGCGGCACCGGCGGGCGCCTCCTTCGCCGAACTTCTGCCTGGTTGCCGGGTCTGCAAGGACTCGCCGGCCAGCCGCTGGCCCTTGTCTCCCAGTCCCGCTAACCTGAACGGCATGCGCGTACTCGTCATCGAAGACAACAACGACATCGCCACCAACATCGGCGACTACCTGGAAGACCGCGGCCATGTGGTGGATTTCGCCGGCGACGGCGTCACCGGACTGCATCTGGCCGTCGTCAATGATTTCGACGTCATCGTGCTCGACCTCAGCCTGCCCGGCATGGACGGCCTGGAGGTGTGCAAGAAGCTGCGTCAGGAAGCGCGCAAGCAAACGCCCGTACTGATGCTGACCGCGCGCGACGCGCTGGAGCACAAGCTGTCCGGCTTCGATTCCGGCGCCGACGACTACATGACCAAGCCGTTCGCGCTGCAGGAGCTGGAGGCGCGCATCACCGTGCTGGCGCGGCGCGGCAAGGGGCAGCAGAGCCGCGTGCTGCAGGTTGCCGATCTCAGCTACAACCTCGACACGCTGACCGTGGCGCGCGGCGGCAAGGCGATCCAGCTGAATCCCATCGGCCTGAAACTGCTGCATATCCTGATGGAGTCCAGCCCCTCGGTGGTCACGCGCCAGGACCTGGAGCACCGCGTGTGGGGAGAGGAACTGCCCGATAGCGACTCCCTGCGCGTGCACATCCACGGTCTGCGCGCGGCGATCGACAAGCCCTTCGGCAAGCCCCTCATCCAGACCCGGCACGGCATCGGTTACCGCATGGTGGATCCGGATGCGGCGCCGGTCTAGCGCGCGCGGCCGCGGCATGCCGGCCGGTCTCCGCCGCCCGTAGACACCCATGCGTTACCGGCGCCGGCTGCGCAGCCGCATCATCATTTCGTTTGCCATCTTCGGCATCGTGCTGAGCGCCATGTTCGGTCTCAGCGCGGTCTATCTGCGCGAGCGGCTGGAGAACCAGCTCATCACCAAGACGCTGGAGCGCAATCTGGCGGACTATGCGACCTCCTTCCGCAAGGACCCCAGCAACCAGCTCATCACCTTCAACAAGATTGAAGGCTGGGTGATCAGCGAGCGCAAGTTCGCCAACGTACCCTTCGCCTGGCGCGACCTGCGCGACGGCGTGCACGACCTGACCGAACCGGACGGCCGCGGCGGCAAGCTGATCTACAAGCTCGCAGTCAAGAAGGACGCCGACTACTGGTTCTTTCTCAAGTACGACACGGCCCAGGAAAAAGAGGGGCAGGAGCGGCTGCTGATCGCCCTGATCGCCGCCTTTGGCGTGTTCTCCCTGCTGTCCGTACTGCTGGGCGTGTGGGCGGCTGGCAGCGTGATGCAGCCGGTGGCGGATCTGGCGCAGCGCCTGCGCGCCCTGCGCGGGAACGGCGGCGGCGACCGCCTGGCCGACCACTACGCCAACGACGAAGTCGGCCAGTTGGCCGCGGCCCTGGACGATTACCGTGACCGGCTGACCGAGCTGGTCGAGCGCGACCGCGAATTCAACGCCGACGTGAGCCACGAGCTGCGCACGCCCCTGGCGGTGATCGCCACGACGACGGAACTGCTGCTGGCCTCGCCGGCGGTGACGGAGAAGGTGCGCGACCGCGTGCGGCGCATCGAGCGGGCCGTGCGCCAGTCCACGGAACTGACCGAAGCGCTGTTGCTGCTGTCGCGACGCTCGCGCGAGGCCCCGACCGATGGCGAGACCACCGACGTCGCGCGCGTGGCCGAGCAGGTGATCGACGCCCAGCGTCCCAACCTGGGCAGCAAGCCGGTCGTGGCGCGCCTGGAGGTGGAGGAGCCGCTGGAAGTGGTGGCTCCGTCCTCCGTGGTCGCGGTGGCCCTGGCCAACCTCATCGGCAATGCCTTCAAGTACACGCCGGCCGGCGAAGTCGTGGTGCGCGTCGGCGACGGCAAGGTGGTGGTCGAAGATTCCGGCCCGGGCATTGCCGCGGAGGAAGCCGACCAGTTGTTCCGGCGCGGCGTGCGCGGCAAGGACGCCACAGGCAAGGGCGCGGGGCTGGGTCTGGCCATCGTGCGGCGCCTGTGCGAGTTGTACGACTGGCGCGTGGCGCTGCGGCCGCGCCCGCAGGGCGGTGCGGCCGCGACGCTGGACTTCCGCTTGCGCCGCTGAGGTCTTTCGAGCGGCGCGCCCGCGCCAGCTGAACTAG
>DAOOVM010000049.1:0-15153 GCA_035370085.1 Rhodanobacteraceae bacterium | reverse complement strand
ACGCCATCCGCTCGGTGGTCTACGCCCGCCGCACCCTGCTGGCGGGCTTCACCACGGTGCGCAACCTCGGCGACACCGCGAACGAATCCCTTGCCCTGCGCAACGCCATCCGCGCCGGCGTGGTGCCGGGGCCGCGCCTCTTCACCGCCGGCACCGCCATCGGCAGCACCGGCGGCCACGCCGATCCCACCGACGGCTACCGCCAGGACCTCGCCGGCGATCCCGGCCCGCGCGTGGGCATCATCAATTCGCCCGAGGACGCCTGGAAGGCGGTGCGCCAGCACTACAAGGACGGCGTCGACCTCATCAAGATCATGCCCTCGGGCGGCGTCCTGGACGAGAGCGCGAGCGTGGACAACGCGCAGATGACGCTGGAGGAAATCAAGGCCGTGGTGGCCGCGGCGCACGACTACGGCTACACCGTGGCCGCCCATGCCCACGGCGCGGAGGCGATCCGCCGCGCCGTGCTGGCTGGCGTGGATTCCATCGAGCACGGCACCTTCCTCGACGAGGCGGACATGAAGCTGATGCGCGAGCACGGTACCTGGCTCGTGCCCACCATCAGCGCCGGCCACTACGTGGCCGAGAAAGCCAAGACCCCGGGCTACTACCCCGAGCGGATCGCGGCCAAGGCGCTGCAGGTCGGCCCCATCATCCAGGCCACCGCCGGCAAGGCCTACAAGGCCGGGGTGAAGATCGCCTTCGGCACCGATGCGGCGGTGTATCCGCACGGGCAGAATGCGCACGAATTCGCCCTGATGGTCGAGGCAGGCATTCCCGCCGCCGCCGCGCTGCAGGCCGCCACGATCAACGCGGCGACGCTGCTGCACCGCGAACGCGAGCTCGGCACACTGGCGGCCGGCAAGTTCGCCGACGTGGTGGCCGTGCCGGGCAATCCGCTGGACGACATCGCCGCCATGGAGAACGTGCGCTTCGTCATGCAGGGTGGCAAGGTCGTCAAGCGCGACGGCCGCGCCGTCGCGCGCGACTGAGACCGCGCGCCCGCGCGGCGCGGCGGCACGGATTCCGCCGCCGCCCTTGATCGCGTACCCTGCCGCCCCCACTGCGGCGGCGTCTCCGTTCGGTTCCGGCCGGGCGGCGCGCCGCCCTCCCTTCCGCGCAGGTACCCCCACATGGCCGAGTCTCTCCACGTTTTCGACGCCACCGAAGCCAATTTCGAGGCGCAGGTCATCAATGCCTCCTTCGAGCAGCCGGTGCTGGTGGACTTCTGGGCGGCCTGGTGCGGTCCCTGCCGTTCCCTGGGCCCGATCCTGGAGAAACTCGCCGGCGAATTCGGCGGCGCCTTCCGTTTGGCCAAGGTCGACACCGATGCGCAGCAGCAGCTCGCCGCGGTGTTCGGTATCCGCTCCCTGCCCACCGTGGTGCTGCTGCAGCAGGGCCAGATGGTGGACGGCTTCATGGGCGCCCTGCCCGAGGGCGAGGTGCGCAAGTTCCTCGCCAAGCACGGCATCGAACCCGGTGCGCCGGCCGCGCTGGCAGAAGACGACTTCCTGCCGCCGGAAGCCCCCGAGGATGCCGTGGCGCGCCTGCGCGCGGAGATCGCCGCCGCGCCGGACAGGCCGGAGCTGAAGCTCGACCTCGCGCTGGCGCTCATGCAGGCCGGCGACGCCGCGGCAGCCGAGGCCGAGCTGGACGCCCTGCCCGCCAACCTCGCCACCGACAGCCGTGCGCAGCGCCTGCGCGGTCAGCTCGACTTCGCCCGGGCCCTCGCCGGCGCGCCGGCGGCGGAGGCGCTGCGTGCGCGCATCGCCGCCGACCCGGACGACTTCGCCGCACACGACCTGCTCGGCGTGCGCCTGCTGCTGGAGGGCGAGACCGCGGCGGGCCTGGACGAATTCCTGCACATTCTGCGCGCCAGGCGCGACTGGAACGAGGGCCAGGCGCGCAAGCGCCTCATCGCCGCCTTCAACGTGGTCGAGGACGAGGACCTGGTCGCTGCCTACCGGCGCAAGATGGCCGCCGTGCTGTTCTAGCGTGCACGCCGCGGCGCGGCGGCCGGCGCACACCTTCGGCAGCACCCGGCGCCGCCGCAGACGCGGCGCGGCTGGAGCACCTGCTCGGCCCGCCTGCGCCACGCTGCGAGCCCGTCCTCATCGCCCTCCGCCATGACACCCCGCGTCCTGCGCCGCCTGTTCAACCTCTGGCCGCCCTTCCTGTTCTCCGGCATCCGCGTGCTGGCGCTGGCGGACGACTGGCGCTACGCGCGGGTGCGCCTGAAGCTCGCCTGGTACAACCGCAACTACGTGCGTGCGCACTTCGGCGGCAGCCTGTTCGCCATGACCGATCCGTTCTGGATGATCCTAGTGATGCACGGCCTGGGGCGCGACTACATCGTCTGGGACAAGGCCGGCGAGATCGACTTCGTCGCGCTGGGGCGGGAGACTGTGTACGCGGAATTCCGCCTGGACGAGGCGGTGCTGGAGCAGCTGCGCGCCGCCACCGCCGACGGCGCCAGATGCCTGCACTGGTTCGACACCGAGGTGAAGACCGCCGGCGGCGCGCTGATCGCCCGCGTGCGCAAGCAGGTCTACGTGCGGCGCAAGCGCCGGGACGCCTAGGCCAGCGGGATGCCGGCCAGCGCGGCCACGCTGCGCACGGCCAAGCGGCACACTTCGTCGGGCGGCAGGCGCGCGTCGATGGACAGTGCGCCCGGCGGCGGCGATTCGAAGCGTGCCAGCACCTCGGTGACGAGCTCGGGCGAGCGGTCGCGCGCCGGATGCCGCGCGCCCGCCAGATCCGCCTGGATGCGCTCGCGCGCCAGCTCGGCCGGGCAGTCGAGGTGGATGGCCACCGGCTGGTAGCCGAGCTTGCGCACCACCTGGTCCACGCGCAGCAGGTCCTGGCGGCGCGAGAAGGTGCAGCCGTCGATCACCGTGGACTCGCCCAGCATGCAGTTGATCTCCAGCGCCAGCAGCAGGGCGCGGAACGCGGCGCGCTTCTCCATGAAGCTGTAGCGGCAACGCGGGAACAGCGCGGCGCGGATCGCGTCGCGGTCGACGCAGCGCAGGCCGAGCTGTGCCACCAGGGCGCGCGCCACGGTGCTCTTGCCGGCGCCGGGCAGGCCCATCAGGGCCACCACGACCGGGCGCGCCGGCAGCGGATGCGACAGCGGCGGCGCCGCGGCGGCGAGCGCGCTCTTGGGCAGGGGCGTGGGCAGGGACGGCATGCGGGGCTAGCCTGCCAGAGGCCCCAACGCGCCGCCAGCGCACGCCGTCACACCCAGGGCGCTCCGGGCCACGGCGGCCGCGGCGCGCACTTGCCCTAGAATCCGCCGACCTTCCCCCTCCGGTCCGGCATGAGCGCCGCCACGCCCACCTTCGACATTCCCGGCTACCGCATCGTGCGCCCCCTCGGCGAAGGCGGCATGGCCACGGTGTATCTGGCGCTGCAGACCGCCCTGGGCCGCCAGGTGGCGATCAAGGTGCTGGCCGTGCAGCGCGCGCCGAGCGAGGAGCTGGTGCGGCGCTTCGAGCAGGAAACACGCCTCATCGCGCGCCTGGACCATCCGCACATCGTCAGCATCTACGAGGTAGGCCGCACCTCCACCGGGCAGCTGTACTACACCATGCCCTACCTGCCCAACGGCGACCTCGCCGCGCGCGACCTGCGCGAGGACCAGACCGGCATCGTGGCGGTGATGCGCGCACTGTGCCAGGCCCTGGCCTATGCCCACGACCAGGGCATCGTGCACCGCGACGTGAAGCCGGAGAACGTGCTGTTCGACAAGCTGGACCGGCCACTGCTGGCCGACTTCGGCATTGCCCTGGCCACGCACAGCGACGTGCGCGTGACGCGCGAGGGCGCGACCCTGGGCTCGACCGGCTACATGAGCCCGGAACAGGCGCGCGGCCTGGCCATCGACGGCCGCTCCGATCTCTACAGCCTCGGCGTGCTGTGCTACGAGCTGGTCGCGGGCGAACTGCCCTTCCAGGGACCCGATGCCCTGGCCGTGGCCCTGGCGCACGTGGAGAACCCGGTACCGCGCCTCTCGCCCACGCGGCGCCACTGGCAGGCGCTGATCGACCGCGCGCTGGCCAAGGATCCGGCCGAACGCTTCCAGAGTGCCGCTGAACTGCTGGAGGCCCTGGACGCCGTCCAGGCCCACCTCAACGGCCAGGCGCCCTCCGGCGCCGGCGCACCCGCGCCGCGTCGCCAGCGGTGGGCCTGGTCGCGCAGCCACTGGCTGGCGGCGGGTGCGGCCGGGCTGCTGCTGGTGGGTGCGGGTCAGCTGCTGCGCGGCCCCGCGGCCGAGCGCGCCGGCGGCGAGCCGGCGACGGGGGCGACACCGGCCGGCAACGCCGCCGCCGGGCGCGCGGACGACGCCGTCCCGCCGGGCGCCGCCGAACGGCTGCTGGACACCGCCACGCTCGATCGCCTGCTGGCCGAGGGCGGCGCGCTGCTCAAGCAGGGCAAGCTGGTGGAACCGGCTGGCGACAACGCCGCCGAGCGCTATCTCGCCGTGCTCAAGCCCTACCCGGACCAATCCGAGGCCCTGGCCGGACTACAGGGCGTGCTCGATGCCCTCGGCGCGCGGTTGGAAAAATCCCTGCAGCGCGACGACGCCGCGGCCGCGCGCGCCGACATCGAGCAGGTTCGCCTGCTGCTCGACCGGGCGCCCGCCCAGCACGGCGCGCTGTGGAGCAGCTTCGCGAGCCGCGCTGCCGATGCCCTGAACCGGAACCTGCAGCGCGCCGCACGCCGCTTCGATGCGACCGCGCTGGAAGGCCTGCGGGCGCCGATGGACGCGCTCGGCGCCGAGGGAGCCGAACTGCGGCGGCGGCTCGACGCCCTGCTGCGCACGCCGCTGCCCACCGCCGGCGCTGCGATGCGCGATGCCGCGGGTCCGCCGCTCGTCTTCGTGCCCGCGGACCGCGGGGCTCCCGCTCTGGACCACGCCTTCGCCCTCGCCACCACCGAGGTGACGCGCGCCGAGTACGCCGCCTTCGCCCGCGCCAGCGGCCGCGCCGCCGCGTCCTGCCGCGTGCCGCACCAGCCGCTGTCGCGCCTGAAGAAACTCGCCTGGCAGGACCCCGACTTCGCCCAGACCGACGCCGATCCCGTAGTGTGCGTGAGCTGGCAGGATGCGCGCGCCTACACGCGCTGGCTGTCGCAGCGCACCGGCGCCAGCTACCGCCTGCCGACCCAGGTCGAGTGGCGGGCCGCCGCGCGCGGCATCAGCGCCGCCGACGCCTGCCGCGGCGCCAACGTGGCCGACGCGAGCAAGGGCAGTCTGCTCGGTCTCGGTGACCGCTACAAATGCAGCGACGGCTACGCCTACACCGCCCCGGTCGGGCACTTCCGTGCCGGTGCGCTGGGCATCGCCGACCTGTTCGGCAACGTCAGCGAGTGGACGCTGGACTGCAGCAGCGGCGCGCCGCTGGAAGCCCTGCTCAAGGACAGCGCCTGCCCCGAGCGCGTGTTCCGCGGCACGTCCTGGCGCGACGGTCCGGCCGAGCCCCCGCTGGAGCACCGCGGCGCCAGCGATCCGGACGTGGGCTACACCACCGTCGGCTTCCGCGTGCTGCGCGAGGTGGCGCTGGACGACCTGCCCGGGAGCGAATAGTCAGCGCGGAAATGGCGGCGTGACAGGCTGCCTGGGAGGAATGAGCGCGACGAACCGCGCTGTACCGCGCTGTGTGTTCTGCTTCCTCCGCGTCCCCCCTGCCAGCCCCTGCCTCGCAACCCGACGTCCACCCCGATTTCGATCCCCTCACTCCTGGCCCCGCCCATGCGCCCCCTCCACCCGCAACGCTACGTACTCACCGGCCTGCTCGCCGTGTTCCCGCTGTGGATCACCTGGCTGGTGTTCAAGTTCGTCTTCAACCTGCTCTCGCAGTTCGGCGCGCCGGTCATCGCGTCCATCTTCGACGGCCTCTCCAGCGCCTTTCCCGGGGCTGCCGCCTGGCTCGGGCACGCCTGGCTGGTCTCGATCATCGGCTTCGTGGTGACCCTGCTCACCCTGTACCTGATCGGCCTGATCGCCGACCGCGTGCTGGGTCAGCGTCTCTTCGCCGCCATCGACCGCCTGATGGAGCGCATCCCGCTGGTGCAGTCGATCTACGGCGGCACCAAGAAGCTGATGAGCGTGCTGCAGAACAAGCCCAGCGGCACGCAGCGCGTGGTGCTGATCGACTTCCCCTCGCCCGACCTCAAGACCATCGGCTTCGTCACGCGCGTGTTCGCCGACGCCGACGGGCGCGAACTGGCCGCCGTGTACGTGCCCACCACGCCCAACCCCACCGGCGGCTACCTGGAAGTCGTCCCGCTGGACCGCCTCACCGCCACCGACTGGAGCGTGGACCAGGCCATGGCCTTCATCCTTTCCGGTGGCGCGGTGGCGCCCGACGCCCCCTTGCCGGCCTTCACGCGGCGCATGGACAAGGTCAACTAGTTTCGCCGCCGCGCCCGCCGGCGCTGCACGCCCTCTCCCGCCTCTTGCCGCAGGGACGCCCCGTGGACATCGACAACCGCTCGCAGAAGCTCTACCTCGTCCTCACCGGATTCTTCATCGCCAACGCGATCATCGCCGAGTTCGTCGGCGTGAAGATCTTCGCGCTGGAGGACACCCTCGGCATCGCGCCGCTCAACTGGAACCTGTTCGGCCAGTCCGGCTCGCTCAACTTCACCGCCGGCGTGCTGCTGTGGCCGATCGTGTTCATCATGACCGACGTGATCAACGAGTACTTCGGCCGCAAGGGCGTGCAGTTCATTTCCTGGCTCGCCGTGGCACTGATCTGCTACGCCTACCTGTTCGCCTTCGCCGCCATCCACCTCGCACCCGCCGGCTTCTGGGTGGGCGCGGGCAGGAACCAGGGCGTGGACAACCTGCAGACCGCCTTCGCCGCGATCTTCGGTCAGGGCCTGTGGACCATCGCCGGCTCGATCATCGCCTTCCTCGTCGGCCAGCTCATCGACGTGGCCATCTTCCACGCCATCCGCGCCCGCACCGGCGAGAAGCACATCTGGCTGCGCGCCACCGGGTCCACGCTGGTGTCGCAGTTCATCGACAGCTTCGTGGTGCTGTACATCGCCTTCGTGCTGGGACCGCAGAAATGGTCCATCGCCCTGTTCCTCGCCGTTGGCACGGTGAACTACATCTACAAGTTCGTCGCCGCGATCGTGCTCACGCCGCTCATCTACGCCGCGCGGCGCGGCCTGGACGCCTACCTCGGCAGGGAACTCTCCGAGGAAATGAAGGAGCGCGCGGCGGCGCAGTAGGAAGCCGCGGCGCGGTCTGTTCGATTCGCCGCCGCGCCGCGTTCTCTCCAGCATGACCGCCACCGCAGCGGGCGCCTTCGCCCAGCGCGGCGGTCGGGGGGGACCATGCGCGGCACCCGCACTTCCGATTTCTCCGCTCCGCGGCGTCGCACCGCGGCGCGTACCGGCACGCGCGGCGCGCTCGTCGCGTCGCTGCTCGGCCTGATCCTCGCCGGCAGCGCGGCGGCCGCGGTCAGTGCGCGCCGACACGTCGTCGCGGGCGGCGGTGGCAGCAGCAATGGCGGCCCCTTTGTGCTGCGTGGCACCGCCGGCCAGCCCGAAGCCGACGCCCTCGATGCCGGCGCAGGCGCGCTGCGCCTGCAGGGCGGCTACTGGGCCAGCGCCGGCCTGCCCGATGACCGCCTCTTCGCCGACGGCTTCGAGCCCTGAGCCATGGGCGTGCGCTGCAACCGACCCTCCCGCCGACGCGCCCGCGCGCGTCGCCCCGTCCACCCGCACGGAACCTGCGCATGAACCGCTGCTGCCTCTCCATCCTCCGCACCGCGCTGCTCGGCGCGCTGCTCCTCGCCGGTGCGGCCACGGCCGCCCCCGCCGGCAGCGCCTTCACCTACCAGGGCGAACTGGACAGTGGCGGCCTGCCGCTGACGGGCACACCCAACCTGCTATTCCGCCTCTACGATGCGATGCAGAGCGGCAACCAGATCGGCAGCGCCATCGCCATGGCGAACTATCCCGTGGTGGCAGGACTGCTGACCATCGACCTCGACTTCGGCGCCGGTGCCTTCAACGGCGAGGCGCGCTGGCTGGAGATCACGGTCGACGGCAACGTGCTGGCGCCGCGCCAGCTGCTCAGCGCCACGCCCTACGCCCTGCGCGCACTGGGCGTTGCCGACGGCGCCGTCGGCGCGGCGCAGATCGACCCCACCCAGGTGCAGGCGCGCGTCGGCGCCAGCTGCAGCGCCGGCAGTGCCATCCGCGCCATCGGCACCAACGGCAGCGTGCAGTGCGAAAGCGCCGGCAGCGGCACCGTCACTGGCGTCACGGCGGGCGCGGGCCTGAGCGGTGGCGGCAGCAGCGGCAACGTGAGCCTCGCCATCGCCAGTGCGGGCGTGGTCACCGCCATGCTCGCACCGGGCGCGGTCGGCAGCGCCCAGCTCGGCAGCCTCGCCGTGACCGCCGGCAAGTTCGACCCGACCCAGGTGCAGGCGCGCGTGACGTCCAGCTGCGCCGCCGGCAGCGCCATCCGCCAGGTGAACGCCGACGGCACGGTGTCCTGCCAGGCGGCCGGGACGCTCACCGGCGTCGCCGCCGGCACCGGCCTCAGCGGCGGCGGCAGCAGCGGCACGGTCAACCTCGCCATCGCCAACGGCGGCGTCGGCGCGGCGCAGATCGCCAGCGGTGCGGTGGGCAGCGCGCAGATCGCCGATGCCAGCATCGGCAGCGCCGACATCGACACCAGCCAGGTGCAGGCGCGCGTCGGCGGCAGTTGCGCCGTCGGCAGCGCCATCCGCAGCATCGCCGCCGACGGCAGCGTCACCTGCGACACGCCGGTCGCCGCGGCGCTGCCGCCGCCGCGCCCCGCCTTCAGCCGCGCCGACATCGACCTGCCCGGCACGGTGGGCGAATCCTCCATTGCCCTCGGTGTGGACGGCCTGGGCGTGATCGCCTGGTACAACCAGTTCAGCAACAACCTGCACGTGTCCCATTGCGCGGACATCGCCTGCAGCGCGGTGTCCGACGTCGCCGTGGACGGTGCCGGCAGCGGCCCGACCCACGCCATCACGATCAACAGTCAGGGCCGCGCCGTCCTCAGCTACGAGGGCTTCTTCACCGGCTCGCTCAAGCTCGCCACCTGCATGGACACCGCCTGCTCCGCCGCCACGGCGGTGACGGTCGACGCCGGCCCGAACGTCGGCCGCTACAGCTCCCTGGGCATCAACCAGTACGGCAATCCGGTCATCAGTTACTACGACGCGGCCAATGGCAACCTCAAGGTCGCGGTGTGCCAGGCGCCGGACTGCAGCGCGGTGCAGGCACCGGTCACGCTGGACGGCGCCGCCAACGACGTCGGCCAGCACAGCGCGCTGCTCGTCGTGCCCGGCCCTTCCGACCCGCTCATCGTGGTCAGCTACTACGACGCCACGGCCAAGGCGCTCAAGGTGGCCAGCTGCAGCGCGGCCAACTGCGCAGCCGGCAGCGCGACGGTGCTGGATGCCACGACCGGTGCCGGCATCGCCAGCAGCATCATGCTAGGCAGCGACGGACTGCCGCTGGTGGCCTACTGGACCGACAACGGCAGCAATCAGGGGGCGCGGGTGGCCCACTGCGGCACCCCCACCTGCAGCAGCGCGACCATCACGCCACTGCTCGGCGTCAGCGGCTACACCCTGCAGCAGGTGTATGCGGCCAACGGCGCCGACGGCCTGCCCCTGCTGAGCTTCCACACCGGCGCCAGCCCCGGCCTGACCCTCGTGCACTGCGCCGACGCGCGCTGCAGTGCGCCCACCTTCGTGACGCAGTCCAGCGGCGCCATCGTGCCGGCCGATCCCATCGCCTACGGCTTCGTCATCGGCAGCGACGGCGCGCCGCTGTTCGCCACGCGGCGCAGCACCGGCACCAACGGCAATCTCGGCATCACCCACTGCTCCGATCCCTTCTGCCTGCCCTGGCGGCGCGGCCGCTGAGAGTGCTCGCCGCCAGCGCGGGGCTTCGGGCAGACTGCGCGCTTCGCGCCGCCGTCTGTCCGGAACCCGCATGATCCCGCGCCTCTGTGCCTGCCTGGCCCTGCTGTCTGCCACCGTTGCACCCGCCGCCGACTGGACCACGCCGGCCGAAGCCACGCAGTTCCGCCAGACGCCGGACTACGCCGACACCCAGGCCTATCTGCAGCGTCTGGCGGCCGCCGCGCCGCAGCGCCTGCGTCTGGTGTCGATGGGCCGCTCGCCCGAGGGACGCGAGCTCACCGTGGCGGTGGTCGCCAGCGGCGGCGAGTTCGACCCGGCGGCGGCGCGCGCCAGCGGCAAGGAGATCGTCTTCGTCCAGGCCGGCATCCACGCCGGCGAGATCGAAGGCAAGGACGCCGGCCTCATGCTGCTGCGCGACCTGGCGCTGGCGAAGAAGCCGCCGGCGCGGCTCGAGCGCAGCATCCTGCTCTACCTGCCGATCTTCAACGTCGACGGCCACGAACGGCGCTCGCCCTACCAGCGCGTGAATCAGAACGGCCCGGCGCAGATGGGCTGGCGCGGCACCGCGCAGAACCTCAACCTCAACCGCGACTACGTCAAGGCCGAGGCACCGGAGATGCAGGCCTGGCTGGCCTTCTGGAACGCCTGGCTGCCCGACCTGCTGGTCGACGTGCACACCACCGACGGCGCCGACTACCAGTACGACCTCACCTGGTACACCGAGGACTGGGGCAATCTGCATCCCGCAGTGAAGGCCTGGCAGGACGCGGCGCTCCAGGGGCGCGTGTTCCCACGCACGGAACGACGCGGCCACCTGCTGGCGCCCTACCTGGAACTGGTGGACCACCACGACCCCGCCAAGGGCATCGGCAACTTCGGCTCCGGTCCGCGTTACTCCACCGGCTACGCCGCGCTGCAGAACCGCGCCGGCCTGCTGCTGGAGACGCACATGCTCAAGCCCTACGGCGAGCGCGTGCGCGCCACCTACGACCTCCTGGCGGAACTGCTGCGCGAGTTCGACGTCCACCCCGGTGCCCTGCGCCGCGCCACGACACAGGCCGACGCCGACACGGCGGCCCTGGCAGGGCAGCCCGCAGCGCGCATCCCGCTGCGCTTCGAGCCGGACGGCCGCTCGGTGCCGTTCACGTTCAAGGGCTACGCCTACACGCAGACGCCGAGCACGATCTCCGGCGACCGCTGGACGCAGTACGACCCCCGCCACAGGCGGACCCTTACGGTGCCCTGGTTCCGCGACCTGCGCGTGAGTGTGGCTGCCGCGCCACCCGCCGCCTACGTCATACCGGCGGCCTGGGGCCAGGTGATCGACAAGCTCGCCCAGCACGGCGTGCGCACCGAACGCCTGGCGCAGGCGCAGCGCCTGCCCGTGCGCGCCTGGCGCCTCGCCGCGCCGCAGTGGAGCGCGCAGCCCTTCGAGAACCGCCTGATGCTGACCTCGGTGCAGGTGAGCGACGAGGCGCGCGAGGAGACCCTCGCCGCCGGTTCGGTGCTGGTGCCCATGGACCAGCGCGCCGCACGCGTGGCCGCGCACCTGCTGGAACCGGAGGCACCCGATGCCCTGCTGCGCTGGGGCTGGTTCAACGTGATCTTCGAGCAGCGCGAGTACGCCGATGCGCGCGTGGCCGAGCGCATCGCGCGCGAGCTGCTGGCGCAGCGGCCGCAACTGCAGGCCGAGTTCGATGCCGCGCTCAAGGACCCGGCGTTCGCCGCCAGCCCGCAGCGACGCCTGGACTTCTTCTTCGAGCGTTCGCCCTGGCACGACGAGCGCCTTGGGCTCTACCCGGTGCTGCGCCTGGACGCCGACGCCCTGCGTCGGGTGCGCGCCGCCGAGGAAAAAGCGGCAGACGCCGCGCCTTGAGGGCCACATCGCCGGTGCGGCGCGCACCCGCGCCGCACCGGCAGGGGGTGGCGCCGCGGCGCTACTTCAACATGCCCGCAACGCGGGCCCCGTCGAAGCCCCAGTGGCCGTCCTCGCGCCGCATGCGCACCAGGTACAGCATGCGGCCGTTCTCGTAGGGCACACCTTCCACCTCCAGCAGTACCGTGTCCGCGTCGAGGCGCTCGCCGCCGGTGATCTTCGGGTGCTTGGGCAGCTGAAAGCCCAGCGTGGACTTGGCGTCCTGCAGGTTCTCCTCGGGCGTGTTGTACTCGCGCCGGTAGTTCTCGCCCTGGGCACGGCTGAGCAGGGCGAGGATCCGGCCGAGGTCGTTGCCCTGCACGGCTGCATACAGCGCCATCAGGGCCTGGCCCATCTCGCCGCCGCCGGCTGCCACCGCCTGGCCGGGCGCCCGCGCCGCTACCGCGGCGTCGAAGTTCACGTCGACCGACCAGCTGGGGCCGTCGTGGGTCTTCACCGGCGCTGCCACCTTGACCGTGCACGCCACGCGCTCGCGCGTGTTGCTGGCGCACTGCGCCTGCAGCGAGCCCTTCTGCCCCATCATCGTGCCCGAGGTGTCCACGTACTGCGTGCCGCCGATGTGCGCGTTCATGCTCACCTCGCCGTTGGCGCGCACGAACAGCGACAGATAGTCGGCGTCCTTCACCGCCGGATCGTTGATCGCCACCGCGTAGGGATCGTCGTCGGCGGCGATGGCAGCGCGATCGACGGCCGCCGTGGTCAGCATGACGTAGCTCTCGAACTCGCGCGGATGAAACTGGTCGCGCACGCGGAAGGCGGCCACCTGGCTCGGCTTGAAGGCCTTGCCGTCCAGCACGAACTGGCCGCCCACGCTGTCCGCCGCCGCGGCGGCACCGCAGGACAACACGAAACACAGACTCACCCGATGCAGCAGGGACATGGCGCTACTCCCGTGACGCGGCCGGACATCCCGCCGCTTGCCTGAAACAAACGCCGCGCGCTGCACTGGGCGAACACTCCGGTTCGAACCCACCCTCACGCCACGCGCAGCGCGCGCCGCTCGATGATCGCCTGCGCCACCCACTCGCCGGTTTCGACCGCGCCCTCGATGAAGCCCTGGTTGTCGTAGGCGCAGTGCTCGCCGGCAAAGTGCAGGCCGCCGACCGATTCGCCGGCGGCGCCGCGCAGCGTGGTCCAGTCGCCGGGGCCGTAGCAGGCGTAGCTGCCAAGCGTCCACTCCTGGCTCGGCCAGTGCATGCGCGCCTGGCGCTGTCCGCGGCGCGCCGCGCCGACGCCGGGCCACAGGGCTCCGAGCTGGTGCACGGCGCGTTCGGCCTGGAGCGCGGGCGTGCCCTCGCCCAGTTCCAGGCCGTGGCGGCCGCCGGTGAAGTTGGTGAGCAGGCCGGCGCGACCGGGCTGGCAGCGACTGGTCTCCCAGGCGGTCTGCAGCGGCAGGTCGCTGTACAGCGCGCCGCTCATGGCGTGGCGCGTGGCCCACACGCGCTCGTCGAAGCCGATCATCAGTTTGGCATTGCTGCCGTAGCGCAGGCCGGCGATGGCGGCGCGCTTGGCCGGCGGCAGGTCCAGGTCCAGGCGCACGCGCCGCAGTGTGGTGAAGGGCAGCGCCAGCACCACGCGCCGCGCCACGACCTCGCGGCTGGCCGCGCCGCGGCGCAGGCCCAGCACATAGGCACCGTCGCCGCGCTGGCGCAGCGATTCCAGCGCGGTGCCGGTGTCGATGGCGTCGGCCAGACCGGCCGCCAGCCGCTGCACCAGCAGATCGTTGCCGCCGCGCACGTGGTAGCGCTCGTCGCTCTCGCCGAAAATGTGGAACTGCTCCGTGCCCGTGCCGATGAAGTCGATCAGGTTCAGCGCGGACTGCTCGGCGCATTCCAGACCCATCTCGGTGGTGTAGGCCACTTCGATCAGCGTGCGCAGCCAGCCGCGGACGCCAAGGCGATCGAGGTAGTCACTCAGGCTCAGGCGATCCAGCGTCTCCATGCCGCCCGGTGCGGCGTAGGTGACGGGCGCTTCGGGCAGGGTCTCGGCGTCGCGCGCGATCTGCGCCGCCAGCGGAGCGAACTCGCGCAGGATCTCGGCCTCGGTGTAGCGGCGCCCGCCGCACCACCACACCTCGCCGTAGGCCGCCGTGGCGTCAGTATTCAGGTCGTCCAGGGCCAGGCCCAACTCGGCCGCGAGGGCGCGCACGCGCGCATGGCCACTGTCGATGAGCTCGCCGCCGAGCTCGCACACCTGCTCGCCACGCTCGCCGAAGTGCCCGCGCAGGCTGAGCACGCGCCCACCCACGCGCTCGCGCGCCTCGAACAGCCGTACCGGCACGCCGGCCTGGCGCAGGCGGTAGGCACACACCAGGCCCGCCATGCCCGCGCCGACGATGGCGATGGCCTCCGCGTCGCCCGCGCGCCGCGGCGCGGGCGCACAGGCCGCCAGGGCCAGCCCCGCCGACAGGGTCGCCGTCTGGCCGAGAAAGCGCCGGCGCGCGGCGTCCACGCGCGCCTCGGCCGCGCGCTGCTGCAGGGCGTCGAGGGATTCGCCACTGCGCCGCGACAGCGCTGCCAGGGCAGCGGTACGGCGCAACAGCTGGAACAGCGGCGTGCGGGACATGGCCTGGTCTCCTGCGTGGATGGGACACGGAGCAGAACGCCGCGGCGGACGCGGGCGAACAGCCGGCAGCATCGGCGATGCGTGCCGCCGCGCTCAAGCCGCGGCGCAGCGCGCCCCTCGGCTATGCTCGGCGCCCATCCCGGAGGAAGCCGATGTCCGCCAGTCCCTACACCCCGCCGCAGGCCGCGCTGGTCGACGCCCCGCCGGGCAGCCACGACGACGCCGTGGCCATCCGCGAGGCGCACCTGCGCCACGAGGTGCAGTTGAAGTCGGTGGGCCTGCTGTACTACCTCGGCGGCATCGGCATGGCGGCGGCCATCGTCGCCGGGGTGCTGGGCGTGATCGAGCACAAGCCAGCCCAGCCTGCGCCCACCGCGGCCATGCTGGTGCCGCTGCTGGTCTATGTTGCCTTCGGCGCCGGCGCCTTTGCCGTGGGCTACGGCTTCAGTGGGCTGCGGCCGTGGGTGAAGATTCCCGGCACGATCTTCGCGGTGCTGGGCCTGATCAGCTTCCCCGTCGGCACCCTGATCAACGGCTGGATCCTGTATCTGATCCATGGCCGCAAGGGCCGCACGGTGCTCGGCCCGGACTATCGCCGCATCATCGCCGCCACGCCGCAGGTGAAGTACCGCCGCGGCGTCGGCGAGTGGATCGTCCTCGGCCTGCTGCTTGCCCTGCTGCTCGGCGTACTGGCGCTGCTGGTGGCGACCACGCTGCGGCGCTGAGGCG